>SHZC01000104.1 GCA_009692505.1 Myxococcales bacterium
TAGCGCAAGCGGCCACTCGGAGTCCGGGTGGTCGAGTATTCCAAGGAGACCGGGATGAAGAAGTTGCACATGAGTGCGATGGCGTTGGCCCTGACGACGTTCGCGGCGGGCGCGGCTCAGGCCGAGGACAACTTCGGTGGCAAGAAGGGTCTCAGCGTCTCGACGGGCGGCGCGAGCACGGGCACGGGACTCGCGTTCGACTACGGCTTGGCCAACATGGCGATCGAGGCCGGCTTGGGCGTCAACGCTTTCATGCCCAAGGATGGCGATACCGTTAAGACCATCCTGTTCAATGCCGGCGTTCACTACAACGCGCTGCATGCCTCCCAGGCCGCCTTTACGGCGGGTGGTCGCCTCCGGCTCGGCATGGACAAGGCCGGTGAAGAGGACCGCACGAGCATCGCCATCGACATCCCGATGCGCGTGTACTGGTTCCCGATCACGAACTTCTCGCTGCACGCCGAGACCGGCATCGCGATCAAAATGGTCGGCGAGTTCGGCAGCGTCTTCGCCCCCGGCTTGACCGAAGGCAAGGCGCTCGACATCCTCACGCCGATTGGCGGCATGGGCGCGACGTTCTGGTGGTAACCCCTCAGGGACTCACCGTCTGAACAAGACCGGCTCTTCGGAGTCGGTTTTTTTTTGCCCACCGTTTCGGCTTGACGGCAAATCTAGCGTGTGACGCGAATTGTCAATGCACGAAAAGGTTGCTAGGTTCGAGCGTCAAGGGGGATCGTATGGTGGTGCCTATGCGTGGGAGTTTAGCTGAATTCGAGGAGATTCAGGCGGGCTGCGCGGTTCGGCACGGCGATCGCATGGCATGGGTTCGTCGTTTGCAGGTCACCTGACCCAAACGGTAAAAACCGGTCCGTCCGGAGGGGGCGGGGAGGAGTGGAGAAGATGAGCGGGAGGCAGATTAAACGACGGGGGTTCACCCTGATCGAGATGATGATCGTCGTCGCGATCTTGGGCATTTTGGCGGCCATCGCGATTCCAGCGTTCGTCAAGTACGTCCGCCGTTCGAAGACGACGGAGGCCTTGATGAACCTCCGGAAGATCTTTGATGGAAGCGTGACGTATTTCGAAAACGAGCACGCAAACCGTCTGGGCGCGCGCATCCCAATGCAATTCCCTGGGCAGGGCAACCTGGCACCGGGTGAAACCCCGGGGCGCAACGCCTGCTGTGGGCAGCCCTCCGGGGGGGCAGTCGTCGATAAGTGTCTGCCGGAGAACGAGCGGGACGCTTGGGACCACGTCACCTGGCAGGCTCTGAGCTTCGGCGTCGATGACCCGCACTACTTTTGGTACAACTACGTCTCGACGGGCGTCGGCGTGAGCTCAAGCTTCACGGCGCGCGCCCATGGCAACTTGAACTGCGACGACAACAACGTCTTCTCCACGTTCGAGCGCGTCGGGGTGGGCTCTCCCACCGGCGGCGTTGTGGGCGGTGCGGGCATTTTTAGCCGCAACGAGGTCGAGTAGAGCCGTACAGTCGACGTGTAGCGATACTGGACGGGTGTCCGGAATCTGGACGCCCTTCGCGGCTCTTCAACAAGCCGAAGTCGTTGAAATCAAAGACAAATCGACTCTGGCGCGCTGCGGCCCGTTCGCTGCAATCCCTTCGTTTCATCCCAACCCGAGGAGGAAACGAAGTGGTCATTCGATTACGTGATTTGGCAGTTGAAGATCGCCCCAGGGAGCGTCTGCTCCGGGAGGGGCCGCTCGCGCTCAGCGATGTCGAGCTCCTCGCCGTCGTCTTGGGCACGGGCCGTGGGAGCACCGAGGACGCCTTAGGCTTGGCTCACCGAATCCTGGAGCGGGCCTCGCCGCTTCGAGACCGGTCCGCCGACGAGCTCGGCGAGATCCCCGGCGTGGGGCCGGTCAAGATCGCTCGCATCGCCGCGGCCCTTGAATTGGGCCGGCGCAACCCCGCCAAGGCCCCTGCGCAGGCCACTCCGCCCGACGCAGACGCGCTTTCGACCCAGGTGGGAAATCATGTGCGGGGCCTGTTTTCGGCGGCTCAAACGGCCCTCGTCTGCCATCAGCTCGACCGGCCAGGCGGGACAACCCCGCTCACGCTCGGCACGCCGCTGGGCTCAAAGACCCGCGCCGGGACCGTGATGGCCCAGATCCTCGCCGACGGGCCGGGGCGGTGTTTCGTGGTCTCCGTCCGTCCGCCCGGGCCGCCGACCGCCGGTGAGCAAGCCGCAGCACTTCGCCTCGTTCAAGCTGCGCGGCTCGTCGGCGTCGCGCTCGAGGGCGTGCTCATCGCCGCCGGTCGAAACGTTCATAGGTACAAAGACGGCGTCTTCCAATGATCGCGGCCATCCTCGCGCTCGCCTTCGTCGTGGACCGCATCGAGCCGCCGTTCGCGGTCGTTCAGTCGATTGACCATCACACGGTCGTCGACTGGCCGCTCGCCTCCCTGCCCCCGGACCTCCGCGAGGGAGACCGGTTGACGGAGCTCACAACTGAGGCACGAGTTTCGCGAAAAGCTGCGGGCGAGCGGGACCGGCGGCACCGTGCGTGGCAGCCCCTTGAAGAGGAGTGGAACCTAAGGCACGGTCCCCGCGTGGCAAACCGCTCAGACCACCGACAGGACCATTTCTTTCACCGGGCAAAGCGCGAGGGCTTCGCGGCGCGAAGCATCTACAAGCTCCAGGAGATTGACGAGAAGCTGAAGCTCCTTCGACGAGGCGCTCGGGTTCTCGATCTCGGCTGCGCGCCCGGCTCGTGGATGCAATACGCGGCCGGACGGGTCGGGCCCAGCGGTCGGGTCTTCGGCATCGACCAGCGGCTGGTCACCGTGCACCTCCCAACGAACGCGCAGAGCATCGTGGGCGACATCTTTGAGGCCACCCACGAGACTCTCCTCAACGGGGGGCCGGCCTACGACGTCGTGCTCAGCGACATGGCGCCATCGACGAGCGGCAGCCGCTTCACCGACCATATGCGCTCGATGGACCTCTGCCATCGGGTGATCGAGGTCGCCAAGACCGTGCTTCGCCCAAAGGGGTCTCTCGTCTGTAAGGCTTTTGAGGGTGAAGATATCCCTCGCCTGGCCGAGGTGTTCCGCCTGAACTTCGAGTCGCTCAAACGCGTCAAGCCCAAGGGCACGCGCACCGAGAGCGTGGAGTTGTTCTTCGTGGGGGTCGGGTTCCGGGGACAGGCTCAGAGTCAAGACGCCGCAGAGGTCGCGGAGGTCCCCTCTCGGGAGGTCTCCGCGGCGAACCGGCCGCCCACCGATGACTGACTCCCCGTTCGGGCTGGAGCTCGCGGACCGCCTCGACCGGGAGGGCCCGGGCTCCGCGCTGTGGACGCGGCTGAGGGCGGCCTATCTGAACGGTGCGTTGAGCGTCGATTCAAACCGGGTGAACGAACCCGTGGGTATTCCTCCGGCCGAGGCCCTGCGGTCATGGCCTCCGTCGGCGACGGAGCTCTCAACGCATCAAGAGCGGGGGGCTTCGGCCATCCGCAACAGTCAGGTCGCGCTCCTCGTCTTGAATGGCGGTATGGCGACCCGTTTTGGGGGCGTCGTCAAAGGCATCGTCGAGGTGGCGGACGGCGTGTCGTTCCTCGGGCTGAAGCTGCGAGACGCCTTGCGGGTCTCGACCTCTGTCGGTGGACAGCCGCCCCGCATCTTCCTGATGAACAGTGAGGCTACGGACGCAGGGACACGCGAGCACCTCGAAGCGAACGATTACTTCGGCTACCCGCGAGCGCGGATTCACAGCTTCAAGCAGCTCTGGGCCGCAAGGCTCACGCCGGAGGGCGCGGTCTTCCTCGATGATGACGGCCAAGCTTCGATGTATGGCCCCGGCCATGGCGATGTCGGCCCGTGCCTCGTCGCCTCTGGCCTTCTGGGTCGATTCGTCGAGGAAGGCGGCCAGACCCTGCTCCTGAGCAACGTGGACAACGTCGTCGCGACCCTTTGTCCCGCGCTCCTCGGCGCGCACTTATCAGCCGGATCGGAGATCACCGTCGAGGTCGTCGAGAAGTGGGCAGGGGACGCGGGCGGCGCGCCGGCACTCCTGAACGGCCGGGTGCAGATCATGGAGTCCTTCCGGTTCCCGGAGGACTTCGATCAGGCGTCGATTCCGGTGTTCAATACGAACACATTCTGGCTCTCGTCGAGGGCACTCGCGGCTGAGGCCCCCCTGTCCTGGTTCGTGGTTCACAAGAAGGTCGATGGTCGACCCGCAGTTCAGTTCGAGCGCCTCGTTGGCGAGCTCACGAGCACCTTTGAGTCGACTTTCGTCGTCGTGCCCAGAGCGGGCCTCGCGGCCCGTTTCATCCCCGTCAAGTGCCAGGAGGACCTCGACACGGAGCGAGAGCTCTTGATGGCAGCCTGGCGTTCCCGGCTTCCGGGGCCGTGATCGCCTTGTCCGCGAGCGAGGCATCTTATAGCTTCAATCCGACATCGTGGAGCCTTGGGCAGGGGAGCTGACCGAATGTCCGAAGAAGACCACCAGGGCCCGCTCCCTCGGGCCGCTCTCTTCATCACCGAGGACTCGGCTTTGGTGGATGAACGGACCTTGGAAGGCTACGGCACGACCGCGATGGTCGGGGCGATGGTCGGGGCCGACCACCAGTTCATCGAGCTCTTTGACATCAGTGCCGCCCTGAGCGTCGACAAATCGGTGTCCCTGGCGGCGGCACGATACGCCATCGCCAGCGTCTCACCGGCGTCCTCGAGCGCGCCCTCGTTCGACGGGGTCATCGAGGGTGGCCGGTCCGGGAGCTCAACGCGCCCGCTCAGCAGTCGGACGAGCGGCCCCGTGTCCATCTTCGCCGACGCGCCGCCTGATCTGCCCGCCTCGGCTTTCGTGCCCGGTATTCTCGCGCTCGGTCAAAAGGACCACCCCGGGCTCAGCCAGTTTCGACTGTTGAAGATCAAGGTCGAGGGCTTCATGGAGAAGCTCCAGTATCGGTCCATCGCTCTGACCAGCAGTCGGGCGGGGGAGGGTCGAACGACGGCGGCGCTCAATCTGGCCCTCGTCATGAGCGAGAACCCCTGGCTCAAGATCGTGCTGCTCGATCTCAATCTCCGGAAGCCCGATCTGGGCCGCCTGATGCGTGTCGGCGATGGCGACCCGGGGCTGCTCCATGTGCTCAGCGGCCGCGTCACGCTCGATGTCGCCTTGAAGAAGGTTGAGAATCGGAACCTCTACGTTCTGCACACCGGGGGCTTGTACGAAGCGAGCTTGGAAGTGCTCAACTCCCCGCAGTTCGATGTCTTTCTCAATCGGCTTCACGAGTCCTTCGATCTCGTCATCATCGACGCGCCGCCGGTGTTGGGGACCGATGACACGCTGATCATCAAGCAGAAGGTCGACGGCCTCTTCTTCGTGATGCGGGCCGAGTCGACGCCCATCGAGGAGGTGCATCGGGCCGTAATGCGCGTCGGGCGGGACCGCGTGCTCGGCATCATCCTCAACCAGGTTCAGCCCGACGAGATCCCCTAGCTTCCGCCATGCGCACACCGAATTCCCCCCACTGCGTCACGCTCGCCCTCGCGCTGATCCTGCCGGGCTGCGGAGAGATTGAGACGGCCCAGTTCCTCGTCAGACCGCGTCGAGATGACTACGCGAGTCAGGTCCAGCCCATCCTCGAGAAGCTCGGCTGCTCGGCGAACGCCGCGTGCCATGCGACGGCGCAAGGGGACCTCAAGGTCGTCGTCGATCCGAAGGCCAAAGACCTCGATGACAACTACCTGGGCGTCAAGGCGAAGCTCAACCTCGACGCCCCCGGAAAAAGCGTGCTCATCGCCGACCTCTTGCCTACGTCGGCCTCCGCCACGGCTGACCACAACCCCGTCTGCTTCAAATCGGCCACGGCCTGCAGCTATCGAAAGCTCCTCGCGTGGATCGCGTGGAACGCCGAGGGCGACCCGAGGCCCCAGGACATCGACTGCACGCCAAACTACGGCGAGGAGAGCGACGATCCGTGCGCCGATGCCGACGTGCAAGACGTCTGCTGCCCGAGGGGCGACTGAGCGCGGCCAGATCAGCCCGTTTCAGAGCCGATAAAAAACAGTGAGACCAGAGGTCAGGAAGCGGTCGTGGGACGTTGCCCCGCGTGTGCCCGCGCCCCGCGTTCCGTCACCTTCGAACTCGATCGTCCGGTCGATGTATCGGGCAAAGGCACGCAGCCACAGCGGCTCGATCAGGGCGAGCTCGACCTCGAGGTCGCCGCCATAGCCGAAGTAGAAGCTCGGATCGCCGGAGTCACGGGGGGACTCACGCACGAACGTCGGCAGCTCAAGCCTGAGCCTGGCCCCCACTACGACTCGAGCGTCGAGCAGCGGCCACCGAAGCCCCCCGTCCAGAGCGGGTCCGCCGACCACGCTGGAGACGAGGAGCGCGGGGTTGTGATCCTGCACGTCCTGCTTCACGACGACCAAGCCGAGGCCCAGGGTCGCGCAGGGGGCGTCCGCACGCTCGCCAAAGAAGAGGCGAGCGCGCGTGCCGACGGCGAGCTGATGCACGTTGTACTGCAGCGTCGCCTCCGTGTTCGGGACGTCGAGATCGGCACCAAGCCCCACACCTAAACGAGCGTAGAGGCCAAGCTCTTCCCGAGGGTGCGCTTCGAGTCCAGCTTCGAGCGTAGGCACGGCGGTCAGGCGGGTTCGAACGAGCGCCGACCCCGACACGAGGCTGAGTCGACCCATCGTGATGCCCGCGCCAGCGAAGGCCCCGCCCAAGGTCCTCAAGGACGCCCGCTCCTCCGTCGTCTCGGCCGACGCCCTGGGGACGTATGCGCCGATCCAGAGGAGCCCGCACAGGATCCAAGTCTGATGGGTGGACACGGTGTTACTCTACGTCGTCCGTTGCGGAGGCGATACGTGCACGAGAGCAGGTTGAGCAGAGGCTGGCTGGAGCGCGGTCGGCGACGGTGGCTTGGCCGGCACGGGCTAAAGGCCCTCTTTCTGGGCGCGGTCATGGCGACTTCACCCCTCGCTTCACTTCGGGCCGAAGAGGTCGAAGCAAAGACCACGTCCGAGCCTGAGAGCGGTGAGTTCGACGCGCTCGTCCACCGACACCTCGGCCTCTTTCTGGCTCGAGCTGATCGACGCGAGGCCTTCGAGGGCGTGACGCTCGACGGGGCGGCGACGCTCCGGATTCGGTTCCTTCGGACGCTGCCGCTCGCCCGCCGCGACGAGATCCTCTGCGATGGCCTGCGATGGTTGCTCGTCGGCCGGCTCGCCCGAGGTGGAGGGGCGTCGGCACTCTTCGCGAGCGCGCCTGAGGTCGCCGCCCTCACGCTCGAGTTCTACGAGCTTTCAACGACGGTCACCCCCGACGCCAAGGGCAAGTACCAACAGACCCGCGCCGCAGAGCCCCGAGCCCGGTTTCGCGTCAACCGCGAGACGGCCGGTCGCCTGGACACGGCAATGTTGCCGGAGGTGCTCAAGGGCAAGGACTGCCTCGTGGATGGTGCGCCCCTGATCGACGAACTCTGGGCCCCCTGAGCCGGCTGCCCTCAGGACAAGCCGACCGCGGCGAGACCTCTGGAGGGATTCGACTCGCGCAGGAAGCCATGAACGACGCGTCGGTACATCCGCGCGAGCTCGATGGGTTCGGTCGCATGGACCGCGTCGTAATACTCCGCCCGCATGAACGCCGGGACCAACGCCGGTGGGTAACCCCGTGAGAGCAGCAGCAGATTCGTAAACAGCCGCGCCGTCGTCCCGGGGTGTTTGCGGAAGGGGTAGATGAACATCAGCCGATGGTGAATCTCCGCAGCAAACGCGATCGGATCGGGTGCCGTATCGGCCTCGAGCTCAATCTGCTCAACGAGCTTGCGAAGGTGGTAAGTGACCTTGTCGGCCGGGCAGATGCGCTGGAAGTAGTCCCGGTGGACCGGCGAGGTTAGGCGATACAGGCCGCCCCGATCGGCCGGATCTGGGTTGAGCATAAGGTTGATGCGCTTGAGGTTCTCGATGCTGACAGCCGCCGGCCCTTGGCCGCCCATCGACCAGACCGCCCGAATCGTGTCCGCATAACGCCGAATTCGGCACATCAACGGGCGGAGGTAGGGGTCGAGGCTGTCGTCGGCGAAGGAGAGTGCCTGGACGATCTCCTGCGGCCCGAACATCTCTCCCTCAAGCATATTGTCGTGATAAATCCACGGCAAAAGCACCCGATCGCTCAGCTCAAGCGGGAGCTTCCGCGCCTCAGTTCGGGCTCGGTGGCTCTCCAACGCACGAATCAGCTCGGGTTCCATCGGTGGCTCTCCTGGACATGGCAGCGTGGGGTGAACGCAGATCCACCTCTGCCAAGGTCATGCCGCCCGGATTCGAAGGTCGGTCTCCAGGCGCAAGACGGCCTGCGATGGGCACTTCTGTCACCCAAACCGCTCGCCGTTGACCCCAAGGCTTCTCGCGACCCTGACCCCGGTGTCAGGGGTGGACCGTGTAGCCGTGGCGCCACTCGGGATGCCCACTCGTCGAGCCGCGCACGATATCGAAGAAGTCGCGCGAGATGAGCCGGGAGACCTCACCGGGTCGACCCGTACCCACGCGCCGGTCATCGATCTCCCTTACGGGCGTGATCTCAGCCGCCGTGCCCGAGAGGAAGACCTCGTCGGCGCAGTAGAGCTCATCCCGCGTGAACAGTCGCTCGTGCACGGCCACGCCCCGGTCCCGCGCAAGCTGGAGAACCGTGTCGCGCGTGATGCCGCCCAGAATGCTCGATCCAAAAGGCGCCGTGATGATGGTGCCGCGTTTCACCATAAAGAGATTCTCGCCGGTGCCCTCAGATACGTGGCCGTTCGTATCCAGCATGATGGCCTCGTCGTAGCCGGCCTTTAGAGCCTCCCGCTTGGCTATGACACTGTTGACATACTGGCCGCAAATCTTGCCCTTCACCATGTTCACGTTGGGGTGCAGTCGGCCGAAGCTGCTGATCTTCGCGCGAATGCCGTTCTTCAGGCCGTCTTCCCCGAGGTACGCGCCCCACTTCCAGGTGGCGATGGCGACCCGCACCCGGTTGTTCATCGCGCCGAGCCCCATGGCCTCGCTCCCGAGGAAGACGAGCGGTCGTAGGTACCCCTCGGCGAAGCGGTTGGCCTGCAAGGTCAGGACGCTCGCGTCGATGAGCTCGTGAATCGTGAAAGGGATCTCCAGCCCGATGATGTGCGCGCTCTCGAAGAGCCGCTCAAGATGCTCCTCGAGCCTGAATACGTGGCTCGAGCCGTCCTCTCGCTTATAGGCGCGGATGCCTTCAAAGGCGCCGTAGCCGTAGTGCAGCGTATGGGTGAGGACGTGAACGGTGGCCTTCTCGTAATCGACGAGCTCGCCGTCCATCCAAACCTTGTCAGCCGTCATTTCCATTTTTGTCTCCGGCCCCTGTAGAGGCGGGTTGAAAGTAGTCGAGGAATCGGCGGCGAATGTCGCCGGTCACGCGGCGGTAGTCTAGTCGCAAGTTCTCGCCGGCCGCTCGTGCCCCGGCCGCGAGGGGTCCCCGCGCGTACCCGAGGGCCAGCGCGAGCGCGTCAAGCTCGGGTGTCTCGGGGCGAAGCTGCGCGTCCGCCTTGCCGTGCACGATTCGCAGCCGATGCTCGAGCCGCCTGAGGAAGCGGTGGTGGTCCCGAAGCTCCAGGGCGTCGGGCAGCGCGTCCGTCCGCGCCAAGGCCAGGAGCGCGTCCTCGGTCCTCGGCGAACGCACGGAGGTCAAGACGGCGCCGGCCGTGAGCTGCGCCGCCTGCGTGATGAACTCCACGTCGACCAGGCCACCACGGCCCGTCTTGAGGTTCAGGCGATCTCGCGTCTCGCGGGCGATCTCCACCTCCATCCGGAGCCGGAGGCGCAGCATCTCCTGGCGCAGATCGAGGGGGAGCGGCCGCTCGTAGGTGAGGCGTTCGAGCCCAGGTCCGACGACCGCGAGGAAGTCCTGGTCGCCGAGCAGCGGGCGCGCGCGAACGAGGGCCATCCGCTCCCAGGCCCCAGCGTGAGTCTCGTGGTGTCTGACGAAGGTCTCCCAACTCGTGACGAGCAGCCCCTGCACGCCGCCCGGCCGGAGCCGCGTATCGACGTTGTAGGCGCTGCCCGCCGGCGTGGGCAGGGACAGGAGCGAGATGACCCGCTGGCAGAGTCGGGTGCAGACCTCCCGTGCCTCGGAGGCTTGGGGCTCGGTGAGGCCACGCCCGTCGAAGAGGAGGAGGAGGTCCAGATCGCTGCCATAGCTCATCTCGCGGCCGCCGAGCTTGCCGAGACCCAAGAGCGCGAACGGCGGCACGGTCAGCCCGCGTGCCCTCAGACCCTCGACGACGTGGTTCACCGCCGCGCCAAGGGTGGCCTCGGCGAGCGCGGTGAGGCGCTCTTCGACGACGGCGGGTGTGTAGACGGTCGAGAGGTCGCCTATGCCCACTCGGAGGGTTGCGCGCTGCTTCGCGATGGCGAGACACGTGGCGACCTCTTCGGTCGAGGCCGACGGCGGGAGCTCCGAGAGCGCTCGGTCGATCTCCTCGGTCGCGGTCGCCTCGAAGCGGGGCTCGAAGAGGATCTCCAGCGCGCTGGGCAGACGCAGGATGAGCCGACTGAGGAAGTCGCTCTGGGCGAAGACGTTCCCGAGCAGGCGTCGGACATGGCTCTGGCTCGACAAAGCGTGGGCGTAAGCCGGTCTCATGCCTCGGCCGGCGAAGAAGTCCGTGAAGTGCGTGAGGGTCCGCTCGGGGTTCGAAGAGCGAAGGATCTCCGAGAGCCACTGACCTCCGAGGGGGGCGAGATCGGGCTCCGCACGAACCGACAGGGGGCTGCGTGGGCCCGCGACGGACAGGAGATGTGCCGCCTGCGCCGGGTCCCGGAAGCCGAGTTGGGCGAAGACCGCCACTCGCTCGCTCGCGGTGCACTCGGGAGAGACGAGTGCCTGCGCCTCGGGCAGGACGGTGCCCAGGGGATCACCTTGCTCCCGGCCTTCGGGCGCGAAGAGGGCATCGAAGAGCGCAGCCACCCGCGTGCGATGGCCTTCGAGCGCGACGAGAAGCCGACTGGCCGCCTCGGGACCGGCATAGCCCAGTCGGCGGGCGATAGCCTCGAGCGCGGCCCCCTGCGGGAGGACCTGAGTCTGGCGCTCGTCCTCCATCTGCAGGCGATGCTCGACCCTTCGGAGGAAGACGTAGGCGTCCGTCAGGCTCAACGCGTCGCGCGCCTCGATTCGCCCGGCCGCCTGTAGCCGCCGGAGCGCGCCGAGGGTGGAGGGGTCACGAAGGTGCGGCTCGCGTCCCCCGTAGAGCAGCTGCAGGGCGTTCGCGCAGAACTCGACGGCCCGGATCCCGCCGCGGTCGAGCTTCACGTCGACGCGCTGCGCCGAGGGTCCGGCCTGACGTTTGCGGAGGATGGCGTCTCTCATGCCTGCGATGGCGTCGAGCGTCCCGAAGTCGATGGAGCGCCGATAGATCCACGGGCGCAGCGCCTCAAGCACGCGCCGACCGAGGTCGAGGTCCCCAGCGATCGGTCGAGCTCTGAGCCACGCGACGCGCTCCCAGGTGCGGCCCCAGCTCTCGTAGTAGGCCTCGGCGCTGGCGAGCGCGTTACACGACGGCCCCCCTCGACCCTCGGGCCGGAGGTCCAGATCGACCCGAAAGACGAAGCCTTCGTCGGTGACCGCGCCGATGAGCCGGGTGATGGCCTCGCAGACCCGCGCGAAGTGTTGATGAACCGTCAGCGGACCCGCCGTGCCGTCGTCCGTCGCGTAGAAGTGAATCAGGTCGATGTCCGAGCTGTAGTTCAGCTCTCGGCCGCCGAGCTTACCCATGCCCATAACGACGAACTCGATGGGCCGACCGTCGCGATCCAATGCCTCGCCGTATCGCTCGCTGACGAGGCCGCGCGCGTACTTCACCGCCAGGTCGACGGCGACCTCGGCGACCCTGCTCAGATCGGCGCAGGTCTCCGCGACGGGCAGACCGAGCGCGACGTCTTTGGCGGTGATCTCAAGATACGCCCGGTACTTCATCCGGCGCAGCGCGACGCCCACTGAGGCCTCGTCCGTGCGTTCACCCAGTGCCGCCTCGAACCACTCGTGAAGGCGGTCCCGACCCAGCGGCCGGTGCAGAGCCTCTCGCGAGCGAATGACCTCAATCGCCGCGGGCTCACGCACCAGGAAGCCGCAGAGGTATCTGGCGTTCGCGAGCACCAGGCTCAAGACGTCCAGGGTCGCGAGGCCCTCAAGCGCGATCCCCGCCGCCGCGATGCGCTCCAGCCGGGCCGACACCGCGTCCGCGTCCGGCGAGCCCACAAGCGATCGCGGGCGTTCAATCTGGTGGGGGCACATCGTCGCGAGTTGGGCACAGGCGAGCCGCGACGGCAACCGGGCGATTGACAGTCGGGACCGCTGCCGACTAGGTGTGGACGACTCGCTTCGAGGCTCATCACCCGAGTGGCCAATCGCCCGAGAACAATCGCACTGGAGACCCACCGCGTGTCGACGCCCGAGAAAAACGAGACCTCTGCTCCCGAGCTCCCGCGTCCGTGCGCCGCCATCATCATGGCCGCGGGTCTAGGCACTCGGATGCGCTCTGAGCTCGTCAAGGTTCTTCATCCCGTCGCCGGTCGACCCATGATCTGCTACCCCGTGCGGGCCGCGCTCCTGGCCGGTGCGACGCGGGTCATCGTCGTCGTCGGGCATCAGCGCAAGCAGGTCGCCGATGCCCTGGAACAGGCGTTCCCGAACGACCCGGTGGAGTTGGCGGTCCAAGACCAGCCGCTCGGCACCGCGCATGCCGTCTCCTGTGCCCTGCCGACGCTCGGGGACTTCGTCGGGGACGTGCTCATCTTGTCGGGCGACGTGCCCAACCTTCAGGTTTCGCTCCTGACGAACTTGCTGGCGATGCCCATGGCCCTACGCTTCGTATCTATGCTGCCTGACGACGCGGGGGAGTACGGTCGAGTGGTTCGTGATGCGACCACGTCGTTGCCGTTGCGCATCGTCGAGTTTCGCGATGCGACGCCCGAAGAGCGGCAGCTCCGCGAGGTCAACGCCGGCCTGTATTGCATCGACTCCACGCTCCTCACCGAGACCCTCAAGACGCTCGGGCGGGACAACGCGCAGGGCGAGTATTACTTGACGGACCTCGTCGCACGGGCGAGCGGCAAGGGGATGCAGGTCGGCACGATCCCCTTGAAGGGCGACGCGGCCCACGACGTCCTGGGCGTCAACGACCGGCTCGAGCTGTCGATGGCCGAGACCCGGATGCAGGGCACGCTCCGGCGGGCGCTCATGCGCTCGGGCGTGACGATGCTCTGTCCCGAGCGGACGTATCTTCACGACGGGGTGATGGTCGGCCCCGACACGGTGCTGGAGCCCGATGTCAGCTTGCTCGGCGCCACCCGCATTGGCGCGGCGTGTCGAATCGACCAGGGGTCGAGGCTGACGGACACCGTGGTCGGGGACGCCGTCAGCGTGTTTGCGTACAGCCACATCGATTCGACGATCATCGAGACCGGTTGCCAAGTCGGTCCATTTGCCCGCCTCCGAGAGGGCACGATCCTTCGGGAGAACGCCAAGGTCGGGAACTTTGTCGAGACGAAGAAGACCGAGCTCGGGGAAGGCGCGAAGGCCAGCCACCTCAGCTATCTCGGGGACGCGACCATTGGGGCGCGAGCGAACATCGGGGCGGGCACGATCACCTGCAATTACGACGGGACGAAGAAGCACCGCACGGTCATCGGCGCGGGCGCGTTCATCGGCTCGGATACGCAGCTCGTCGCGCCGGTCGAGGTGGGGGAGGGCGCGTATGTGGGCGCGGGAACGACCGTCTGCGAGGACGTGCCGCCCGGTGCCTTGGCCATCACCCGCGCACCCCGGCGGACCATCGAGGGCTGGGTCAAGCGGAAACGATGAGGAGGAGGCGCCATGTGCGGAATCGTTGGTTATATCGGACCGCGTGAAGCGTCCGAGGTCTTGCTCAACGGGCTTGAGCGCCTCGAGTACCGTGGGTACGACTCGGCGGGCGTGGCCATCACTGCAGCGGGCGAGACGCGGGTCGTCCGGTCGGTGGGCAAGCTCGCGAACCTCGCGGCCGTCCTCGCCGAGCACCCGGTTCGCGGCCACCTCGGCATCGGGCACACCCGCTGGGCCACGCACGGTCGCCCCTCAGAGGAGAACGCGCATCCGCACTCCGCGGGCCCCATCACAGTCGTGCACAACGGCATCGTCGAGAACCACCTCGACTTGCGGAGCGCGCTGACGGCGAGGGGTCACCAGTTCCGAAGCGAGACGGACACGGAGATCTTCAGCCACGCGATTCGCGAAGGGGTGGACGCCGGTGCCTCCCTTCTCAACGCCGTGCGAAAGGTCCTCGGCGACATCTCCGGCAGCTACGCGATCGCCGTCACGTCAACGACCGAACCTGACCGCATCATCGCTGCCAAGAACGCCAGTCCGCTCATCATCGGGATCGGCGACGGCGAGTACTTCCTGGCCAGCGACGTCCCGGCCTTGCTCTCCTATACGCGGCGGATCGTCTTCCTCTACGAAGGCGAGCTCGCCGAGCTGACCCGCGATGGCCATCGCATCGTGGACCTCGAAGGCGAGCCGGTGCACCGCGAGGTCAGGCACATCTCCTGGACGCCGTCTCAGGCCGAGAAGGGCGGCTTCAAGCACTTCATGCTCAAGGAGATCTTCGAGCAGCCTCGGGCCATGGTGGACACGCTTCGGGGTCGGGTCTCGCTGCCGAAGGGATCGGTCCACCTCGAGGACGTTCACCTCAGCGCGGAGGCGACGCAGGCGATCGACCGCATCGTCATTTGCGCGTGCGGGACCGCCTGGCACGCCGGCCTCGTGGGCAAGTTCCTCATTGAGTCGACGGCCCGCGTCCCGGTCGAGGTCGATCTGGCCAGCGAGTTTCGATACCGCGATCCGGTGATCACGAGTCGCACGCTCTTTGTGGCCGTCAGCCAGTCCGGTGAGACGGCCGACACCCTGGCCGCCCTGAAAGAAGCGAAGGCGCGGGGCGCGCGTGTCCTGTCCATCTGCAACGTCATCGACAGCAGCGTCGCGCGGGCGTCCGACGACCTGATCTATACCCACGCCGGCCCGGAGATTGGGGTCGCGAGCACCAAAGCGTTCGTCACGCAGATGCTGGCGTTCCACCTCCTGGCGGTCTACCTCGGCCAGAGTCGGGGGCACCTCTCCGTCGAGGCGGCCCGCGCTCGGTTGCAGGCGCTCGTCGAGCTGCCGGGTATCATCGAGCAGCAACTGGCCTGCGCGCCCGAGATTGAGCGGATCGCGCGCAAGTACATGGGTGCCCGCGATGTGATCTTCCTGGGTCGGGGTAATAACTATCCCATCGCGCTCGAAGGCGCGCTCAAGCTCAAGGAGATCAGCTACATCCACGCCGAGGGCTACGCGGCGGGTGAGATGAAACATGGCCCGATCGCGCTCATCGACGAGGACATGACGGTCGTCGTCATCACGCCGCGCGGCAGCCACTTCGACAAGACGGCGTCGAACCTCCAGCAGGTCAAGGCGAGGGGTGGGCGGATCGTGGCGCTCGTGACCGCCGGTGACCACTCCCTGGACGCCATGATCGACGACCGCATCGAGGTGCCCGATGCCCCCGATTGGCTCCAGCCGTTCGTCACGACTTTGCCGCTGCAACTGCTCGCCTACTATGTCGCTGATCTGAAGGGCACCGACGTCGATCAGCCGCGAAACCTGGCGAAGAGCGTCACGGTCGAATAGCGCGGGCTTGTGGAGTCATCGTCGAAATTCGACCCCCCCTCGGTGCTCGACGGCCTGAATCGGGCCCAGCGCGAGGCGGTCAAACATCGTGGGGGCCCGCTGCTGGTGCTCGCGGGGGCGGGCACGGGCAAGACCCGCGTCGTCACGGCTCGCATCGTGGACCTCATCGAGGAGGGTGCCGCGGCCGACTCGATCCTCGCGCTCACCTTCACCAATAAGGCGGCCCTTGAGATGCGCTCGCGGGTCGCCGCAAAGCTCGGTGAAGGGGTCGCCCTCCAGACGACCATCTCTACGTTTCACGCGCTGGGTGCGCGGCTCCTGCGACGCTTCGCGACCCGTCTGGGGCGTCGACCGGACTTCGTGATTTATGACGACGACGACCAGCTCGCCTTGGTCAAACGAGCCCTCACCGAGCTGGGCCTGGGCCAGCAGCCCTCGTGGGCGCGTGAGGTCTGTGACGTGATCGACGCTGCCAAGGGCGAGGGTGTCGAGCTCCTGCCCCACCGCCTGCCGCCGGAGCTCCTCAGCGGGGGAGGGGGGCAAGTGGGGGAGGTCTATGAGCGGCTCCTTCGGCGCGCGAACGCCTTCGACTTTGGCGACCTCGTCTTGCGGCCCGCCGAGGTCTTACGCGATGACCCCCCACTCGCGGCGTCGTTCCGAGAGCGATGGCCCCATCTGCTCGTCGATGAATATCAGGACACAAACGGCGCGCAGCTCTTGGCCTTGGACGCCTTCGCGCCCCCGTCGTCGAGCCCTGATCTCTGCGTGGTCGGCGACGACGATCAGGCGATCTACGGCTGGCGAGGCGCGCGGGTCGAGAACATCCTTCGATTCGCGGAGGTCTGGTCGGGCGCGAGGACGATTCGGCTCGAGGAGAACTATCGGAGCACCGGGCACATCCTCGACGCCGCGAACGCCGTGATCGCCCAGAACTCGATCCGGCTCGGCAAGACCCTGCGCACGTCCGAGGGGGCCGGGCATCGGCTGGAGATCAGGGGGTATCCACAGGCTCGGGACGAGGCCCGCTTCGTGGCGTCCCGAATCAGGAGCCTCTGCCGCGAAGAGGGATTTTCGTTCGCCGATTGCGCGATCCTCTTTCGAAACAACGCCTTGTCTTTGGACCTCGAAGACGCGCTCCGGGCCGAGCGCCTGCCCTACGTCCTCGTGCGGGGCCGCTCCTTCTACGAGCGGGCCGAGGTGCGCGACGCCTTGTCCTGGGCTCGTTTGCTCGCCAACAGAGACGACGACGTCGCCCTCAGGCGCGCGGTCAGCTCCCCCCCCAGAGGCATCGGTGCTACGACCCTTGACGCGCTGACGACCTCCGGCGCGCAGCTCGGCTGTTCCATGCTCGAGGCGGCCGGACGGCTGACCCGCACAAGCGCCCTCAAGAAGCCGGCTCGGCTGGCATTGGTCAAGCTGATTGACGACATCGAGCAGGCGCGGGCGACCGCGGCCGTCGAGCCCATACAGGCCTTGCTCACCGTGCTCGAGCCGCTCTGTCGGGCCCTCGGGCTCTCCACCACGAAGGCGAGCGAGAACGCGGCGCGCCTCGACAACATCCAGCGGCTCATAGACGCCCTGCACAGCCACCTCGAAGCACATCCGGGCTCGGGCCTGACGGAGTGGCTTGAGCAGGTGCGCCTCGTCTCCGACGCCGATGGCCTGGATACGAGCGGCGGGGCCGTGTCGATGACGACCATTCACGCGGCCAAGGGCCTCGAGTTTCCCGTGGTCTTTGTCGTCGGGGTCGAGGAGGGGCTCTTTCCGAGTCGACGAGGGGAGCGGTCGGGCGAGGTCGCAGCGGAGGTGGTCGAGGAGGAGCGACGGCTGTTCTACGTCGCCGCCACGCGCGCGCGCCGCCGCCTCTTCCTGACGTTCTGCCGAGAGCGGCGCACCTTCGGCGAGACTCGACCGGCGGGGCCGAGCCGATTCATCGCCGAGGTCCCGGCAGCGCACGTCGAGCCCTACGTCACCGGCGACCCGAGCCGGCCTGCGCCCCTCGCTTCGGGGTGGGCCACCGGCCGAGCGCGGACCGCAAAGAGCACCACGACGGCGTCGAGCGCCCCGAGCGCCTCGAGCGCCTCGAGCCATGACGACCACCTCTACGCCGATCCCGTCTACGACGATC
>SHZC01000105.1 GCA_009692505.1 Myxococcales bacterium
CTGCAGCGTGCTCGCCGCCTGAAGGAACTTCTCCTGCTGATACAGCTTCATGCCGTCGAGATAGTACTGCTCACCCTTGTCGAGGCGAGCGGCCATCGGGTTGGCGTCCGTCCGGCTTCGGCGGGCGTTTCGAGTGGCCTCCAGGCGCGACTGGAGCTCCGCCTTGTTCGCGTCGGCGGAGGCCTGCTGGTAGGTCGCAAGCTCGGCGGCTTGGCGCACAAGCTCGGCGGCTTGGCGCGCACGCTCGGCCTCGAGGAGCTCGCTGGCTCGGGCATTGCGCGCGAGGACGACCCGGGCGTAGGCCTCGCGGAGCTTGTCATCGCCCTGCAGCCGGTCGTGGATCTCGGTGCCGAGCTTGAAGACGTGTAAGAGACGCGCCCCGAACTGGCCCGTGTCGAGGCGAAAGTAGGCGTCGGGATGGAATCGCTTGGAGAACGCAAAGTAGCCCAGACGCAGATCCTTGCGGTCGTCGGTGGGCTCGATGCCGAGCAGCTCGAAGTGATCGAGGTTGTCGGCGTTGTGGTAGTGGAACAGGACGTCACGCCGCTGGTCGATGCTGAGATCACACGCCTCGAGGAGTTCGCGCTTGTCGAACTCGAAGCGGGCGTACTTCTCCTCGCCGGGTGCAGTCCAAGCCTCTGCCGGGACATGGCCGAGCCGCCCGTGTTTCCGCAGGAACAAGACGTCGTCCCGCATCGGCCCGAGGGCGCTTGGAGCGGGCCTGGTCTCCAGGTGGGTGCTCGCGCTCGGGGGCTGGGCGCTGGTGCTTGGGGCCGCGCGGGAGGGCGCCACCTCGGGTCGATCACCGGCCACCGGCCGCGCCTGCGGTGTCGCTCGCTTTGGGGGGGCCTTCTCGATGGTGATGAGCCCCGACGTGAGCAGCTGCTGCAGAACCTCGACGGCGGCCGCGCTCGGCAGGCCGCTCATCTCGCAGACATCGGCGATGGTGCTCGAACCGTCGATGCGGGTCAGAAGGAAGACGGCGCGGCTGTCCAGGGAGGCCGTGCGTAGGTCTACGTCCGCGCGGCGACAAGGCCGGTCGTCCCAAGCCCCGAGGTGCCCGGCCATGCTCATTGAACGGCCCTGAACATCACGCGCAGATGCTCCATTTTCCTCAATGATTCTCCTCGCGTGTATAGAACGGATCTGGGCGTCCGACAATATTCTACACGACGCCGAGAGGCTCAGACCATGGATTGCCCCCGTCGAATCCGATACAAGGCGCGGCCACATATGAAGCCGCGCACTCCCTGTATGTCTCATGCCTTGCCTGTGGCCCTGTTCGCGGCGATGGTCCTCGCGTTCGCCGGAGGTGCCGCTCCCGCAGGGGCGCAGTCCCCTCCCTCGGAGCCGCCGTCCACGCCCGCCACGACCGTCCCCCCGTCCGTCCCCCCGTCCGCAGCCGTTCCGTCGTCTTCGCCCGCGAGCGTCGCTCCTGTGGATTCCGCGTGTCCGACGGGCAACCTCCTCTCCAAGAAGCGCGCGAAGTTCTGGGAGTATGCCAACAACTCGGAGCGGATCACGGATGGGACCGCCCCGGACGAGGGTGACAGCTGGAAGACCGACCTCACGGTGGAGATCACGACGGCGGCGGGGCACATCGACTTCGACCTCGGGCGCGTCTTCTCGATTCGGGCGCTCACCCTCCAGGGCGACAATAACGACGAATACCCCATCGAGATCTCCGACGACGCGCGCACCTGGCGGCCCCTCTGGACCGCCCCGAGCGTGACCGGCGCCGGCATGCGGACCCGCGTCATCGACAGCCTCGACGGGAAGGGCCGATACCTGAAAATCGGCGCGGCCAAGGGAGACGCCTCGTACAGCGTCGGCGAGGTTCAAGTCTTCTGTGAGAAGCCTCAGCCCTTTCCGCCGGTGCTCACGACCCGCAAGGGGGTCTTCAAGGACGAGACGCAGGAGCGCAACAAGAAGTACGCCAACGCCAAGATCGACATGGGGCTCCTGGCCCTCGTCGCGTTCTTCTTTCTCCGGATCCAACTCGGCCGTCGACGCGCGGCGGGTGAGGCCTCCGCAGTTGACCCCACAACCCATCCCCTGATCCCGGCGTTGGGCGTCGGCCTCGCCTTGACGATCCTTCTGCGCTACGCGGTGGTGCTTGGCTCAAGGCTCCTGAAGGGCAACCACGACGCGGGGTTCCCGGGTGCGGTCGAGAAGTTCGTGATCCTGGGGTTCCGCGGCGACGCCGAGATTGGGACCGTGCTTTTGGGCGTAGGGCTGCTCTCGGCCTGCGTGTACTTCTGGCCTCAGGTCCGAGACACGTTCGAGCGTCTGCGCCTGCCGCTGATCCTCGTCTCCATCGTGCTCATCGTCGCGCACGCCACCGTCATGGTGCGGTCTGTCGCCTCGCTGTCGTGGATCACCTACGTCGCCGTGCCCGTCGGCCTCGTCTCCCTCGTGGTCCCGCTCGTCGGTTGGCGTCTGCGCCGCGACGTCATGCGCCTGACCCGCATCGTCGCGCTCTCCGTCCTGGCCCTCGGCGGCGCGTTCGCCTGGACCAACTTCGGCACCTTTCACGGCAGCCGGGTCATCCACTTCTGGGACACGTTCCACTACTACGCCGGCGCCAAATACTTCGCCGAGAATCGCTATACCAACCTCTACCACTGCTCGCAGTGGGCGGAGATCGACGCCGGTCGAACGAACGTCGTCAAGGCCCGCAAGATCCGCGATCTGGCCGACAACCACCTCGAGGACGCCGACGACGTCTTCGCGCATCCCGAGTGGTGCCGCGACCGATTCACGCCCGAGCGGTGGACCGAATTTCGGAGTGATCTCGAGTACTTCCGCAAGAACATGGGCGCCGACTGGTGGGACAAGATGTTCCGCGATCACGGCTACAACGCCAGCCCCGTCTGGAACCTCTTCGGGAGCACGCTCGCCAACCTCGGGCCGGTCAACGATCAACAGATCTACTGGCTCGCGGCCATCGACGGCGTCTTGTATCTCACGTTGTTCTTGGCCATTGGCTGGGCCTTCGGGCTCGAGGTCTTGGCGCTCGCGCTCATCGTCTTCGGCGTCGGTTATCCCTGGGCCTACTACTGGACGGGCGGCTCCTATGGGCGGGTCGCTTGGTTGTGGGACGCGGTCGTCGGGGTCTGCCTCCTGAAGAAGCAGCGGTACTTCCTCGGCGGTGCCGCGCTCATGTGCTCGCTGCTCGACCGCGTCTTCCCGGGCGCACTCTTCGGGGGACTGGCGATCACGATCACACTCGGGCTCGGCATGAAGGTGCGTGAGCGGTTCCGCTCGGGTGAGCACAAGGGCAAGGCGATCTTCGGCGGCCTCTCGACGGGCCTCAAAGCGCTCGCTCCGGCCCACCGCGCGGTCATCTACGGCGCGTTGGCCTCAGCGCTCGTCTTCCTCCCGCTCGGGGCCTACGTGGCGGGCGGCGTGCACAGCTATGGGGAGTTCCTGAAGAACTCGCTGAAGCACACGGAGACGCCGCTGACCAACCACATGGGCCTGCCGACGATCCTCACCTGGCACCCCAGCTTCGTGGCCCGGGGCATGAAGGACGAGACGAACGAAGATCCATTTATCGGCTGGAAGGACAAGCGCAACGAGGTCCTGCGGTCGCGCAAGCCCATCTGGATCGCCGGCTTCGTCGGCCTGCTCGCACTCGTCGGCGTCTGGAGCCGCTTCTTCAAGGAGCCCTGGCAGGCCACGGCGGCGTCGACGATCTTCATCGTCGGGCTCTTCCAACTCACCTGCTACTACTACAATTTCATCGTGCTGTTCGCGCCGATCGCCGTATGGCACTCGCGCCATGTCCTCCTGTTCATCGTCATGGCCATCGCGACCCAGGTCTGGCAGTTGAAGATCGGCTGGTTCGACGAGCAGTACACCGTCGAGAGCATCATCGTGCTCTTGTTCATGGTGGTCATCTTGCTTGACCAATGGCTCATGGCCCGGAAGAACGCGGGGTCGCCTCCGCTGCGGTGGGTCACCCTGCTGCGAGCGCGCCTGACGCGGAAACCGAAGTCCGCGCTCGACGTGCCCTCCCAGGGCTAGAGGCTCAGCAAAGCTCGCGTCCGCCGAGCAGCCACTCGAGGATCGCCTTCTGGACATGGAGGCGGTTCTCCGCCTGATCGAAGACCCGCGACTGCGGCCCGTCGATGACCTCCGAGCTCACCTCTTCGCCGCGATGTGCGGGCAGGCAGTGCAGAAAGATCGCCTCGGGTCGGGCGACCGCCATGACCTCTGCGCTGACCTGGAACGGAGCGAAGACCCCGGCCCGAACGGCCTGCTCCTCCTCCTGCCCCATGCTCGCCCAGACGTCGGTGTTGACGACATGAGCACCCCGCGCCGCGTCCTTGGCGACTCGGTGCATCGTCAAGCGAGCGCCGGCCTCACGGGCGGCCTCGAACGTGGGGCCATGGGGGTCGTAGCCCTCCGGACAGGCCAAGGACAGCTCGAAGCCCAGGACTCGTGCCGCGTTGATCCACGAGTTCGCCATATTGTTGCCGTCACCGACGTAGGCGATCTTCAGCGCGCCGAGATCCGGGAAGTGCTCCTGGCAAGTGAAGAGATCGGCGAGGACTTGGCAGGGGTGCGCGAGATCGGTGAGGCCGTTGACCACCGGCACCGTCGCGCAGCGGGCGAGCTCGACGACGTTTGCGTGCTGGTAGGTCCGCAGCATGATGCCGTCGACGTAGCGGCTGAGCACCCGGGCCGTGTCCGCGATAGGCTCACCTCGCCCGATCTGGATGTCCCGGGCGGCCATCATGATCGCGTGTCCCCCGAGCTGATTCATCGCCACGTCGAAGCTCACGCGCGTCCGGGTGCTGGCCTTCTCGAAGACCATCGCGAGGGTGCGGCCGCGCAGGGTGAAGCAGTGGCCCCCGTGCCTCCGCATGGCCTTGAGTTCGGCCGTCCGGCGCAGGAGGCCCAGGAGCTCGGGGCGGCTGAGTTCATCGAGCTCGAGGAGGTCTCGCTTCACGTCTGGCCCTCCCCTTTCAGCGCCCGCTCCAGGAGGTCGACCGCCACATCGATGTGGTGTCGCCCGACGATGAACGGGGGCGTGAGGCGCAGCGCGTCGGGCCCCGCCTGGGTCAGGAGCAGCCCCAACTCGCGGGCGCGATCGATGACCGCGGTCCGATCGATGATCTTGGGATCGACGCCGAGGCCCGCCAGCAAGCCGAGGCCCCGGGCGCCCGTACAGCCCGGCACCCGCGACGACAGCGCGTTGATCTGCTCTTTGAGGTGAAGCCCGACGCGGGCGACGTGCTCGACGAGGCCCTCCTGCCGAATCACCCGCAGCACGGTGGACGCGGCGCGGCAGGCGAGCGGGTTGCCCCCGAAGGTGCTCGCGTGGGCGCCCGGCGCAAAGCCCTTGGCGACCTCCTCGGTGCACAGGAGCGCGCCGATGGGCACCCCGCCGGCCAGCCCCTTGGCGATCGACATGAGGTCCGGCGTGATGCCCGAGTGCTCATAGGCCCAGAGCTTGCCCGTCCGACCCACGCCCGTCTGCACCTCGTCGAACATGAGCAAGACGCCCTTTCGATCGCAGATCTCGCGCAAGGCCTTTAGATAGCTCACGTCTGGAACGATGAGGCCGCCTTCGCCCTGAATCGGCTCCACGAGGACCGCGCACGTCTCGTCGTCGATGGCCGCCTCGATGGCCGCCGCGTCCCCGTAAGGCACGTGTACGAAGCCCGGGACGAGCGGCCCGAAGCCCTCTTGGTAGTGGCTCTGCCCGGTCGCGCTGATGGCGGCCCAGGTGCGCCCGTGAAAGCTGTTGATCGTGCAGATGAACTTGAAGCGGTCGACCTTGCGGACGAGGCGCATATAGCGGCGGGCCATCTTCATGCCGGCCTCGTTGGCCTCAGCACCGCTGTTACAAAAGAACACCCGCTTGGCGAATGAGGCGTCGAGCAAGGCCTCGGCGCAGTCAATCTGAGCCTGGTTGAAGTAGAGGTTGCTGACGTGCAGGAGGCTCTTGGCCTGCTCGGCGATGGCGTTGGTCAAGACCGGGTGACCATGCCCCAGACAGCTCACCGCGATGCCCGCCGAGAAGTCGAGGTACTTCTTCCCGTCCTTATCGTAGAGATACGGCCCCTCCCCGTGCACGAAGACCACAGGCTGGGGGCGGTAGTTGGGCGTCATGATCAGGCGGGCGCGAGCGACGATCTCGCTCTGGTTCTCGGTGATTTGAATCATGGGGTTCTCTCCTCCACTCGCTTAGACAACCTGGGTTCCGATGCCGCCGTCGGTGAAGATCTCGAGCAGCATCGCGTGCCTGAGCCGCCCGTCGATGATGTGCACCTTCTTGACGCCCGCCTCGAGGCCGTGCAGCGCGCACTCCAGCTTCGGGATCATGCCGCCATCAGCGACGCCTTTCTCGATGAGGGCCGTCGCTTCGGCGCGCGTGAGCGTCGGCATGACCTGACCGGACTCGTCCCGGACGCCGGGCACATCGGTCATGAGCAGCAGCTTCTCGGCGCCGAGCGCTGCGGCCACGGCCCCGGCGGCCAGATCCGCGTTCACGTTCAGGGGCGCGCCGAGCTCATCGACGGCCACGGGCGCGATCACCGGGATGTAACCGGCGAGGGTGAGCACCAGGAGCTGCTCGACGTCGACCTTGGCGATCTCCCCGACCCGGCCGACGTCCTGACCCCCGACGAGGAGCTTGCGCCCCAGGAGGAGCTGCCCGTCCGCGCCCGAGAGGCCCATCGCCCGCCCGCCGGCCTGATTGAGGAGCGAGACGACGTCCTGATTCACCCGCCCGACGAGGACCATCCGAACGACGTCCATCGTCGCGTCGTCCGTCACGCGCTGCCCGGCGCGAAACGTCGAGGTGATGCCGAGCTTCTTGAGGAGCTCCTGAATCTGCGGGCCGCCGCCGTGAACGATGATGACGCGGATGCCAATGCTGCGGAGCAGGACGACGTCGCGCGCGAAGCTCCGGGCCGCCTCGGGATCGGTCATCGCGTGGCCACCGTATTTGATGACAAACGTACAGCCAGAGAACCTCTGGATATACGGCAGCGCTTCGACGAGCACCGCCGCCTTCTCAATCTCGATTTGCATCGTCGCTTTATACGGGGCGCGGGGCCCGGTGAGAAGCCTCAGGCCGACGTCCGGGCCCGAGGGTGAGCGCGGTCGTAGACCTTCATGAGGGTCTCGACGTCGACGTGGGTATACCGCTGGGTGGTGCGCAGCGAGGCGTGCCCGAGCAGTTCCTGAATGGCGCGAAGATCCGCGCCGCTCCCGAGCATATGCGTCGCGGCGGCGTGCCGCAGCCAGTGAGGCGTGGCTCCGTTCTCGGCGCACGCGGCGCGGTGGGCCTCAACCGTTCGTTGCACCGCCCGCGCATAGAGCCGCCCCCCACGGGCCCCAAGGAAAAGCGCGGTCGGGTGCTGGTCGCGCGTCGTTAAGGTCGACCGATGATTGAGCCAGGCGCGAACGGCGTCGACCGCGAGCCGCCCCATCGGGACGATCCGCGTCTTGCGACCCTTGCCCAAGACCCGAACGAGCGTCGTGTCGAGATCGACGTCGACGAGGTCCAGCCCGATCACCTCGCTGACCCGGAGCCCCGCGCCATAAGTCAGCTCCAGGACGGCCCGGTCGCGGATGGCCTCGGTCAAGTCCCCCTCGGGTGCGGTCACGAGCCGAGCGGCGTCGTCCGGGGATAGAAACCGGGGCAAGGACTTGCCGATCTTTGGGCTGGCTATCCTCGCCGAGGGATCGTGCTCGAGGCGGTCGGACTTGACCATGAACTTGAAGAAGGCCCGGACCGCGGCCAGGCGGCGCTGGATCGTCGTCGCGGCCAGGTCTCCCTCGTGCAGCGAGCGGAGGTAGGCACGGATGTGGTCTCTCGTAATGACCGCGGGGTCGAAGCGGTCGGCAAGGGCTTCCCGAACGTACGCCACGAAGAAGCTCAGATCCCGACGATAGCCGGAGACCGTCAAGGGGCTTGACCGTTTTTCGGTCTCGAGATAGCGGGTGAACGCGATGAGTGGGTCCATGAGCACTGTGCTTACATGAACTTACACCTTCGCTCAAACTTTCAGCGAAGCCGAACCTCGGCCTCAGACCAGTAGGCCGCGAGGTCGGTCTGGGCGCGCTCTGCCATGGCGGCGCGACGGTCGCCCTTAGATAACCTCTTGCCGGCCTCTGGGAGCGGCTCGAAGAGGCTGAAGTTCAGGTTGCTCGGCGCGTAGGCCGACAAGAGGCCCTCACCTCGAAGGTGGCGCTTCATTGAGCCGAGCGCCGTCGTCTTGGGGAGCACCGGCAACTCCACCCCACGAAGGCGAGCGAGCACCTGCCAGGCGACGAGCAGCCCGCACGCGGTCGACTCCACATAGCCCTCAACGCCGGTGATCTGCCCGGCGAAGAAGAGGTCGGGTGAGTCGACGAGGTGCAGGTCATCGGTGAGCAGCGAAGGCGCGTGCAGGTAGGTGTTCCGATGCACGCTGCCAAACCGCAGGAACTCCGCCTTTTCGAGACCCGGCAGCGACGTGAAGATTCGCTTCTGCTCGGGGTACTTCAGGCGCGTCTGGAAACCCACCATGTTCCAGGCCGTGCCCTCGCAGTTCTCCATGCGCAGTTGCACCACCGCGAAGCTCCGCCGGCCCGTGCGCGGATCCGTCAGCCCCACGGGCTTCAGTGGCCCAAAAGCCAGGGTCATGGGGCCGCGGTCGACCATCACCTCGATGGGCAAGCAGCCCTCGAAGTACTTCGGCTCCTCGAACGCTCGGGGCGGGACCTTCTCGCCTGAGGCCAGGGCCGTGACGAAGGCGTGGTACTCGTCCTTGCTGAGGGGGACATTCGCGTAGTCCGCGCTCTCGCCTTTGTCCCAGCGACTCTGCCGCCAGACGATGTCCCAGTTGATCGACTCGGCGTCGATGATCGGCGCGATGGAGTCGTAGAAGTACATGGAGTCTCGGCCCGTGCGTAGGGCGAGATCCGCGGCGAGCTCGCTGCCGGTCAAGGGGCCGGTGGCGATGACGCAAAGGCCCTCGGGCACAGACTCGACCACCGCGCTGACACGCTCGAGGCTCGGCTCAGCGGCGCATAGACGCTCCATCTCCGCCGAGAAGAGGTCGCGATCGACCGCGAGCGCGTCCCCCGCGGGCACGGCGTTCGCGTCGGCGGCCTGAAGGACCGCGCTGCCGACGTGGCGCATCTCCCATTTGAGCAGGCCGATGGCGTTTTGCACGTTCGCGCTGCGGAAGCTGTTGGAGCAGACGAGCTCACAGATCGCGTCCGACGTCTGGGCCGGCGTGCGACGCAGCGGCTTCTGCTCGATGAGGCGGACCTTTACGCCCCGACGCGCGAGTTGCAAGGCGACCTCGCACCCGGCGAGTCCGGCGCCGACAACTGTGACCTCGGGCGTTTGACTCATCGGCCGGCGCTCAGCTCGCCTCGGGGACGGACAGGCCAACCTTGACCCAGTCACACTGGGGGCAGACGGTCCCGACGGGCTTGCCCCGGGTGCCGCGCCCGGTCTTGAGGCGCTCGACGAGGAACGGATGCTCGCAGCTCGGGCACTTCTCGGCTAACGGGCGGTCCCAGGTCGCGAAGTCGCAGGCCGGGAAGGTGCTGCAAGAGTAGAAGGTCTGGCCCTTCTTGCTGCGCTTCTCGACGAGCTTACCCGCCTTGCACTTCGGGCAGTCGACGCCCATGTCCACCGGTCGGGTCGTCTTGCACTCGGGGTACTTCGAGCAGGCGAGGAAGCGCCCGAAGCGACCGTTCTTGATCACCATGTCGGCGTTGCAGGCCGGGCAGTTCACGCCGGCCATCTCGTCCTTCACGACCTCAATCTGGCCATCATCGGCGGTGCGATACTCCTTCGTGCTCTTGCACTCCGGGTAGCCGCTGCAGCCAAGGAAGCGGCCGTTCTTGCCGAACTTGATGACCATCGTGTGCGTGCCGCACTTCTCACAGACGACGTCGGTGGGGATCTCCTCCCTCTTGACGTCCCTCATGTTCAACTTGGCGGTCGCGAGCGTCTGCTTGAAGGGGCCGTAAAACTCCTGGAGGAGCGTCTTCCAGTCGAACGTGCCCTCCTCGATCTGGTCGAGGCGCCCTTCCATGGCGGCCGTGAACTCCACGTCCATGATCTCCGGGAAGTGCTGGACGAGCAGATCGGTGACGACCTCGCCGAGCTGGCTCGGCCGGAAGCGCCCGTTCTTCTCCTTGTCGACGTACTCCTTGTCGAGGATGACCTGCACGATGCTGGCGTAGGTCGAGGGCCGACCAATCCCCTTCTCCTCGAGCTCCTTGACGAGCGTGGCGTCGGTGAAACGCGGCGGCGGCTTCGTGAACTTCTGGTCGACGGCCAGCTTGATCAGCTTGAGGGCGTCGCCGACAGCCAGGATCGGCAGGCGCGCATCGCCCTCGTCTTGATCGGCCGTGGGATCGCGCTCCTGCGCGTCGTCCTTGAGCTCGCGGTAGACGGCCTCGAAGCCGGGGTATCGGAGGACGCTGCCCGTGGCGCGGAACTCGAAGCGCGGGCCGACGCTGATGTCGACCGTGGTCGCGTCGTAGATGGCCGGGTTCATCTGGCAGGACACGAACCGCTGCCAAATCAGGCCATACAGCTTCTGCTGCTCAGCCGTGAGATAGCCCTTCACCTTCTCGGGGGGGTAGTCCATCGAGGTGGGCCGGATGGCCTCATGGGCGTCCTGCGCGCTCTTCTTGGTCTTGTAGATGTTCGGCGTGGCGGGCACCTCGCCCGGGCCATACTTCCCGACGATGTACTCGCGAACCATGGTCAAGGCGTCGTCGGACATCCGGGTGGAGTCCGTCCGCATATAGGTGATCAGCCCCACGGCGCCGTCTTCGCCGAGCTCGATGCCCTCGTACAGCTTCTGCGCGACCTGCATCGTTCGCTTGGCCGTAAAGCTGAAATGGCGCGAGGCCTCCTGCTGGAGTTTCGACGTGGTGAACGGCGGTGACGGCGACCGGCGCCGCTCCTTCTTTTGAATCTCGCGGACGACCCAACCGTGCTCGGCGATGCCTGCCCGAACGGCCTCCGCCTCGACGGTAGTCTTGACCTCGGCCTTCTTCGCGTCGACTCGGGAGAGGCGGGCGACGAACTTCGGCGGCTTGGGCCCCTCAAGCTCAGCGTCGAGGTGCCAATACTCCTCGGGCACGAACGCGCGGATCGCCCGCTCACGGTCGACCACGAGCCGAACGGCCACGGACTGGACTCGGCCCGCCGACAAGCCGCGCTTGACCTTGTCCCAGAGCAGGGGGCTTATCTGATAGCCCACGAGGCGGTCCAGGATGCGACGCGCCTGCTGGCTCTCGTAGAGCTTGAGGTTCAGCGGCAGCGGATTGGCGATGGCCTGGGTGACGCCCCGCAGCGTGATCTCATTGAACAAGACCCGGAACATGGGCTTCTTGGACTTGGCGATCTCCTCGGAGATGTGCCAGGCGATGGCCTCACCTTCGCGATCGGGGTCGGGTGCGAGGAAGATCACGTCGGCGTCTTTGGACGCCTTCCGCAGATCCGCGACGATCTTGCCCTTGCCGTCGATGACCTCGTAATGCGGCTCGAAGTTATTGTCGAGGTCGACCCCGAGCTGTGACTTCGGGAGATCCTTGATATGGCCCACGCTGGCACGGACCTCGTAGTCCTTCCCGAGGTACTTGCCGATGGTCTTGGCCTTGGCGGGCGACTCGACGATTACGAGGGCTTTGCTCATCGCTTTAGATTCTCACTCTTGAACTTTGGGGAGTCGACCGGGAGAACCGTCCACCCGCTGAAGAGACGAAGTGTCCAGCGAGTTCGAGTTCGAGCGCGGCAGAAGACGCTTCGCCGATGGTCAAACCCGCCGCCCGGGCCAGCTCGGCCAGAGAGACGGGTTCGGCCCCGGAGGCAAGCCAGAGCTGATTCCCACGGGAAGGCTCGACCAGACCGGCCGACGAAACGAGCGCATTTCCGTGCGCGTTCTCCGATTTGTCAACACCAAGCCCCGGAGCGAGGACGCCAACAGCCCATGAGTCGGCTCGCGTGAGGAGGTGCGCGCCGTGCCGGATCAAGGCGTGGCAGCCGGCGTGCAAAGGCGCGTCGATTGGGCCCGGGACCGCGTAAACCGGACGGCCGGCGGCCTTCGCGAAGCGGGCCGTATGTAGAGCACCGCCGCGCTCTCCGGCCTGCACGACGACGGTGGCGAGCGCGAGCCCGGCGATGTGCGCGTTGCGGACCACGAAGGTGTGCCGCGCAGCGCGCGCTTGCATGGGCATGGCCGACACGACCGCGCCGGCCTCTCGGACCCGATCGAAGAGGGCGGCGTGCTCCCGAGGCGAGGCGTGGGCCAGCCCCGAGCCCAGGACCACGACGGTCTGCCCGCCGCTCGCGAGCGCGCCCTCATGCGCGGCCGCGTCGATGCCGAACGCCCCCCCGGAGATGACCGCCACGCCCCTCGCCGAGGCCGCCTGGGCGATGCGCGTCGCGACGTCCCGCCCGTAGCGATCCGCCTTGCGGGCGCCGACGATCGCCAGACAAGGGCCGCGCGGGAGCTGCCCCCGGACCCGAAGGACCACCGCTCCTTGAAGTCCATCGGGGTAGTCCGGGCAGAGCGGCGTGACCAGGCGGGCCCCATGCGCGTAGGCGGCATCCTCCTCACGCGCGGCGACTGACCTCCCTTCCCCCGCGGCAAAGTCGAGGTACGCCTCGAGGCAGCCGTCGGGCAGCTTGGCCCCGGTCCTAAAGTGCGCCATGAGGCGAGCGCCGGGGCCGCCCTCCCAGAGCGAGGCGAGGATGAAATCAGCCCGTGTGGGCGCGGCGAGGAGAGAGAGAGGAGACACGATGAAACCCTCCAGGAGACGAAGTCGTCCCTAGGAGGAGGTCGGACACCGCGAGAGCGTGTCGCGCGGCCAGGCACGATTTCGAAAAAAAAACCGGGGACGTGTTCCGTTTAGCGACCGCCGAGAGCCCGCGAGATGAGATCCCGGGGCACGGTGGACCGCTTGACTCGACCCTCGGGCTCGAACCATCGGCGGACGTCCGTATCGAGGCCGAGGCCGAGCATATAGTTGTACAAGGCGCGGCGCAGGCCATGGCCGAGGCGGTCATGGTCACAGCCGGTGGGGTCGTCAAACGCCACCTCATTCTGGGCAAACGTCGCGCCCACGGAGGGTCGAAGGGTGATCCCGAAACGTGAAGGGTCTTGACCGACGGGGCTGTGGATCGTGCAGGCGAAGCGGTGCCAGAACGCCGACTGGATGCAGCCGGCCTCGAAGAGCTGCCTGACCCGCTCGAGCGCGTCGACGGTCTCGGCCTCGGTCTGCGTGGGAAAGCCGTACATAAGGTAGGCGTGGACCATCACGCCGGCGTCGGCGAACGCGCGCGTCACTCGGGCGACCTGCTCGACGGTCACGCCCTTCTGCATGAGGTCGAGCAGTCGGTCACTGGCGACCTCCAGCCCCCCGCTGACCGCCACGCAGCCCGACGACGCGAGCCGCTTGACCAGCTCCGGGGTGAACGCCTTCTCGAAGCGGATATTGCCCCAATAGGTCACGGTCAAACCGCGTCCGATGATCGTGTCGGCCATCGCCCGCAGCCCCGCCGGAGGGGCGGCCTCGTCCACGAGATGAAATCCCGACTGCCCCGTCTCGGCGATGAGGGCCTGCATCCGGTCAACTACGGCGCTCGGAGCCGCGCCCTCGTACCGTCCGATGTAGTCGAGGGAGACGTCGCAGAACGAGCACTTCTTCCAGTAGCAGCCGTGCGCGAGCGTGACCTTATTCCAGCGACCGTCAGACCAGAGGCGGTGCATCGGGTTGAGCATCTCGACAAGGGAGACGTAGTGGTCGAGCGGCAGGCCGTCGTAGGTGGGTGTGCCCGTGTCGCGAAAAGGCACGTCGTGGTGGCGCGGATCGGAGTCGAAAACGACGGATCCCTCACGACGAACAAAGGTGCGAAGCAAGGTGCGGGTCGCGTCTTCGGGGGCCGCGAGGTGCTCGAGCAATGCTAGGAGCGGACGCTCACCGTCGTCGAGGGTGACGAAGTCGAAGTAGTCGAAGACCCGCGGCTCGGAGAGTGACCGCAGCTCCGTGTTGACGTACCCGCCGCCGAGCACGAGCCGCGTCCCCGGCGAGCTGCGGCGAAGGGTCCGGGCGATCCGAAAGGCTCCGTAGACGTTGCCGGGAAACGGCGCGGTCAGGGCCACGACATCCGGCCGGTGGCGGGCGTAGAGCTCCATGGTCAGTTCGTCGAGCAGGACGTCGACTCGCGTCGGCGGACCCTCAAGCGCTAGAGCCAAGGCATCGAAGCTTGACGCGCTCGCCGCCAGCCGCTCGCCGTATCGGGACAGCTCAAAGTGCGGGTCGAGCGCCTCCCGCATGACATCGGCGAGATCGTCGACATAGAGGCTCGCGAGGTGCCGGGCTTGGTCGGCGGTGCCCATCGTACCGAACGCCCAAGAGAGCGTGGCCTCGCTGTCCCCGCCAGTCGTCGAGAGCGAACGGAATCTCGGCCCCTCGGGCAAATAGGTGCGCGCGGCGATGCGGAGCGCCAAGCTGGGCTCGCGGCCCTGAAGAAGGCGGATCGTCGGCTCGACCGTCCGGGCATAGGCCTCGGCGTGTTCGAGGAAGTGGGAGAGGCACTCAGGCAAGCCCTCTCGACTCCGAGCCTTGAGGTCCACGGCGAGACGCTCCAACTCCAGGCGCGAGAACAAGCGCGAGAACAGCTCGATGGCCGGGTCGGCCTGCTCGACTACCAGATCCAGACGCTCGGCGTGCTGTCGAAGAAACCCCGTGAGATACGCCGTGGCGGGATACGGCGTATTGAGCTGGGTCATGGGTGGGGTCAGGAGCAGCACGCGCATGGGTCTTGGCATGGGTTCTGGGCCTCAGTCCGTTTCATCCTCGTCATGGGTCTCGGCGCCCGGCACTCCCGCGAGCTTGCCCGCGAGCTTGCCCGCGAGCTTGGAGGACGCGACGACGAGCCGATGCAGGCTGGCGACCTCGATCGGCGTGAAGTTCCGCCAGACGCCGACGCCGAGCCGGCCCAGGTGGATGTGCATGATGCGCGTGCGCCGAAGCTGCCGGACCTCATGGCCGAGGTGCTCGCACATCCGTCGAATCTGCCGATTGAGCCCCTGAGTCAGCACGATGACGAAGCGCTGTCCGGTCAGCCGGGTCACGCGACACGGGCGGGTCACGGTGTCCAGGATGGGCACGCCTTGGGACATCCGCCGCAGGAAGGTCTCGTCGAAGTTTCGACGGAGCGTGACCTCGTACTCCTTCTCGTGCGCGTTGCCGGCGCGAAGAACCTTATTGACCACGTCGCCGTCGGTCGTCAGGAAGATGAGCCCCTCTGAGTCCCGGTCGAGCCGACCCACCGGAAAGACCCTCCGGCTGTGGTCAACCGCCTTGACGATATTATTCGGCTCGCGCAGATCCGTCGTACACACCACGCCCACCGGCTTGTGATAGGCGATGTAAACGGCTTGTGCTGGCCGGGACTGCCCGATGGCCCGACCATCGACCTCGACCTTGTCGTCGGGACCAATCTGAGTGCCCGTGAGCGCGGCACCACCGTTGACGCGGACGCGACCCTGAGCGACGAGAGCGTCGGCCTCTCTCCGGGAGCAGAGGCCCGAGTCGGCGATGAACTTATTGAGACGAGTCACGCCCGCCGCTCAATAGTTGCGCTGCATCTCCACGCGATCGCCGACGTGAAGCTCGACCGTCGATCGGGTCACGAGGACGGTGCTGTTTCGATCCTGCGTCTCAACGACGAGCAGCTCGCCGACCTGCTCCCACGGCAACTTCGCCTGAAACTCTTCCTCGAGCTCGACGTAGCCATCGCCGCGCCTCAGCACGAAGAGCCGGTTGCCGATTTGGACGCCGTCTTTCGCGCCCTTGTCGATGAAGGCCACGTGAAACTGCCCGATCTCTCTGATGTCGCGGAACGAGGAGACGAGCAGGCCCTGGAGGTCGAGCAGGTTCTGCTTGGGGCTGACCACCTGATAGTGGTTGAGCAAGGGGGTCAGAAGCGCGCCGCGCTCGATCTCATTGAACGAGCGGGCGAGGTGGCCGGTGACGACGTGGTCGTCGACGCGGTCGACCTCGACGATCCCGAGCACCTGGATCTTCTGCCCGAGCAGCTCGTCGGTCACCGGGTGCACGACGTCGTGAATCACCGTGTAGACGCTGAACTGCTGCCCGATGCGGACCTCGTCTTTGTTCTCGAACTCAAGGTAGACCGGCTCGCCTTGGAAGAGGTAACGCTTGGCGATCGTCGAGTACTTCAACGTACCCGAGCGCTTCAGCTCCTTCTCAGCGATGAAGCCCTCGTTGATGGACACCTGCGAGGCGGTGGCCGCGTCGATGGTGTAGGTCACGAGCTTCAGCGGCTCACCCGCGACGACCTCCTGACCCTCTGGGGGCAGGAGACGCAGGATGTCACCCGGATAGATCCAGTGCGGGTTGGTCACGTGGGGGTTGAGTGCCCAGACGTTCGGCCACCTCCAAGGCTCCTGCCAGAAGTCCTCGCAGAGATCCCAGAGGGTGTCCCCCTCCTCGACGACGTGCTCCACCGGGACGTTGCGCCTCACGGTCGGGGTGGACACGTCATCATAGGCTTCCTCGGCCTGAGCGGTCGGGGACGCCAGCAGCAGCACGAAGAGGGCGAGGTCACGTCGTATCGAGCGCACGTTAGGGTCCCTTCATTTCACATTCGACTCCCGCGCAACGACGCTTCCGCGTGTTGGGCGGCGGTCGTGTCGGGGTAGAGGGTTCGGAGGCGGGCGAGGGTCTCGCGGCCCTCAGCGGGGCGCCCGAGCCGCTCGAGCGTGAGGCCGATCATGAGCAGCGCGTCCGGCACGCGGTTGCCGCCCGGATACGACTCCACGACGCGACGAAAGGTCGTCAGCGCGACGGCGAACTCGGCCCGGTCGAAGTGCGCCTGCCCGACGAGTTGAAGCGCGTTGTCCGAGTAATCATGGTCCGGGAAATGCTGAACAAAGGTCTGGAACACGGTGATGGCACCCGCGAGATCGCCGCCTTTGTATTTCCGATAGGCTTGCTTGTAGAGGGAGATGGCCAGGTCGTCAGCGGCGGGCGGAAGCGCGGGAGCGGGACTCCGGGCAGCGGCCGAGCCGGGCAGTGCCGCCGTGCCGATGTTTCCGGCGAACGCCGCGTTGTCGGGTGGGGGTACGGGCCCTCGCGGCGACCGATTCTCGGACCGTGCCGTGGCGGGTGGTCCGAGGTCGTCTTGGGCGAGAACGTAGCCGCCGCCGTGCCCGCGGTTCTCTAACTCGGGATCCGCGTGGCCGTCGCCTTCGTCCTCGTCGTCGCCCTGCTCGTTCGGGGCCTCGAGGCGCACGACCGGCAGCGGCTTCGGCGCGCCCCCATGAAGGCTCTGGGCCTCGCGCTGGTCCTCGAGGACTTCGAGGCGATTCTCCAGCCGCTGCATCCGCTTCGTCTGGGCCTCGTAGACCTCGTTGAGCGCGGTCAGCCGCTGCTTTTGCTCATCGAGCTGCGTCCGCATCAACTCCTGCGTACCGCAGCCAGAAGCGAGGGCAGCGAGGAGAAAAAGCGCGAGTTGGGTGCGGATTACGGGCATTCGCGCTGGATGATGAGGCGAGCGGCCGCCGGAGTCAATTTGGGTCGACCTTGCTGGCGGCTTGACAGTCGGCCTTCTTACTGGCGGCTTGACAGTCGACCTTACTGGCGGCTTGACAGTCGACCTTACTGGTCGATGAGCTCACAAGGATCGTCGACGTCCGGGCAGTCCATGCCGGGGACCTTGAGGCAGCCGCTGAAGCAGCCACGGAAGGGCACGTGGGTCATGT
>SHZC01000106.1 GCA_009692505.1 Myxococcales bacterium
CTCAGGCCCCACGCCAGGGGATGAGGCCGGAGACGTGGGCGCGGGGGTGAGGCACGCGGCCCGACTCCAGGCCGAAGACCTCACGCAGCACGTCGGGCGCGAGCGCGACCTCGGGTGGGCCATCCATGACGATCCGGCCCGCCGACAACACGATCCCGCGCGTGGCGAACTGCGCGGCCAGATTCAGGTCGTGCATGACGAGCAGGGCCGCCGACTGCGCGGTGCGGGCCGAGAGGTTCTCCAGCACGGCGATGGCCTGTCCGGCGTCGAGGCCCGTCGTCGGCTCATCGAGCAGGAGGAGCGGGGTATCCTGGGCATAAGCGCGGGCTAGAAAGACCCGCTGGCGCTCGCCCCCGGACAACGTGTCCACGAGTCGCGTTTTCAGGTGGGACGCGCCCGCCGCCTCCAGCGCGAGGGCGGCGGCTTCCAGATCTTCGGGCCGGTCGAAGAACGTCGTCCGGTGGCGCGCGCGCCCGAGCAGGACCAGTCCGAGCACCGTATGACCGAGCGCGACCGTGGGGGCCTGTGGCAGATATGCGAGGCAGGCCGCCCGTTCGGCCGCCGTCAGGGTCGTCGACACGCGGCCTTGAAGTCGAAGCTGACCGGCCTGCCTCGGCAGGAGGTCCGCGAGGGCCATGAGCAACGTCGACTTGCCGACACCGCTCGGCCCAACCAGAGCGACGATCTCTCCGCGCGCGAGTTCAAACGTCACCTCGGCGAGGACGTCGTCTGCCCCTCGCCTGACGTGAAGCCCCTCCACCGAGAGCAGGGGCGGGTCTATCGGGCTCATCGGGCGCCGCTCGGTCGGGCGAGCAGAAACAAGAAGACCGGGGCGCCGACAAACGCCGTGACAACGCCCACGGGCAGGTCGGTATGCAGGACGTCAAAGAGCGCGCGGGTCGTGGCGTCGCACAGGACCAGGAGGCCGCCGCCGAGCCACGCGCTCGCGGGCAGGAGCAGGCGATGGTCCGGCCCAAGCCACCGACGGGCGATGTGCGGCACGACGAGCCCGACGAAGCCGATGAGCCCACCCACGCCGACGACCGCGCCCACGATGACGGAGACGCAGAGGAGCAGCCGACGTTGAGCCTTTTGTAAATCAAGGCCCGAGGCTTGGGCCTGTCCTTCGTCGAGGGCCATGAGGTTCAAGACGTTGGCCTGGCTCAGGGCGTAGGCGACGCTGCAGGCGACCGCCAGACCCACGCCCAGGAGCAGGCCGCGAGGGGTGCCATCGAGGCGCAGGGTGCCCATCAGCCACTGGAGGATGGCCTGCGCCTGCTCGGCCCTCAGCAGGCTCTCCAGGAGCAGGATGCAGGCCGCCGCGAAGGCGTTGAACACGACGCCGCCCAGGAGGAGCACCAAGGCCGCGTCCCCGGTGCGGTTTCGGGCGAGGCGAAAGAGGGCGGCGATGGAGACGAGCGCCCCGATGAACGCGCAGAGCTGCGGGCCGAGCAGGGTTATGCCCAACGGTACGAGCGCGAGACCCAGCGCCCCGCCGAGCGCCGCGCCGCCGCTCACGCCCAGGATGTAGGGGTCCGCCAGCGGGTTGCGCATGAGGGCCTGGAAGACCGCGCCGACGACCGCCAAGCCGGCCCCGAGGATGAAGCCCATGAGCACGCGGGGAAGCCGCACCTCGAAGACGATGACTGAGTCCACGCCGAGCGTGTCCGAGAGAACCGAAGCCCACTCGAGGCTGCCGGGTCCTGCGGTCAAGGCGAGCAGGCAGGTGAACACCGCGGCCAGACCGAGGCCGACGTTGAGTCGCAAGAGCGACCGCGCATCGACGACCATGGGGTGCGCGCCCCTCACGGGGTCGACGTGTCGGGCTGAGCGAGCGCGGCAGCGAGGGCCGACAAACCCTCGGGCGCGCGGATCCCAGGCTGCAGGAGCCCGGGGTGGTTGACGCGCACCACCCTTCGTCTCTCGGAGCCGGGCATCGTCTCCCAGAGGCCGAGCGCGTCGTCTCCCGCCATGTCCGCGTCTATGACGAGCTCGGGCGCCAGCCGAAGGACCTCCTCCGCGGTGATCTCCGGATAAGCGACGGTGAGGCCAGCGGCGACGTTGACCGCCCCGACGAGGTTCAGCAGCTCGTCGCCGTAGCTGCCCCGCCCCGCGACCACGAGCGGGCGACGCCCGTAGACGAGGAGCACCCGGCGGCCCTTGAGCCCCGAGGTCGCTGCTTCTGCGGCCACCCGCACGCGGCTGCGCGTCGTCTCCGAAAGGGCAAGGGCGGCCTCCGAGACCGAGGTCGCTTTGCCAATCGCCGTGATGGCCGCGTAGGTCGACTCGAGGGTGTCCTGCGGAAGAAGGAGAGAGGCTATCCCCCGTTCGTCAAGTCGATTGACCAATGCCGCCGTGACTGGGTTGCGACCGCCGATCACGAGGGTCGGTCGCAGCGAGAGGATCGCCTCGAGATCGGGGTTCGAGAACCCGCCGACGAGGGCGCGTGTCTGGGCCTCGGGAGGGTCATCACAGAAGCGGGTCACGCCGACCACCTGAGGTCCGAGCCCGAGGCCGAACAAGATCGAGGTGAGCGCGGGGGCGAGGCTGATGATTCGGGGCGAGCTCGGCGGCTCCGGCACGTTCGTCTTGGGGGCACACGCGCAGAGGAGCAGTGCCCAGAGGACGAGGCTATGAGTCCGGAGGCTCGTCATTGAACCGTCAGGCGAACGACCGCGTCGTCACAGGTTCGGTCGAAGATTGACACGGCGTGGTTCTTCCACTCGGTCACGGCCAAGTACCGCCCATCGGCGGAGAACGCCGCGTGCCAGGGGTTCGCGCCCAGGGGCAGGTCGAATTGATGGGACTTCGTCCAGAGATCCCCGTCGTTCTCGTAGGCCACGACCGTATTGTCCATCGAGTGCACGACGAAGAGCTGGTCGTCCAGCGCGTCGAGGTCGTTGGGGATGCCGCCGGTGGGGCTGATCACGTCGGTGACGGCTACGCTCGGGCAGGCGTCGGCGGGCGCGGCGGCCACGAGCTCGAGATCGGCTCGGCTGATCTTCACCACCTTCTGGAACCCCTGAAGTACGACGTAGAGATCATCGCCCTCCACGAGCGGCGACGATGGCCCAGCCAGCATCATCGGATCGTCGTCGACGGAGACGGCACACGGCGAGAACGTCTCCGTGGTCGTGTCGAAGAGATGGATCGCGTCGGAGTTGTAATCGGCCACATAGACGAGCGTGCCGGCCGCGGCCACGGCCCCGAGTGCCAACGCCGGCTCCGCGCTCCCGAAGCGTGGGCCGTCTTCGATCCCGCGCTCGAGCGTGCCATTGGCGGCGTTGTAGATGAAGATTTGGTTGCTCAAGCCCGAGCTGATGTACGCGCGCTCCCCCACGAAGACGAGGTCGATCGGCGCGCCGCTCGTGCCGTCCGCTGAGGCGGCGATCTCGTCGGAGCGATGGGGGCGCGGTGCTGAGGCCAGCGCGTCCAAGGGGATCACGTCGATGCTGCCCCTCGACTTCGCCGTCACGCCGGTGTCGGGCGAATACTCGGTGCGCCCCGTGTTCACGACAAACAGCCGGTCCCCGTGCACGACGAGGCGCTGCGGGTTGGGTTGGCTGGTGACGATGCGGTTGAGGACCGCGCCGGTCGACGGATCAAGCACGGTGAGGAAGCCGGAGCGCGAGGCGTAGTTCTCGTCGAGATCGACGCTGCCCACCACGAGGTGCGCGCCGGCAAAGACCACCGCCTGTGGGAAGGCGAAGACGCCAGAGATGGGCGCGGGTGGGGAGCCGGACGGGCACGCCGGGCCAGCGTCCGGCGCGTCGAGGGGTCCGGGTTCAACGGCGTCGGACTCGGCTTGGCAAGCGGCGAGCGCGAGGACGAGCGGCAGCCGGATGAGACGACGGTGGGCAAGGTGCGATGACGGGAACATGAATCAGCCTCCAGTGTGGGTGTGGGTCAACGTGATCAGGAACGAGCGACCGGGAAGTGGTTGTTGGAGGGCGTCGAGATCCGCACGCCGGTCTAGGAGATTGTCGATGCGGAGGGTGGCCTCCAGCGTCTGAAGAACAGCGACCGCGGCCCCCAGACCGAAGCGCTGCGTGGCCGGCAGGATCACGTTGCCGTGAAGGTTCGCCGTGACCGGCCCACGCAGCTCGGCGTCGACGAAGGCGCGAACGGGTCCCTGCCCGAGCGTCAGACGACCGAAGACGGCCTGCCTCGGACGAAACGGCAGCGGCGCGTTGCTGGCCGTGTCCAGGCGGGCGTCCAGGAGCGTGGCGGTCGCTTCGAAGCGCAGGTGGTTGAGCCGCCCGTCGATGGACAGCTCGAGCCCATCCACGCGCGCCGCGAAGTCGTCACGGGCCTCTATCTGAAAGGCCTGAACCGGCACGAAGAGGATGATCCGCTCGTAGCGTTGACCGAAATAAGTCAGACCGAGCGACAGCCCCTCGTGCTGAAGCGAAAGGCCCGCGTCGAACGCCAGCCCCTCCTCCGGGCGCAGGTCGGGGCGACCCCGCAGGCCGGGGCCGACGAAGTAGAGCTCGTCGAAGCTCGGATCCCGAAAGACCCGACCGACGGTCGCTTTGAGCCGAAGACCCGTGCGCGGCGCGAAGACGACGCCGGCCATCGGCACAAGGAGAGGCGCCCTCCCGTCGTGCCCGTCAAGGCGCAGCGAGGCCTCGAGCAGGAGTACCTCGCCGAGGGGCGCGTAGGTCTCGGTGAGAACGAGCGCGGCCCCGAGCCTGCGCGCCGAGACCGGGGGGTCGAAGAGCCCATCGTTGCTCGTCTGGCTGGCCTCGTGACGCAGGGCCAGGGCGAAGCGAGGCAGATGTTCTTCGAAGCCGACGTACTCGCCCACAACGTGCAGGCCCACGTCCTGATCGCGGGCGGTGTACGCATGCGCGCTGCCCGCTCGCGCCGGCTTTGGATCGTCGAAGGCATAAGAAGACGTGCGGGCGTGGGCGCGGGCGACGAGCCGCAGCGCCTCGGCGGCTGAGGCCTCGAACACGACCGACAGCGCGTCTCGTGAGCGACGCTGCCGCGCAAGGGACCGCTCGAACTGCTCAAGGCCCGGCTCGCCGCGAGCGTCCTGAGCGTGCTCATATTGCAGGGTCAGCCGGTCGCCGCCCGACCCGAAGGTGCGTGCCCGGGCGAGCGTATGAAGCGCGGCGTGAGCCGCATTGCCGCGTCGTCGGTCGACACCGTGCAGATCAACAAACGGAAAGTCGCCGTTGGCGCGCTCTCCCGCGATGAAGAACGCGAGCTGGGTCTCGCCCAATGTCTGAAAGACCCCGCCGTCTACCCCGCGGTGGCCGAAGCTGCCGAGCGTCAGGCGGGCGGTGCCTTGGTCTCCGCTCTCCTGATCGCGTGTATGGACATTGAGCACCCCGCCCATGCCACTCCCGTAGAGGGCGGCCGTGGGCCCGCGGATCACCTCGACGCGCTCGATGCTCTGCGTGGGCAAGGTCGAGAGGTCGAAGGCTCCGCCGCGTCCACCGCTCAGCGGCACGCCGTCGAGGAAGACCGCGAGCTGATGCGCGCCCGCCCCGCGCAACAGGAGCTCCTCGCGGGCGCCGGGTGGGCCAAAGCGCCGCAGATGCAAGCCGGGCACGGCCCGCAGGAGCTCCCCGGTCGTGGCCGGAGGTGAGGGCTGGTCCTCTGGCCGAACGACGGTCAAAGTCGCCGTCTCCGATGCCGGGGCCTCATCAGGGGCCTCGCCTTCGACGTCGACAGGACGCGCCTCAGCGACCGGTCGCGCCGATCCGACCATCGGGGTGAAGCTCACCCACGACGCGCACGCCGCGACACGAAGCCGCTGGCTCCGAAGAAAAAAACCGAAGGACAACCGCGACCCTCTCTCTCCACGAAGAGCATGGGTCACCAACGCAGCGAGGCAGGTTTCCTGGCTTAGGGCTCAAACGCCGGGGGTGCGGTCTTCCAGACAAAAGTCCGTGACACTCGAGGCACCCACGGCTCGCCCCTTACAGTGGCGGGACCGCGCCGGAATTTCACCGGACTTCCCTTTTTTTCGTCGTCGGTCGGGTTCCAAGTCTCCTCGGTTCCAAATCGACACCGGCACCTCGGGCAGGTGATGCGCGGCGTTTAGCATGGCGCGAGAGGGACCGCAAGCCGGCGGCGAGTCAGCCTTGCCCAGCGGGACCGCGCCCCCGAGCGACGAAGTCCGTGACGAGCTCGCGGAGCTGCGCCACCCGGAAGGGCTTCGACAAGAAGCCGTCGCAGCCCGCCTCAAGCGCCTTCTCCCGGTCGCCGACCATGCAGTGCGCGCTGAGTGCCACGATCGGCACGTCCTTGAGCCGTTCGTCCTCCCGCATCAGCCGCGTACACGCCAGGCCATCCATGACCGGCAAGGAGACGTCCATGAGGATGAGGTCCGGCATGAGCGAGAGCGCGGCCCTCAGGCCCTCGGCCCCGTCGGCTGCGGTGAAGACCTCGAATCGGCCCTCAAGATTTGGATGACCAAGTCCCGATTGTCGACCATGTCTTCGATGTAGAGGATCCGTTTCACGGCGACACGGGGACGAGAGGCTTCAGCTCGATGGACATGATGTCGTCGCTCCCGAATTTCACCTCGACCCTGCGCTCCTCATGCCCCTCTTTACGGAGGAGAATGAAGATGGGCTGCGCATCACGCGGCCGCCGGATGAAGTGGGGGGTCGGGCCTAAGGGCGTGGTCCCGTCGGCCGCAAAGACGCTCGCCCGCTCGGGCCGACTCACGAGGGTGACGCGGACCTCCTCGAGCTCGGTGGCGGGGGGCGGTGCCGGTTGCACCTCGGGGGCCGTGATTGAAGGCGCGGCGATCTTGACCTGGCCGCCGGCTGGCGTGCCCTCGGGTTTAGACGACGCGCTCGCCAGCTCTCGAGAGAGGGAAGAGACGATCAAGACGACCCCGGTCACGGCCAGCACCCCGAGCACAATCCACGCCACGAGACGACCCTGGCCCGTCCGTCGGACTGGCTTCTGGGCCGTGGTCAGCGAGCGGTAGTGCCCCGGGCGGTCATCGACGATGGCGGCGGTGGCCGTCGAGTCGAGTCCGGCACCGCGGGGCATCGGGCGCATCGTGGCGACGGGCATGAGCGGGCGGCCCTGAACAGGGGGGCCCTCCGGAGTCTTGATATCCCAGGCTCGGGCGGGGATCTGTCCGGGCAAAGGCGAGGAGTTGACCTCGCCGATCGCGGGGTCCGGGCTGAAGAGCGGGGCCGGGCGTCTGGGGGGCGGCGGGGGAAGCCCGAGCGGCAGGAGCACGGGCGGGGGCAGGTAGAGGTTTCGCCGTCCCTGTTCGTCGTCCGAGCCCTCCTGGTGCTTGTGTTGCAACGCGGGAGCGGCGCGGGCCAAGGACGCCCGAGAGACCTCCACGCGCGACAAGGCCTCACGCATGGCCTCGGCCGTCGGCCATCGCCACTCGGGCCGCTTCTCCAGGGCCCGGAAGATGACCGCCTCGAACTCCGACGCCAGCTCCGGCAGCTGCTCGAGCAGCGGCGGCGGGGGCTCTTTGATGTGCTTGATGACGACCGAGAACGGGGTGTCGCCGCGGAATGGCGGGAGCCCGCTGATCATCTCGTAGGCGACGACCCCGACCGAGTAGATGTCCGTCGCGGGGCTCGGCGCGGTATGGCCTTGCGCCTGCTCGGGCGCCATGTACTCGGGCGTGCCGAAGACGAGCCCGGTGCGGGTCAAGTTCTCCTCACCCTTCTCTTCTTTGACGATGCCGAAGTCCATGATCGTGACCGCGTTGTCGTCGCCGATCATGATGTTGCCGGGCTTGATGTCGCGGTGGATGAGCCCTCTGGCGTGCGCGTGCGCGAGCGCTCCGCAGATGGACATCAAGACGTGCTGGGCGTCGACCGGCCGGAATCGCCCCCGACCGTCCAGCCTCATCTCCTCGAGCACATCGGCGACGGTGCGGCCGCTGAGGAACTTCATCGCGAAGTAGTGGAAGTTCCGGCACTGGCCGATGGCGTACACCGGCACGATGTTCGGGTGGTCGAGCGAGGCCATCGCGCGGGCCTCTTTCTTGAACCGCTGGATGACCTGCTCGTCGGTATTGAAGTGCTCCGGCAGGACCTTCACGGCCACCATCCGGTCGAGGCTCACGTCGTGGCCCCGGTACACAACCCCCATGCCCCCGCGGCCAATCTCCTCAAGGATCTTGTACTTGCCCTCGAAGAGGGTGCCGGGCGCCACGGGCGTGGTGTACGCATGCTGCTCAGCGGCCTCGTCTGAGTCGTTCGGCGAGCCACACCGCGCGCAAAACCGTGCGCCCGAGGCGTTCGGCTGACCGCAAGACACACAGTCTCGGGTGGGGGTCACGGCTGCGCCCCCCGTCGGCGGAGCACCCCGGATGGATTGGCCGATGGCATCAGGTACTTCGTGCTGATATGAAAAAAGCTACGAACCATAAGGCGAGCGCGGACTCCGCGCAATTCTCCAAGGGGCGAGAGCCCGAGCTGCCAGACCCGCCCACCGACTCCCAGAGGATCTCAAGATGCGTAGACGTTCGTCTGCTTTTATCGGAATTTGCCTGCTTGGAGCTCTAGGGTTCTTTGTCTCTCTCTCGCTCATTGAGAAGCACGTCACGGCCCGAGCCGGCGGTGGCGTCGATGAGGGATTGTGCAGCGCCTTGACCATCTTCTCCTGCGAGGAGACGGCGACGAGCGCGGTCAGCGAGGTGGGCGGCCTCCCCCTCGCGGTCGTCGGCGCCGGTTATTACCTGGCGGTGCTCCTGCTCGCGGGGCTCCTGCGCTTCGGGACGCGTATCTTCACGCGGGTTCCGGGCGTGCTCGTCGGCTCGAGCCTGCTCGCCGTCTTGGGCTCCTTCGCCCTCTTCGTCTTCAGCCTGACGACGCTCGGCAAGCTCTGCCCGCTTTGCCTCGCCTTGTATGGGGTCAACGGCGGCCTCCTGCTTGCCTCGCTGTATGTCCACGACGAGGGCAGGAAGGCCGCATGGGCGCAGGCGCTTCGTCCCTGGCACTTGGACTCGGTCGCGGGCCTGCTCGCGCTCATCGTCGGGGTGACGAGCGTTCAGGTCCTCGTCTATGCCCCCGCGAAGAGGGCCGCTCGGTCGGCCAGTAAGGGCATGGCACCCCTCTCGGACGTGCCCGTCGCCGTCGACTTGAGCGGGGCACCGCGATTAGGTCCGGAGGGCGCGGCCGTGGTCATCGTCGAGTTCAGCGACTTCCAGTGCCCTTACTGCCAGGGCCTCTCGAGCGCGCTGGAGGAGGTCGTCGGCGCGAACACGGACGTCGCCTTGCACTTTCGCCACTTCCCCATGGACCACGCCTGCAATCCGCTCATCAAGGAGAAGTTCCACGAGTGGGCCTGCGGGGCCGCGACCGCCGCGGTCTGCGCCGACGACCAGGGTAAATTCTGGCCGTTCCATGACGCGATGTTCCGCGAGCAAGCCGCGCTCACGCGCCCGGAGCTCGAGGCGCGAGCCCTTGAGCTCGGCCTTGATGTGGCGCGATTCCACACCTGCCTCGACGCGATCGCGACGAAAGACCGGCTCGAGCGCGATCTCGAGCAGGGCGTCGCGCTGCACATCCAGGGCACGCCGACGTTCTACGTCAACGGCCTCCGCTACGTCGGCGGGAAGACCCGCGAGGAGCTCGAGATCCTCGTTCAACGCGCACGGGACTCAAAGGTCAGTGCCGGAAGCGACTGATCACCATGCCCGAGCGGAGCTTCGGTTCAAACCAGGTCGACTTCGGCGGCATGATCTGGTTCGCATCGGAGATGGCCATGAGGTCGTCGAGCGACGTCGGATGAAGCGCGAACGCGACGGCCGCGTCTTGGGCCAGGCGACGCTCCAACTCGGCGGGGCCCCGGATGCCGCCCACGAAGTCGATGCGGGTATCGCGGCGTGGATCGAGGATGTTCAAGAGGGGTGACAAGACCCGGTCCTGAAGGATCGAGACGTCGAGGCGGGACACGGGATTCGACTCGTCCACGCTCGACGGCTCCAAGAGGGTCAGGCGATAGAAGCCGTCGCCTCGAAGGCCCATCACGAAGGCGTGGCGGGCCAAAGCCTCCTCAGGGCCGGGCAGTCGCTCGAGATGAAACGTCTTGGACAGGGCCGCGCGAAAGCTCTCCGGCGTGAACTGGTCAAGATCCTTTACCACTCGATAATACGGCAGGATTTGAAGCTGCTCGTGGGGGAAAGCGCACGCGAGGAAGTGTCGGGACGGGCTGCCGCTCGGATCGTCTCGACCCACCCGCGAAGCCGCCGCGGCACGATGATGACCGTCGGCGATATACAGCGTGTCGACCGCTGCAAACGCCGCGGCCAAGGCCTCGAGGCGCGCCTCGTCGGTGATCGGCCAGAGCTGGTGGCGAATGCCGTCGACGGCCACGAAGTCCACCTCCGGCGCGCTCGCCGAGACGACCTCCATGAGCGCGTCGAGCGCGGCCGTCGCGCGATAGGTCAAGAAGACCGGCCCCATGTGCGCGCCCAAGGTCCGGACATGGCGAAGTCGGTCCTCCTCCTTGTCGGCGCGCGTCAGCTCATGGCGTTTGATCTCCCCGGACCAGTACTCATCCGCGCTCGCCAAGCCGATGAGCCCGAGCTGGCGGCGGCCGTTCATGTGCTGGGCGTAGGCGTAGTACGACCTCGCCGGATCCTCGACGAGGGCGCCGCTCTCGACGAGCCGCAGGAGGGCCGCGCGCGCCGTCTCGTAGGCCACGTCCGCGTGCGGCGAGACGTCGTCGGGCAGATCGATGTCGGGCCGGGTGACGTGAAGCAGGCTGTGCGGGTTATCGCGAGCGAGCGCGCGCGCCTCAATCGTATTGACGACATCATAGGGCACGGCGGCCACCAGAGCGGCCAAGGCGGGTGGGGGTCGCCAACCGTGGAACGGGCGAAAGTCAGCCAAGGTTCACCTCGGGAGCGTCGGCGCGAGGACGTGGCCTAAGGATCACGGCACACGACCTGCGCACAAAATAAAACGCGCGCTCGGCAGGGTGCCTCACGCGCGCAAAGAGAGTAAAGTGGAGCCCGAGTCGGTTTGGGGGGGGGCGACTCGGGCCCCGGGGCAGGCCACTTCAAGTCAGCCCATCCGAATGGCGCAACCGCCAAAACCGTCGGCTCTATTTCCGGCGCGAAGAAAAAACGTCAGTTGCCGATGGGCAAGGTCGGGATGACGAAGAGAGCTTCGTCGGAGTCTTCGAGGTTCTGGCTGTCCGTCACGCGCGCGGAGAAGAAGTAGCCGGTCAGCACAATCATCGTGAACGGGATCGTCACCTCGATGACCTGCGAGGCGTCCTCGACGGCACCATGCAGACGGCCATCGTCATCCAGGATGAGCCCGTCGGGCAGCCCGGACATGGGCACGAACCCGGCGATGAGGTCCGGCAGAGGCTGCTCCGTCCAATGATGGGGACGCAGGCCCCCTCTGGCCGTCAGTCGCTGATCGTAAGGCAGGGGGATATTCGGGATGAGGGCCAACGTCGGCAGCGTGAAGACGCGGGTGACGAAGAGGTTGAGCTCCTGGTCCCCGTAGATGACCAGCGGCGCGACCGTGACCTCAAGGGCGAAGTCCTTCTCGGCGAACGCCGGGGGCGTGGCGGCGTCTACCGCGCGGAGTCGGAACTCGAAGAGACCAATCTCCGTCGGAATGCCCGCCAGTCGGCCGGTCGCGTCGATGCCGAGCCCCATCGGCAAGCTGCCGGCCACGAGGAAGAAGCCATAGGGGGCTTGGCCGCCCAAGGCCTCGAAGGTGGTCGCGTATTCGGCGCCCTCTTCGGCGGACGGCAGGGGCGACTCGGTCACGATCTGAAGGCCGGCGGCGGCGTCGAGCACTCGAAGCGTATACCGCCGGGAGTCGCGGCGTTCATCGGCATCCGTGACCAGGATCGTGCACGTCGCCGCCTCAACGTCGGTGGGACGACCGGTGATCTGGCCATCGGCTGCGAGCATCAGGCCGCGCGGCAAGGCGCCGACGTCGAGCGTGAAGACATACGGGGGTCGACCCGCAAGGGCCTCGACGGTGGCCTCGTAGGGGACGTCGACCGCGCCGACCGGCAGCGTCTCGGTGACGATCCGAACCGGCGCGACGGTGCAGACGCCGTCTCCGCAGGCTTGTCCGGCTTCGCAGTCCTGGTCGCGGACGCACTCCACACAGCGACCGCCGAAGCAGGCTTGACCCTCAAGGCATGGAGTCTCCGTCCAACTCCCGCCAACCTCGTCGCAGGTGACGATGCCGGCGGGCGCACAGAGCACCTCACCGGGGGGGCACGGCCCGAAGCCCGTCGGCAAGACGCAGGCGCCGTCGATGCAGCGTTCTCCGGGCGCGCACGGCTCGCGGGTCCACGAGACGCCGTCATCGGCGCAGGTGAGGATCTGCTTATCCGCGCAGGCCGTCTCCCCGGGGCTGCACTGAGGCGAGACACAGGCCCCCTCCAGGCACGTGCGATCGACCGGGCAGGGGGCGACGGGCTCGAAGGCGTCTCCGGCCTCGTTGCATCGCTCCACCCCTTCGGCGGAGCACCGCTGCGTGCCGGGCTCGCAGAGGACCTCGACGCAGCCGCGCCCTCGACAGACAAGGCCATCGGGGCAGCTCTCCACCAACCAGCCGGTCTGGTCATCGAGGCAGGTTCGCAGGCGGCCATCGACGCAGCGGGTCTCCTCGAGGTGGCAGATGGCCCCAGGCGGCAGGGGCCCACCGAAGTCCGGTCCGTCGGACGGCTGGGCCGCGTCGGTCGGTTCAGGGTGCGCGGCTTCGGCGAAGGGCCTTGTTCCGTCGCTACACGAAAGCAGGGCGAGCGCGCTCATGAGGCTGAGACAGTGAAGCGGTCGATTCATCGTCTGGACTCCGGGGCTGCGAGAAACGGGCCAAGGTGGTCCTCGAAGGCCGACTGCGTCTGTATCAGACGAGCGCGAGCGCGGACCTCTGCGGCGGGCAGCGGCTCGGACGGATCGACGGACTCGACGACCTCGAAGTAGAACTTGATCTTCGGCTCGGTACCGGATGGGCGCGCCAAGATGCGGGTGCCGTCGTCGAGCGTATAAGCGAGCACGTCGGCCGGGGGCAGGTCGGGGGCATCCGGCAAGGAGAGGTCCCGGATCGCGGTGACCTGTCGCCCACCGATAGAGACCGGAGGCTGCCGACGCAGCGACGCCATCATCTCTCGGATCCGCACCGCACCGGCGGCGCCAGGCAGGGTCACGCTGCGCTGCCCGGAGACATGGAGCCCGTGCCGACGCGAGAGGTCGTCGAGGGCGTCGATCAGGGTTCGATCGCGGCGCGCCTCGAAGGCCGCCAGATCGAGGAGGAGCATCGCCGTACTGACGCCGTCTTTGTCCCGAACGAGGCTGCCGACGCTGTAGCCGAGAGCCTCCTCGTATCCCATGACGAAGTCACCCCCGTTGGCCTCGAAGGCCAGAGCGCGATGGGCGATCCACTTGAAGCCGGTCAAGGTCTCGGCGTAGTGCGCCCCGCTCTCCGCGGCCAATTTCGACAACATGCTTGACGAAACGACGGTCGTCGCCACGAGGCGCGTCCGTTCCCGGCGTCCGTTCGCCAGAAGGTCGCTGGCCAAGAGCTGCCCGACTTCGTTGCCCGTGAGGCTGCGATAGGCGCCTCCACCCAGGCGGACGGCGACCGCGAGCCGGTCCGCGTCGGGGTCGTTGGCGATGACGAGCGCGGCGTCGATGGAGCCCGCCAGGCGGAGGGCAAGATCCAGGGCGCCTTTCTCCTCCGGATTCGGAAACGCCACGGTCGGGAAGCGGCCATCGGGCTCGGCCTGCTCCGGCACGGCGTGGACATCGTCATGGCCCGAGCGCGCGAGGAGCTCGAAGAGCAGGTCGCGCCCGACGCCGTGCATGGCCGTGTAGACCGCCCTGACCGTGCCGCTTTCCGAGTGCACGCGGAGCGCGAGCGCGCCTTCGAGGTAGGCCTCGCGGACCTCGCGGGGCACGGTGCGGAGCGAGCCCGACGCAAACATGGCCTCCAGGCTGTCGCAGCCGACGCCGGAGAGGGAGAGAACCTCGTCGATCGCCGCGCTGATCCCGGCGTCGTGTGGGGGCACGATCTGGGCACCATCCCCCCAGTAGACCTTGTAGCCGTTGTCCCCCGGCGGGTTGTGGCTGGCCGTGACCATGATGCCTGCGACGCACTGGAGGTAGACCACGGCGAAGGCGAGCTCGGGCGTGGGGCAGACGGTGTCGTAAAGCAGCACGACGAAGCCCTGCGCGCCCAAGATCCCCGCGGCGTCCTCGGCGAAGACTCGCGAGCCTACTCGGCCGTCGTAGCCGATCACGACACGGCGCTCAAGGGCGGCCGGCGTCGTGCGTCCGACGTAGGCCCCGAGGCCCGCGGTCACCCGCCGAACGAACGCCCGATTCAGGCCCAGCGGGCCGGGGGCAAGGGGGCCGCGCAGACCCGCCGTGCCGAACTCCAGCCGCCCGTCGAAGGCCGCGCGTAACGCGACCTCGTCCCGAGTCTCGACCCAGCCCAAGACCTGCTCGCGGGTCGTGGCGTCCGGATCATCGTCGGCCCAGGCGGCGGCGCGAGAAAGGATCTCATCGAATCGAAGCGTCAAGTCAGCCCCCCTCTTGCGGCCTCAAGAGCCGAAGTGCCGCGAGACGAGCGCAGCCATCTGCCCCTCCTGCGCGGCCATGTCATTCGCCAGAAACAGCATCGCCCGACCCCGCGCGCGGTTATGCGTGCGGCGATCCGGATAGCGGGTTGAATCCCAAGCGAAGTAGTCGTCCTCAAGCGCGTCCCGCAAGAAACGTGAAGCGAGCTCCAGCGTGATGAGGCACCCGGCCGCGGCGAGGTGCTCTCGCTCCAGCGGCTCGAGAGGTGGACCTTCGGCGGCGTATCCGCGCAACATCGCCTCGAAGCGGTCGAGCAGGAAGTGCTGGCGCTCGTCTTCTCGTCCGTCCCGACACCAGGACCTCACGGCGTCACCGAGGTCCACAAGGACGGAGTGGCGTGCGCACGTGTCGAGGTCGAGCATGCCGACGGCCCGGTCGCCGTCGAAGATGACGTTGCTGATCTTCGGATCCCCATGCACCACGCGTCGCGGCAGATCGCGGGGCAGGAGTCGCCGGCTCAGCTGTTCATCGACGGCGGCGATCTCGTCGGCGATGACCGCGGCCGCCTCGGCGAAGAGCGGGTTGGCCGCGGCCAGACGAAGGCGAGAGAGGTGGCCTTCGGTGTCGTGCAGCGGGTGCTCGCTCTTGAAGACGTGGGGAATCCCCTGCATCGCCCGGTGGAAGCGCCCGAGCGCGCGGGCCCCCTCCTCGGCTTGAATCGGCCGCTCGACCACGTCCCGCGTCTCCCCGGGTACGAAGGTCGACAGACGCCACCAGTGCCCCTCATCTTGGGCCACGGCGAGCCCGGAGAGCGTCCTCACAAGGCGCGGTGCGGTCAGCCCCATCAGCGCGAGGTGCTCGGTGACGGCGGCGTAGTCCTCGAGGATCTCGGGGGTGGCCAGCTTGTGGTGGAGGCGCTGAAGCACGAAGCGGCCCGCCTCGGCTTCGACGAGGTAGGTCGCGTGCATCAGCCCCGAGGACGCTCGTCTGAGATCGAGGATCCGGCCGAGCGGAAATTGGCTGAAAATGGCTTCCACGCCGCGCAGGATGCGAAAGGCCGGCGTGCGGGGCAAGGCGGAACCCGGAATTCCAAGTTTTGGGGCGTGGGGAGCGCGCCATGGACCCCGTGGGGCCGCGCTCGGATCAGGCTCGTATCAGGGCGGCGGCGGGGCGAATCGGCGATTGACGGGGAAGGGCTGAGGTCCGGCGAAGTTGGAGACGGACGGCCGCTGGATGATGCCTCGAGAGGCCAGACCTCCGCGGTCGTCGTAGTACAAACCGAGCACGACCGACGGGCGGGTGTCGCGCCTCAAGAAAGGCACCTCGACGACCGGGCTGTCCCGCCCCTCGCCGTATTCGGTGCCGAGGTTGAAGGAGCGCTGCGAGCTCTTCTTCGACGCTCGCTGCTCCGACTCCTCTGGGGTCTTGTAAGCGTCGTGGGCGGCGCCATAGTCTGCGCTTGAGGTCGAGCCTGTCGCCCGATCGGCGGGGGCCCCGCCCTTGTTGGCCTCCCGCTCGACCGCGTTCTCTTTCGACTTTGGGGCCGCGTGGCCCGGGCCTGCTTTGTCGAGGCCGCCATAGTCACCACGGGTGCCGAGGCCGCCCCCCCGTCCACCGGAACCGATCGTCGGCTCCGGTGGACGGGGGCGTGGGAGGGCGAGCGGCACGACTGGGCGGGGCGGTGTCGCCTCGTCGAAGAGGGCCACGCCGACGACCCCGACGTTCATCGGCGTTCCTCGCCGAGCGGAGTAACTCTCGCTCTTGGACGAGAACCGAAACGTCGCGACCTCTTCCAGGCTGCGGCGGAACCCATCGATGAGCACCGAGCCGTACGCCGGGACGACGTAGCCACGCTGCGTCCGAAAATCACCGACGTCGCCGGTGACAGCGTCGCGACCATCGACTGAGATCACCGCCTCGACCCGGTGTCCGGTCACGTTTGTGACGCGAACGGCGTATCGCTCGCCGGCCAATCCCTGAACATACGTTGCGCCCTGGTGGTGATAGGTGGGCAGCGCCTCGCCGTTTGGACCCTCGAGGGTGAGCGTGACGTCTCGCCGACTGCTCCTCAGCGTCTCAGCCGAGCTGAACGCGGGCAGGAGCAAGAGCACCGTAGCCAAGAGAGTCTTCATGGGTCTTCTCCAAAGTGTTGAACTTGGAGACGACCGAGAGCCCGTTTCGATCTGAATAAACGTGAGTTTTCTTGATCGTTGGCGATCGGACTTGGCGACCGCGAGCCCTGGAGGTGTCTCCCGGGCCCGCGGTCGTTTTTTAGGCGTGGCGCGAGGGGCGGATTACCTCTTGAGGGGAGCGGCGGCGGGCTTCGCCTCAGCGGGCTTCGCCTCAGCGGGCCTCGCCTCAGCGGCTGCTTTGGTCGCCGGGCCCTGTGCCGGGGGCGGGTTGAAACCGGTTCGGGCTGGGGCTGAGGGCGGGATGGCGGGCTTGGCCGGAGCGGCGGCCGGGGCCTTCGCGGCGGGGGCCGGGGGCTTCGCGGCGGGAGCCGGGGCCTTCGCGGCGGGAGCCGGGGCCTTCGCGGCGGGAGCCGGGGCCTTCGCGGCGGGAGCCGGGGCCTTCGCGGCGGGAGCCGGGGCCTTCGCGGCGGGAGCCGGCGCCTTCACGACGGGCTTCGCGACGGGGGCCGCTGCCTTCACGACGGGCTTCGCGACGGGGGCCGCTGCCTTCTTCGCCGGGGCCGGAGCCGCCGCCTTCTTCGCCGGGGCCGGAGCCGCCTTCTTCGCCGGGGCCGGAGCCGCCTTCTTCGCCGGGGCCGGAGCCGCCTTCTTCGCCGGGGCCGGAGCCGCCTTCTTCGCCGGGGCCGCCGCCTTCTTCGCCGGGGCCGCCGCCTTCTTCGCCGGGGCCGCCGCCTTCTTCGCCGGGGCCGCCGCCTTCTTCGCCGGGGCCGCCGCCTTCTTCGCCGGGGCCGGAGCCCCCTTCTTCGCCGGGGCCGGGGCCGCCTTCTTCGCCGGGGCCGGAGCCGCCTTCTTCGCCGGGGCCGGGGCCGCCTTCTTCGCCGGGGCCGGGGCCGCCTTCTTCGCCGGGGCCGGGGCCGCCTTCTTCGCCGGGGCCGGAGCCGCCTTCTTCGCCGGGGCCGGAGCCGCCTTCTTCGCCGGGGCCGGAGCCGCCTTCTTCGCCGGGGCCGGAGCCGCCTTCTTCGCCGGGGCCGG
>SHZC01000107.1 GCA_009692505.1 Myxococcales bacterium
AGGGTCCAGGGCGACGGTCGGGGGCGGGCGGGCGAGCGGGTTCGGGGCGCCGAGGTCCGTGCCACGGAGGTATCGGGCCGCTCCGGCTCCGTCCATGACCATCGCGACGAGCCGGAGCCGGCCTGCATCAGCGCCGCCCACTTGAGAGAGCGACCGTTGTTCCGCGGTCGTGGCGGGAGAGGCTTCGGGCCGATCACGTCAGCGTCCTTGGTACCGCTCGGGGCAGGACGTGCCCCGCCCTGGACGATTGCTGCGCGGTCCTTGGCATTGGCGGCAGCACTCCGTGGTCCCTCACGAGGTTCTGCCGCGGGCGCGGGGCTCAAGCCGCGAGGCGGGCGACGAGCTGAGTCGCGGTCAGCACAATGCAGACTGTCCCGTCCCGCCAATGGGTCTTCAGCGCCAGAGACACGCGGTGGATTCTGGCTGGCCGGTGCGGCGAAGTTGCGCCTCGTCTCTCGGCAGGGGTACGGTCCGGGCATGCGCTTGACCCTCCTCTTCGTTTTCGTTCTATTCTTCGGTTGCCTCAGAGACGACGACGACTCGGGCTCCGACTCCGGCACGCCGAGCGGCCCCGTTCGCGACACAGGCAGCGGTGGCGACCCGTCGCGCGACAGCGGCAGCGCCGCAGATGCGGATGGATCGGCGTGCCCGGAGTCCGAGCCGTGCTCCGAGTCCGATCCGTGCTTTCCTTCCACGGCCTCGTGCGGCTGCCCGGGCGGCGCGGTGCGCGAGATCAACACCTGCATGGCGGGCTGCTGTTCGAATCTCGACCTGGAGGCTCTGTGCGACCTGGCGTGCGGGAACTGACCGACGCGAAGGCGCGGCATGGCGAGCAAACGACGGCTCGCCTCCTCTCTGACGATGTGAAATAGGCCGCAGTACGACGTCGAGACCGCCCGGCGCAGCCAAGTCTGCTTGGGACTCGTGGTCTTGCCCTACGCCCGCGGACACCGCGTTCCAGCCTGGTCATGCTGGGCCGCGTGCCGGCCTATTTGGATCTCCCGCCTCATGCCTCGGAGACCCCGCGCCCTGCGTCATCCTCGGCGAGCCTGAAGCGCACGACGCACCCGGTCTTCGGCGTCGGAGGGCCAGGGGCCGTCGAAGGACGGGTCTTGCAGGAGCCGCTCGATGGTCTCGCAGCGCAGCGCTTCCAGACGCTCCGCGGCCGCGTACGGGATGTCTGTAAAGGCGACGAGCTCGTAGAGCGGGCGAAACCGTTCGGGCGCGATCTCGTCGAGGAGCAATCCCAGCCGTTCGCGGGCCTCGTCGGACGGGTGCGGCACATGGTTCAGGTGCTTGTAGTGGGCGAGCGAGAGCACCGCGAGCGCGTCCGCATTCGGCCGCCGCTCTCTCTCGAAGGCCGCGAGCGCATGACTCCAGTCATGACCGTGCTCGTCGAGGCACCGGCACAGCGCGCGCGCATCCTCGAAGCCGCAGTTCATCCCCTGGCCCAGGAACGGCACGAGCGCGTGCGCTGCGTCGCCGAGCAGCACGAAGCGGCCGCCCCACGACCACGGGCGACAACGTATCGTCACCATCGGAGTAGCAGGGTTGTCGCGGTACTGGGACCAGAGAGTCCCGAGCCAGGGCTCAAGGTCTGGAAAGAACGTGCGGACGAGCACCGCGAAGTCGGCCTCCGAGGCCACGCTCTCGAAAGAGGGAAAGCCGGTGCGCGGGAGGAAGAGCGAGCCGGTGAAGGTGCCGTCCTGATTGGGAAACGCACCCAGGAGCAGCCTCCCACGCGGCCAGACCTGGAACCGCCCCGGGTCGAGCTCGGGCCCGCCGTCCGCGCGCGAGGGGAGCCTGAGCTCCTTGTAGGCGACCTCGAGCCACTGTTGCTGGAAGTCGAAGGTCTCTTCGAAGAGCGCGCCACGCATCGCCGAAAACGCGCCATCGACGCCACACGCGCGCTCGAACGGGACCCATGTGATCGACGTCTCGGCGGCGCCTGCGACCTGAAAGCCGAGCAGCCCGCGCTCGAGTTCGACGCTTCGAAGCCGATGCGCCCAGTGCAAACGGACCCCCGGCTCACAGGCTGCGCGTGCGGAGAGAAAATCGTGCAGCAGCGAGCGCTCGATGCACCAGATCTGCTCGCCCTGACGCCCGTAGGCCTGCTCGAGTCGATCGCCCCGCCAGAGGTGAATGCACCGGCCGATCAGCGGCGTACACAAGGCGCGGACCTCGTCGGCCAAGCCAATCCCCTCCAAAGCCCGCCAGCCGCGCGCGGACACGACGACGTTGACCGCCCGTCCGAGTTCTCTCGCGCTCGTGGCGGGATCCGCCCGGCGATCGAAGAGTGCGACCCGATACCCCAGACGGGCCAGGCCGATCGTTGTGAGCGCGCCGACGAGGCCCGCGCCGACGACGTGGATGAGGCCCCGATCAGGCGACACGGGACTCGATCAGCGGCACGACGTGAGCGACGAAGTCGTGCATCGTGCGCTCCACCCGCTCCGTGTCGTGGTCGTTGAAGTCGAACCAGACCATCAGGCGGTCGTCGGGATGAAAGCGCTCGGCGATCTGCGACGCGACTACGTCTGGCGTCCCAAACACGGCGTTGTTCATACCCTGCGCGACCTTCGAAGGATCGACCGTCCCCTCCATGGCCCGCTGCCAAGCCTCGACGGCCGCCAGGGCCCGCTCGGCCGCGATTGCGCGGGTCGAGTCGACGAAAACGAGGACCGTTCTGGGCATGTAGCGACGTTGCCAGGGCCCGCCGTCGGGGTGGTAGACGCCGGCCATGTGCACGTGGGTCGCGTCGATGGTCGCGGCCGCTGTACTCGACAGATTGAATACGCGACAGGGGAGCACGGCGTTCGCGGCTTCGACGGTCGCGCGGTCGGTGGTGCCGAGGTACAGCCGGAGCGTTTCGAGGGGCGAATCGAGCGGTACCAGTCGGATCCGATCGAAGGTCCAGAACGGCGGGATCTCGGTTCCGTCGGCGAGGAATCGCGGTGGCAGATCGCCCGACGCGAGCGCGTCGCCGCGCAGGAGGCGAACGAAGATCTCGGTGGCCTCACGCAGCACGACACCCTTGACGGCCGGCCAGACCGCACGCTCGGCGGCGGTTCGGGGAGCGATGCCGAAAACCTCCTGGACGAAGTCGAAGCGGCCGCTGGCGAAACCGAGGCGGAGCATCCGATGGGCGTGGGGTCCGAGCGACTTCAACGTAAGGAAGGTGCGTACCGCCTCGGCGTGTGCGACCGGTCCACCGTTCACGAGGATGCTGTGGATGGCCGATCCGATTCCGATCTGGCGGGTCTCCGACATCAACAGCGTCGCGAGCTGCAGGATGTCGGTGTTGGGGCACACCTCGCCGCGGAAGTGGGGCAAAACGGGTCGTGCTCCGGATCGGTGCTGCTCCTGTAGCGACAGGTGCGCGCCCCCGATCCAGGCCGTGCCGAATCCGAGCGCGTCGGCCAGCTTCACTTGCCGAATGAGGTTCTCGAACATCCTCCGCTCGGTCGGCATCTCGCCCCGAACCTCGATCTGCGAGAAGCCGTAGAAGACATCGAACCGCCCCGCATTCATGGACGGTTCACGGCCTCGTAGTCGGCCTCGGCAGGCAGCTCGGCGAGAAGGCCGCGCAACCGCCGCGTGACGATGCGCGTCAAACCGAGGACCAACCTGTGCGCGGCGAGGCTCCCGCTCGAGAGCAAGGCTTCGAACTCGACGCGCGGCACGCGGATGAGCGTCGCGGGCGTTTCGGCGGTGACGCTCGCCACGCGCGGTTCCCCGTCGAGAACAGCGAGCTCGCCGAAGCAGTCGCGTGGGTGCAGGGTCGCGAGAAGCGCCCCGTCCCGGTGTACCCGCACCGTCCCCTCCATGACCACGAACCACGCATCGCCGGGTTCTCCGGCTCGGACGATGACTTGACCCGGCACCGCGATCACGACCTGAGCGATGAATACGAGCTCGGCGAGCTCGGATGGCGCCAGTGCAACTGCAACCGGCGTCCTTTGGAGGAAGCCGACTATCTGGTCCACGGTGGGGCGCAGCATGGCGACAGCCTACCAGATGGACCGCGCGCGATGCCGGAAAAGTCTGGCGGGCACGAGGAGGTGGGCTTGATGGTCCAGCCGAGCCTCAGCGTCTGAGCCCGACCTCATGCCGGAGCAGGGCCTCTCGAAACGCCCCCTCGTCGAAGGGCTGCCCTGTCTCGCGCCAGACGTAGTCGAAACCCAAGACCTGAGAGACGAGCGGGGCCAGGCTCCTCATTCGGCCATCGTCGTCGAGGTATCGGCGCTCGCGGAAGCCGGCGGGCGCGAGGTCGTGTCCGCGCCGCCCCACCACCTCGACCTCGACCTCTTCGAGCAGGCCAAGGGCCACGAGCGATGAGGGCAAGTGACCCGTCCGGGCGGTGGAGAGGTTGGACCAATGTGGGCCGCTCACCCGGGGCAGGAGGCCGGCCGCTTCGACGCGATCGAGCACGGCCCACCGCAGGAAGGTGTCACTGGGCGGCCCATGGGGTCCGCCTGAGGGCAGCGTCGGAGGCAGGTCCGGCAGGGCGCGCTCGGGCAGGTCGTAAGAGGCGTGTACCCCGGCTCGTCCGCCCGCAGGAGACGACGCGACACTGGGTCCCCAGCACCTCGACCGCCATCGTGGCCGCCTTGCTCGTGCCCTTCCACCCCGACCAGTCGAGCGGCGTGACGTGACCGTGATCGCTCAACGCCTCCGCGGCCAACGGACCCCGCTCGCGGAGCTCGGCGTAGACCTCCTCGATGAGCGCGAGGGGCAGCCGCTTGAGCCGGGTCGACAGCCGCCACCAGGGCGTGGCCTGAGCGTGAACGCGGTAGTAGGGAAACGCGCTCGCCGGGAGCAGACACCGCTCCTTGGCGAAGTGCTCGAAGGCATGGCCCGGATAGACGGCCTCGAAGACCTGCCCCCGCGTGAGGCCGTCGATTCGGGCCATGGCCACCAGATCGGCGTTAGTGACGATCCGGTCCAAAGGGTCGAGCGGGATGCACCGCCGCTCCTTGAGCAGCGACCGGACGCCTTCGAGCCCCGGAGCATGGACGGGCGCGCGGAGGCCATGGTGTCCGACGAGGAAGTCACGGGCCGCGAGCGTCGACAGGACGATCAAGGACCACCGTCGAGGCGGGGTCCTCTCGGCCTCACTGGAGGTTGAAGGCCGCGGTGTTATTGCTGGGGATGGTGTCCGTGGCGCAGGTGATCTGCGCCGAGAACTTGTTCTTCGTGGCGTCGCCGCTCTGACGGAAGTTATAGGGCAACGTCTTCGACCACTTCGCGCCCTTCGCCATGTCCGGCAGCTTGAAGGTCGCCTTCTTTGGGGCGGCGAGCTCCGTGAGCGTGACGTCGACCTTACAACCGGTGCCGGTGCGCGACGGGCCGCGGTTGGTGAGCTCCAGGACGAGCCCGCGATTGGGCGTGGCGTTGGGCTTCTGCTGGACCTGGGGACGCTCGAACGCGAGGTCCGAGCCGCCGACATTGAAGGCCTTGATGTTGTCGGCGAAGTTCGTGTCGATCGTCCGGTCCCCGGCGACCACCTCGAGGCGGCCCGTCTCGGACTCGAGATCGACGGTGATGGTGTTCATGTAGCCGCTGACCGTGTTCTCGAACTGGCCGTTATTGGAGTAAATCTCGCGCCGATTCGCGCCGTCGATCCAGAACAGCTTGACGAGCTTCTGCACCTGACCCTGGCCAGTCTTGCCGAGGTACAGCTTGATGGTCGCCTGGCGGCCGACCTGCGCGCCGATCTCGACCTTCTTGATCTGGAGGTCCTCGGCAGCGGCGGAACCCACAAGGCCCACGGTGACGAGCGTTGCACAGGCGAGCGAGGAGAGGGCGGAGCTGAGCTTCATGATGGATTTCCTTTTTTTAGAGGTCGCGACGTTCGACGGATACTCGGCCACGCGAATTCACAGAAACCACAAGAAAGTGAAATGGGAAACCGCCGTCAGACTCCATCGGTGCCCCACCGCCCCCCGAGTGGAAGAAACGGGTCGTCGCGAGGGTCTGCTCGGCGTAGGTCGCCAGGTGCCCGGAGAACGCCGTGCCGACCGCGCCCCGATGAAGCGTGCCCATGAGGCGAAGTGCCTCGCGTCGACTCGAGAAGCCCATGCCCCGGTAGCCGTTGGGATCAAAAGGGGGCACATGCATGGCCACGAGGCGGGTGACCGGCGCGCCAACCTTCGATAGCCAGCTCTCGAGATCGCCGTACGCACGGCTGCTCATCGTGCCTTCGGCGGTGTCGAGCAGGATCAGGCGAAACGCGACCTCGGCCTCGGAGTCGGACACGTCGATCACGCCGCGAAGAGGCCCGAGCAGCGGGATGAGGGTTCCCGCCGAGGCGCCCGTGATGTCCCGATCGCCGACCGTGACGAAGTACGGGATGGGCAAGGCGTCGAGGTCGGAGACGGCGGCCTTTAGCTGGGCGGGTCTCCCGTCTTTGCCGAGATCGCCGGTGACGACCGCGAGCGTCAAGCCCTCGTCCAGCGCGACCGCGCTCACCGCTTCCACGAGGCGTCGACGGGTCTCTGTGTGGCCGGCGTGATTGCCGAAGACCGCGATCTTGAGCGCGGGCACGCCGTCCGCGTCGGGCCGCGCGATGGGCCGGAAGCTGAAGTGGTGCTCAACGATCAGCGGCGCGCTCGAGACCGCGCCCGCGGACAGGGTCGACAGCTGCACGCAAGCCGCCTCGTCACTCGGGAAGGGGTCGCTTTGGGTTGGACCCGACGGCGAGCCGTCGATGCCAACCGACTGGGTGCTCGGCCGGGTTCGAAGGGTGAAGCAGCGGCGGCGATCGGAGAGGCCCTCGTCGGTCACGGCGCTCGGGCAGCCGGACGCAACGAAGCTCACGCGCTCACCGAGGGGGGTCCAGTCTGGGTGGTCGTCGGCCCGCGCTCGGCCAAAGAGCGCGCCACAGCACTCGCGTTCGGCGCGCTCGGCCGGGGTGATCGCCCCTCGGAAGGCCTGCCATTCGGCCCCGGCTGCTGTGGCGACGTTGTCGATCTCGATCTCCAGACTGCGGGCGTCGCAGCCGAGGTCCGTGACCAAGACCCGGAAGTCGAGCGCCGAAGCCCGAAGCCGGACACGGCCAGGTCGCCCGTCGCTCGGCCCGACCGCGTCCACGACCGTCGCCCCGAGGACGTCCACGCTCAGGCCATCATCCACCTCGACGTGCAGCGCGAGGTTCGCTTTCAACTCCCGGCCGAGCCCGCCGTCTCCGCACGCGGGCAGCACCAGCGCGAGCAGCGCCAAACCGGTCAGCGCCAAATCGGTCAACGCCCACCGCAGGGTTCTACAAGGCATACCCAACCCCGAGGAAAGCGGACCATCCATCGCCCGCCTGAAGCTCGACCTGAATCTCCGTGGCCTTACCGTATCGGTGCTCAAGGCGCAGCTCAAGGAAGCCCGAGTCGAGGCCCGCCGCCGGGACCTCCGCGGTCGAGTCCTGGACGAAGGACAAGGCCAAGTGGGTGTCCTTCCCCGTGTTCACCTCGAGGCCGCTCGACAACGCGAGGTACGGAGAGTCGAAGTCGCTCTCGGCGAGGGGCGGTGGTGTATCGCCGAGCTTTGCGGCGAGCTGGTACTGCTCAAGCCCGAGCGCGAGCCGATTGACGAGAAAGAGGCCTCGGGTCGTGCGAAAGATGTGGCCGAGGTTGACCTTCCACTTCGCGTACCCCTCGAGGCTGCGCGCGGCCGTGCCCTCGGTTGGGATCTCCAGCCTTCGACCCCGGGCGCCGAGCTCCAGATGGTCATGGGGGTCATCACCCTTCAGCACCCGGAGGCCGACATCCAGGGCATACCGTCGCTCATCGAGCGCCGTCTCCAGATCGAGGCTCGGCCGGATGGACAGCCGCTGAAAGTTCGCCTCCAGGGCGGCGACGAGGTGGTGGCGCAGCTGAGTCTTGGGGTCGTTGGCATAGCGGTAGGCGATGGAGAACACCGCACCCTCCGTCCGCGTCGAGTCCGGGGAGAAGGGCTCGGATCCATTAAACGCACCGAGAACATCGGCGGTAAACGAGCCCAAGAAGAGCAGCGTCCCGGAGTGCAGCAGCGCGCGGCGAAGGGGTCCCTCCTCGCCGGAGTTCTTGGCCTCGCCGCTGAAGAGTCCGCCCGTCGCCATCAGGGCGAGCCCCACGAGCTCCACCCCGAAGAGCGCCCACGCCGTCGCCTCCTCGCCCACGTATGCGTGCCCAAGGCCATGTACGAAGAACCCCGGCCCCAAGCCCACGAGCCCACCGAGGAGGGAGCCGCCCCGCTCGTCCGCTGGCCGGCCCTGGTAACCGGCGGTCTCTGCCTCGGCGACGGTCGTGGGGGCGAGGGTGGTTCGACTCGCGGGCCGACTTGTGGGCGCAGACTCGGTCGCCGACTGCGCGCTGGCAGGCGTAGCGGGCTGGGTCGCCGCCAGACCCGACGCGCCGATCAACAACGCAGCGGCCCCTCTCCTACAGAAGTTCGAGCCTTTCAAGGCGAGCACTCTCCCGCCGCGAGTCGTCTCGCCAGGCCGGTGTACCGCGCCTGTCGGCGATCGTTGCGAACGGCGCGCGAGAGCGCCCGACCCTCAGAGACGAGGACCACGAGGCGTTTCCCGCGGGTGATGGCCGTATACAGGAGGTTTCGCTGAAGCATGATGCCGTGCTCGGCCTGAACCACGACGACGACGGCCGGATACTCGCTGCCCTGGCTCTTGTGGACCGTGCAGGCGTACGAAAGGACGAGCGCGTCGAGATCCTCGCCTTCGTATTCGACCACGCGCTCGTCGAACCGGGCGACGAGGCCCTTCTGACCCCGCGCGATGATGAGACCGATGTCGCCGTTGAAGACCTCTTTCTCGTAGTCGTTGCGGATCTGCATGACCTTGTCGCCGACCCGGAACATCCGGCCGCCGCGGATGATGGCCTCACCGCCGGGGTTGAGGGCCGCCTGCAGTCGCTCGTTGAGGCGCTCGGTGCCGCTCTCACCTTTGCGCCGAGGCGTCAGCACCTGGATGTCCTCGAGGGACCGGAGGCCGAACCGCTGGGGGATGCGTTCGGTCACAAGCTGAACGACGAGCTCCGCGGCCCGCCCCGGGTCTTCACTGCGCACCATGAAGAAGTCCGCGCCGGTGTCGTCGGCGGCGTTGGGCTCGGGGGCCTGCCCGGAGAGGATGCGGTGGGCGTTGGTCACGATGCGGCTCTCCCGCGCCTGCCGAAAGATCTCCGTGAGCCGAACATGAGGAACGAGGCCGCTGCCGAGCAGATCGGCGAGGACGTTGCCCGCGCCGACGGAGGGGAGTTGGTCGGCATCCCCGACGATGATCAGCCGCGCGCCGAGCGACACCGCCCGGAGCAGCGCCACAAAGAGCGTGAGGTCAATCATCGAGGCCTCATCGACGACCAGACACGCGCACTCCAGCGGCGTCTCCGCATTTCGCAGAAACGTATTGTCCTGCGGGCTGAACTCCAGGAGGCGATGAAGGGTCTTGGCGGTCTTGCCCGTCGCCTCGCCCAACCGCCGGGCGGCGCGGCCCGTTGGCGCGGCGAGCAGGACCTTGCCTCCCGACGCCTCGACCGTGTGGACGATCGCTCGAACGATCGTCGTCTTGCCCGTGCCCGGTCCACCCGTGAGGACAAAGAGGCTCGAACGCACCGCCGCCGCCACCGCCTCCCGCTGGGTCTCGGCGAGACAGAGCCCCGTCTGCGCCTCAAAGGCCTCGGACGACTGCGGACGCAGGGGCGGGAACGGCACCTTCAAGAGATCGGCGACCCGAGCGGCAGCCTCGACCTCGGCCGCATATTGCCAGCGCAGATAGAGGGCATCGGCCGGCTCCTCCACGAGCCGACCCTCTTCGATGAGCACAGTCAGCGTCGGCATCACGGCGATCCCGCCGCCGAGCAGCTCCATGGCCCGCGCGACGAGTCGCTCCCGAGGCAGGTAGACGTGACCGTCGTCCGCGCCCTCATGGGCCGTGTGGATAATCGCCGCGCCAATCCGGGCCGGCGCATCGGGCAAGGTGCCGAGCGAGCGGGCGATGCGATCGGCGATGATGAACCCGACGCCGCGGACCTCCTCGGACAGCCGGTAGGGGTTGTCCCGGACGCGGCCGATCGTGGCCGGGCCGTACTGTTTCCAGATGCGGACCGCGAGTCCCGGTGAGACCTCGTATGAGGCCAGAAAGATCAAGGTCTCGCGCTGGGACTGGCCCTCGACGAACGCGGCCTGGAGCTGACGGCATCGCCCGGGTCCGATGCCCTGGACTTCGCTGAGTCGCTCGGGCTCATGCTCGATCACCCTCAGGGTGTCGGCGCCGAAGCGGGTGACGAGGCGCTCGGCCATGCCCCCCCCAATGCCTTGAATACGCCCGCTCGAGAGGTAGGCCTTGATGCCGTCGGTCGTGTGGGGCAAGACGGGATAGCCGACCTCGACGCGGAACTGGGTGCCATGTTTGGGGCTCTCCGACCAACGGCCGAAGAGCCTCACGCTCTCCCCTTCGCGCAGGCCGGTGAGCTGGCCGACGACGGCGACGGAAGGCTCTTCCGGCGTGCGGCGTAGTCGCGCCACCGAGTACGAGCCATCTTCGGCCGCGAAGACGATGCGCTCCAGCACGCCGTCGACGGTCGTGTCGTTGGGCGCTCCCGCCGGTGGACTCATCATGGGTTCATCATGCGCGGGTCTGACCGGATGCCGCTCAAAAAAAGGATTCGACTGACGGGGTCGACAGCTGTGTGGTATCGCCCGCGGATGATGAATCGACCCTTGATGAACCTCGTCGGCTGCGCGCTCGCGCTCTCCTTTTGGGGCTGCGGGGCTTCAAGCGACGGGGAGACGGACAGCGACGCGAGCCCCGGCGGCGGTCAAGGGCAGCCGGGCGGGGGCAGCGCGGGGCTGGCACGCATCGGCGACGAGCCGCCGCTCACCGCCGCGCACGCCTTGGCCTACGACGCCATGGACGCCCTGTCGCGCCGCGCTGGATTTGCCACGGCGGAGCTCGGCGACGCGACGACGTATAACGGCACGATGGCGATGGGTCCGTCGCAGCCCGAGGTCCTCGCCAGCCTCTACTTCGAGACCCAACGATTGGCCGATGACGTTCGGGGACTGCGCGATCGCCGTCCGGACATCGTGTCCGCCATGGCGCCCGAGAACGTGGGCCCGTCCCTGGCGCAGACCATCGTGCAGGGCTTCACCCTCGGTGCTGTCTCTATGGATCCACCGACGAGTCGCGGCGGCGCGCAGTGGTATGCTCGGAACATCGTCCGCACGCTCGACGCGTACCTGCTCCTCGGCGTCGTCCAGGGTCTCTCGGAGCGGTCGGGCGCCGGCTTCGATCGCGCCGTCGGCTTGCTCTTCGACGAGGCCGGTTTACCCGTTGGGCTTGGCCGCCTCATCGCCGAAGCCGACGCCGCCTGTGGCACTTCGGTCCTCACCGACGTCCGGTCGAGCCTCGTCGACGCGAGGCCCGGTTTCGTGTCCAGCCTCGAGGAGAAGGGCACGCTCGATCCGCTCGATCGGCGCGTAATCGAGGAGGGCGACGACCCGGTTTACGACGCCGTGATCCTCAGCGTGGATCGCGAACTCAACGCCGCCCTCGCCCGGCTCTTCATCGCCACGCTGAGGGCCGAGGGGTTCGGCTCGCTCGAACAGTCGGCGCTGCTTGGCGCCTACGCGGCCTTGTCCAATCGCGTGCTCGTGGCGCGAACCTCCGCCGACGCCGTGATCTCCCAGGGCCTCGACCAGGCGGATCCGGCCCTCGTGGACCGGGAGGCCCTCGCGGCGACCCTGGAGGAAGTCTTCGAGGTGACCTGTGCGCCTTAGGGCCGCGGTCACTCTCATGCTCGCCGTCCTGCTCGCGGCCTGTGGGGGTCCGGCCGCCAAGTTGGACCCAAGCGCCCTCCCGACCCGACCGGTCGTGTTGGCCTCCGACCTCGCGGTCGCCCCGCTGCCCGGCCCGCGTCGATACTCTCTGCTCATCCTCGTCGCCGATGGGGTCTACGACGCCGAGGTCATCGCCGTGCAGGCCGCGGCGACCGCGTTGGGTATGTCGGTGCGAACGGCGGGCGTGCAGACAGGCACCATCGTCACCCGTCACGGGCTGGAGCTGCCCGTGGACCTCGCGCTCGTCGATGTGGAGCTCGCCTCGTTTGAACTTCTGTTCATTCCGGGTGGCCTGCCGAAGGACGAGCAATGGTCAACCCACTTGACGACCTTCCTGAGAGAGGCGCTGAAACGCGCCGACCGGCATCTCTTCGTGACGACCGCCTCGGGTCAGGGGACCCTCGCCGCGTTGCCTGAGCTCGCCTTACGCCACGTCGCGACCCCGAGCGAAGGCATCTTCGTCGACGGTCCGCTGGCGTCGGCCGCCCGCATCGGTGAGCTCGGTCGCCTGTGTTTCGCGCTTGAGGCCGTCGCCCGCGACCGTTGGCCCCGCTAGGCCGACACCCCATGGAGCCTTTGAACCGGCGCGCCGGTCTCTGCGACGCGCTCACGCTGGGGGTCGGGCTAACGCTCGCGCTCGCCTACCTGGCCGGACACGCCGCGAGCACACAGGGCCTCGACTCGGGTGAGGTCGTCGCGGTCATTCATGGAGGGGGCCGGCTCCATCCCCCCGGCTTCCCCGTCTTCACCGCCCTGGCCCGACTGTTCACGGCCCTGACGCCCTGGCCCACGGCCCAGGCGCTGTCGATCTTCTCCGCGCTCTCCGGCGCGCTCTCCGGCGGCCTGCTCTGCGGCCTCGCGCAGCGGCTCGGCGCACGCCCGATGTCCGCCGCCGTCGCCGCCCTGGCCTTCGGGCTCGCCCCTCCCGTCTTTCGCGTCCACACGGAGCCGGAGGTCTTCGCGCTCGGGCACGTCTTCGCCCTGCTCCTCTGCCACGAGGGCCTCTCGCTGTGGGAGCACGGGAGCGCGATGACGGCGCGCTGGCAGGACGGGACCGCCGTGCGGTCGCTACGGCTGGGCCTCGCCGCCTCCCTGTCCTTCGGTGCCCACCCGGTCGGGGTCTTGCTCCTGCCCATCGCGGCGCTCGGCCTTTACCGCCTGCTTCGCTCCCCGTTCAAGACGCGAGACTGGTTCGCCTTGATCCTCGGCGCGGCCCTCGGGCTGTGCCCCTACGCCCTGCCCTTCCTCGCGAGCGGCGAGCCACGCTGGGGCCGACTCGACGACCTGGGCTCCCTGATCGCCCACGCCCTGCGCCTCGACTACGGCGCGCTCTCTCTGGGCCTCGAGACGCGGCCGTTTAGCCTCGCGGCGGTGACGACGCAACTGTCGATGTTCGTGTTCTACAGCGGCCTCTCCGGCGCGGCGCTCGCCGTCTTAGGCCTGCTCCCCTCGGCTGAGAGGCGCCCGCAAACTTGGGCCCTACGAGCCGCCGTCCTGCTCGGCCTCGTCGCGTTCCCCCTGCTGGCCGGTCGCCCGCTCGAGCTCGACGACGAGGTCGCCGGTCGCTTCTTCGGCATGACCACGCTCGCCGCTTATCTCGCCGCCGCGCTGGGCCTCGACGCCCTGCGAACGCGCTTGGCTCACGGTCCCAGAAGTGTCCGTCTCCTCTTCATCGGCGGGGGCATCCTGAGCCTGACGTTCGTCGCCGCCCTCTGCCTTGTGGAGAGTCGCCACGCAGCCTCGCTCGTTTCGCACTACGCCGACGTGGCCCTCGACGCGCTGCCCCCGGACGCCGTCCTCATCGGGCACGAGGACACCGAGGCTTCGGTCTTCTGGGAGGCCAGATACGCGCGCGGCCGACGCCTTGACGTGACCTACGTTCACGCCCCGCTCCTGCCGGCCGCCTGGTACGCCGAGAAGGTCGAGCGAGAGACGGGTTACCGCCAGCCGGACGGCCTCGCCGGCGAGCGCGCGCTCATCGCCCACCTGCTCGCCTCAGGCCGCCCGGTCTTCTCGACCTTGCCTCCGGCCACCGTCCTGCTCTCGGCCGTCTCGTTTCGACCCCACTCCGTCGTGTTCTCGCTGCGTGAGGTCGACGCCGCCCACCCCTCCATCGAGACGATCGGCGCCACCTTGCCCCCACGTCCGGACCTAGACGGCGTCTGGTCTCTGCGACCTTCGGAGGCCCGCCTGCTTGAGAGGTTCGAAAAGGCGCGGTCTTGGGTCGAGGTCCAACGCCAGCAGATTAACGATTGACCCAGGCCTCGAGCACCTTGAACTGCTCGGTCCAGCACGCCTGCGCGGCGCGGTCCCAGTACAATGCGTGGAAGGCGTGAACGCGCTTCGGGTAGTAGCGGATCTCACACGGCACCTCTCGAAGATCGAGGGCGCGTTTCAAGCGGCGGGTATCGTCGAGCAAGGCGTCGCTTGTGCCGACGAAGGTATAGACCGGCGGCAGGGGTCGCTCGCTCTCGACCTCCTCGATGATGCACAGGGGATCAGCGAGGGTCAGCGGCGGGTGGGTGTCGGCGTCTTCGAGGTAGCCACGGGAGCACTCGACGAGGCGGTCGTTCACGAAGGCCGGCAACGCGCGCCGCCGCGCGAGGCGCTGGATGTCCGTCACCTGGAGGATGCCGCAAGCCGGCACCGCGGCGACCACGCGAAGGCCCGAGTCGAAGACCTCCTGCGCGAAGGGCTCCGGCCGCCGAAAGCTCGCCGCCACGACCAGGGCCAAGGCGAGGTTGCCGCCCGCCGACTCCCCGGCGACGACGATCCGCTCCGGATCCGCGCCGTACTCGACCGCGTGCGCCTTCACCCAAAGCAAGGCGGCGCAGGCGTCTTCGATGGCCGCCGGATACTTCGCCTTGGGCGCGAGCCGGTAGTTGGCGTTGAAGACGACGTAGCCCGCCCGCGCGAAGAGCAGGCCCATGAGCCAGTGGGTGTCCTTCGACAGGAACTGGAAGGCCCCCCCGTGCAGGTAGAGGACCGCTGGCTTCAAGCCCTCGCGGGACTTCTGCCGGTAGACGTCGAGGGTGTGCTGGGGGTCCCCGTCGTCGATATAGGGCAGGTCGCGCAGCACCTCGAGGCCGTGCGCCGCTGGCCGCGAAGCCGGGAGCAGCGCGCCGAGCCGGGAGAGGTTCTTGAAGATGCCGACGATGATCGCCGATCCCAACCGCCGACGAAGACTTCGGAGCCTGGCCCTCATCGGGAGGCCTTCGCGCGGTACTTCAGCGCGTTGTCGCGGTAGTGCTTCCAAGCGTAGGCGATCCAGTCCGTCTCCTTCGCGCCGACCGGCCGCACGACGCGGTAAGGGTTGCCGAAGACCAGCGACCCGGGCGGGATGATCTTGCCGCCGGTGATGAGCGTGCCCGCGCCGATGTAGCTGCCCCGGCCGATGACGACGTTGTCCATGATGAGCGAGCCCATGCCGATGAGGCTGTCGTCCTCGACGCGGCAGCCGTGGATGATGCAGTTGTGCCCGATCGTCACGCGCTCGCCGACGTAGGTCGCCGACAGGCCGCCGGTCATGTGCACGGTGCTCCCATCCTGGATGTTCGTGCCGGACCCGATGACGATCTCCCCCTCGTCGCCCCGCAGCGTGACCTGCGGCCAGATCGAGCAGTCCGCGCCGATCCGCACCCGCCCGATGACGACCGCCGAGCGGTGTACGAAGGCCGACGGATCAATCTCGGGGTCATTGCCGTCGTGGGATTCGATGTTGGACAGGTCGCTCATCAAGTCGGGCCCCTTGCAGATCGTAAAACGCGCCCTATATTTCCGCGCCGCCGCCGGTCCAACAAGGACGTCGGTTCAATTCACTTTTTCGGAGCGCGAAATGGAAACGTTCGAGTTCAAGTCCGAGGCCCGCCAGCTCCTCGATCTCATGATCCACTCCTTATATTCGAACAAGGAGATCTTCCTGAGGGAGCTGGTCTCCAACGCCTCGGACGCGCTCGACAAGCTGCGCTTCGAGAGCCTGACGCATAAGGATCTCCTGCCCGAGGGCACCGAGCTTGGCATCGTGATCGAGATTGACGCCGACGGGCGGCGCCTGATGATCTCGGACAACGGGATCGGCATGTCCCACGAGGAGTGCATCTCGCACCTCGGCACGATCGCCCGCTCCGGCACCAAGGAGTTCTCCACGCGCCTCGCCGAGGCCAAGTCGACCGAAGGAGGCGCGGATCTTTCGCGCCTCATCGGCCAGTTCGGCGTCGGATTTTACTCCAGCTTCATGGCCGCCGACCGCGTCACCGTGCTCACGCGCAAGGCCGGAGAGGCCACGGCGACGCGGTGGATCTCTCGTGGCGACGGCACGTTTGGCGTAGAGGCCGCCGAGCGCGACACCGCAGGCACGACCGTCACTCTTGAGCTTCGCCCCGCCGACCCGGAGAACGGCCTGCCGGACTTCACGAAGGACCACGAGCTGAGGCGGGTCATCAAGAAGTACTCCGACTTCGTCACCTACCCAATTCGTTTGGGCCAGGCGACGTTGAACTCCATGAAGGCGATCTGGAGTCGGAGCGCGTCTGAGGTCACCACCGAGGAGTACAGCGAGTTCTACCAGCACATCGCGCACGACTGGGAGGCGCCCTTCGAGACCATCACCCTGAAGGCCGAGGGCAGCTTCGAGTACAACGCGCTCCTGTTCGTGCCGTCCCGGCCGCCCTTCGACCTGTACTACCGCGAGCAGAAGTTCGGCCTTCAGCTCTACGTCAACCGCGTCTTGATCATGGACCGCTGCGACGAGCTGCTGCCCGACTACCTGCGCTTCGTAAAGGGGGTTGTCGACTCCCCGGACCTCGCGCTCAACGTCTCCCGCGAGATGCTCCAGAATGATCGCCGCGTCACGTTGATCAAGAAGCGCGTGGTCAAGAAGGTGCTCGACACGCTCGAGAAGCTGCAGACCGACGATCTCGAGCGGTATCGCACGTTCTTTGCCTCCTTCGGCAAGGTGCTGAAAGAGGGCATCGCGTCCGACTCCGACAATAAAGAGAAGCTGCAGTCGCTGCTCCTCTTCGCCACCTCGAATGACGCGGACCAGAACACCACGCTGTCTGGCTACGTGTCCCGTATGAAGCCGGAGCAGGAGCACATCTACTACGTCACCGGCGACTCGCGCGTGGCGGCGGAGAAGTCCCCGCACCTCGAGGCCTTCGTTCAAAAGGGCTACGAGGTTCTGTATCTCACTGATCCCATCGACGAGCTGCTGACGGACCACCTGACGGAGTTCGACGGCAAGAAGCTCCAGTCCGCGTCCAAGGGCGTCGCCGAGCTCGGGACCGAGGTCGAGAAGCTCGCCGCCGAGGAGGAGCGCAAGCAGAAGCAGGATGAGAACGCCACGCTGCTGACGCACCTTCAGACCGTGCTCGACGAGGTCGTCAAGGAGGTGCGGATCTCCACCCGCCTGACCTCGTCCGCCGTCTGCCTCGTGGGCGATGAGAACGACATGAGCCCGCGGCTCGAGCGCCTGCTCAAGGCCAGCGGCGCGGGGGGGGAGATGCCGCGCCAGAAGCGCATCCTGGAAGTCAACCCGATGCATCCGCTCTGGCTCAAGCTCAAGGCCCGCTTCGAGGCGGATGCAGCCGACGCCTCCCTCGACGACGCCGCCCACCTCCTCTACGGGCAGGCACTCCTGGCCGAGGGTTCACCGCTGCCTGATCCTGCGGGGTTCGCGCGCCGAATCTCCGACCTCATGTCGCGCGCGGGGTGACACGAAGTCCTCCCCTGACTTAGCGTGCACACAATCATCAAGGGAGTTGACGATGTTTTATAGGCTCGAGGCCAAGCGTGGCCTCTTTTTTGCG
>SHZC01000108.1 GCA_009692505.1 Myxococcales bacterium
GCTTGATTGCGCCCTTGCAGGAGGCGGGCAACGCGACGGCCGCGCCAAAAAAACCGTCACAGCTTGATGTTCGAATTTCGTCAAGGCACCGGTCATAGCTATCGTCAACTTCGGCGGCATCACCGCAGTTGAGCCCCGCCCGAGCGCTTGTGCGGCACTCGTCCTCATTGATGTTGAGCGAGCACTCGTCGACCCTCTCTCAGAAGGTTGAGATCAGCGTCTCGCACGCTGAGCTTGCGTCCCCCGCCTCCGGACCGCAGCCGGCCAAGACCAGCACCACACACGTCAGACCCGTCCGAATTCCCATGAATGACTCCTCGTCAGGTCGCTCCCACGGCAGAAGCGGAAGCAACCCTAACCACGACGCCCCGCACTTTCACTGCCGGTAGGTGAGTCTGCCGGGGCGATTGAAACTATCGGAGGCTCGCCATCGACGCGTCGGATCGGGGTGCCCAGTTGCGGCAGCGGACGACGACTGAGGTGCGGGCAGATGCGAGCGAGCGGAGTCCGATATGGGGAGGCGTCGCGTCGCGGCTTCTCCCGGCGGGTTGCCTGGCGGCCCCACCGCTCTTGTACGCCGATCGGCGCGGTCGCGCTGGAGGCACTCAAGCACGTACACGACGCTGAGGTCGACGCCCGCGCCATCGACTGGGTGCAGCGCGTGTCGCGCGCGACGGCCGAGGACGACCCGGACTTGCGCGCGGTCGTGCGTCTGCTTCACTATTTATTCGACGCTTCGTCTGGAATCGCCGCCGAAACGCTGAAAGCGATCGCGAGCGTGGGTCCAGAGCGAACGGAGGAGACGGTCATGACGCTCGCACGACAATGGATAGCCGAGGGCGAGGCCAAGGGACGCGTGGAGGGTGAGTGAGCGCGCTCTTCTCCGATCGCTCATCGTGCATAATTCCGGGGTCATTCCGCGGTCAGTCGAAGCTGCCCTCGCGACTGCCGATGAATCGTCGCTCTCGGTCTGGGCGTCGCGCATCTTCTCGGCCCCGTCTGCCGAAGAGGTCATCAAGCAACTTGACTGAATGGGCGCAGCCTCCGCGGCCACTGACCGTGGCTCGCGGTTGACGCGCCGGTGCGATCTGCCCTGTTGCGGAAGCGGACGACGAGCGAGGTGCAGAGGGTTACCGCAGCTTGGCCGACCCTCTGGTACGCTGCGCCCACCGAAAGGACCGCCATGCCCGCCATGCCCAGAATCCCTACGCCGATCCGACGCCTCGCGCTGATACTCATCTTCCTCGTCGGCTGCGCCGGCAGCGGGAACAAGCCGCCGGTCTTCAACCCGACGCCGGACCGGACCTTCACGGTGAATGTGCCCGGCACGATTGATCTGCTGGCCTATGACCCGGACGGCGATCCCCTGACGTTCTCCTACACGCTCGACCCGCCCGCGCTCGCGGCCATGGGGGCGGCGGGCGCGAAGCCGTCCATCGTGCCGACCATTCCCGGGCGCGCGGTCTTCGCCTGGACGCCGGGCATCGCCGACGCGGGCATGACCGACCAGCTCCGCTATCGGCTGACCTTCGTCGTGCGGGACAACGATGGGGCCAAGGCCGAGCTGACCATTGCCCTGACCGTGGTGAATCCGGGCCTCGGCCCGACCGGCCTCTCGTTTGTGGAGCCTCCAGGCGCGGGCGCTGCCGTCGACCTCACCCGGACCGCGTGCATCGACATGATGCCGGTCTCGGTTCGGGCCGATCTCGTCGCCGAGGGCGAGGTGGAGCTGAAGCTGGCCGAGCCCGTGCCCGCGGCGGCGAACCTCTATCCGCCCGACAACCGCAAGGCGAAGCACTTGAACTGGTGCCCCACCGCCGAGCAACTGGACAAGTCGCTCACCCATACGCTCGTCTTCGAGGCCCGAAGGCAGGGCGATGATACGCCGGTGACCAAGCGCTTCATCGTTCGTTTCAAGCGGAACGCGGGCGCGAACTGTCCGGGGGAGGCCCCTCGCGTCATGCACACCTCGAGTGGGGAGCTTCGCGGCCCGCTGAACTACGACATCCGCGCGACCATCTCCGACGACGTGGGGTTCAAGAGCCCGCCGATCTTGTCCTTCAGCGCCGAGCCCCTGCCGGTGGGTCAGCCCGTCGACACCTCGTCCTGGCAGATCGTGGAGTTTCAATCCGAAGGGGAGGACCGCTATGTCGCGTCCATCCCGAACCTGAACCTCCTCGACGGCGAGCGCCGCACGCTGCACTACGTCGTCACCGCGACAGACAACGATGATCCCGAGGGCACGGGCTGCGACCACTCGACGGAGAGCGAGTTCTTCGCCCTCGACGTCGTGGGCGGCGCCTCGGCCGATGGGCAGACCTATGGAGTCTGCGCGTCGTGCGTGGCGGACGTGCAGTGCGGGGGCCCAGAAGATCACTGCGTGCCTTTGCGCGGTGAGCACTTCTGCGGGCGCGCCTGTGATCAGGGTCGGCCCTGCGACGTGGGGCAGCAGTGTGTTCAGACCGAGAGCATTGACGGTGAGAGCGCGTCCCAGTGTGTGCCCGCGGACGGCAACTGCGGCCAGCTCTGCCTGCCCGATACGCTGGACTTGGCGGGGGGGAACGAGACGCCCCAGGCGGCGAGCCCGATGTCTCCGGGCACGCAGGAGGGCTTGAGCATCTGCGACCTTGACCTGGACTTCCTTCGCCTGCCGATTGAAGCGGGTCAGGGCATTACGGCGCGCATCCGCTTTTCAAATATTCGGGGAGACCTCGATCTGGCGATGCAACTCCCGGGTGACCCCAACCCCTTCTCCTATCAGAGCGCGGCGGCGGACTCGGACTATGAGGAGGTCTACGAGCCCTGCACGGTCGACGGGGGCGAGGCGCTGGTCCGCGTCTCCGGGTACAACGGCGCGCGAAACAACTATGCCGTCGATCTTGAGGTCACGCCGGGTGACTGCAATCGAATCTGCACGGACGACGCCGAGGACCAAGGGGCAGGCAACGACCGCATCGACGACTTCACGGTCCTCGAGCAGTTCCCCTATGAGCGCGGCGATCTCATGATCTGCGGAGATGACCCGGACTACTTCGGGTTTGAGGCCAGAGCCGGGGAGATCATCCGCGTGAGCGTGGCCTTCGAGCACTCCCTCGGTGACCTGGACCTTCGCCTCCTCCGCACCGGCGAGCTGCTCATCGGGCAATCCGAGAGCTACCGCGACGTCGAGCTCATCGAGGCCCAGGCCCCCGTCGACGATATCTATGTCGTGGCCGTCTTCGGGGCGACGCGCTCGGTTCAAAACGGGTATTTCTTGCTCATCGAGAAGGCGGAGATGCTCGGCTGTCAGACCTCGCTCCAGTGTCCTCAAGGGGCGTACTGCGGGGGGGGGCAGTGCGTCGATGCGCGCTGCGAGCGGTTCGGGGGCTGCGGGGCCGAGGCGAGCTGCGTCGGCCCCCGCGCCGGCCTGGATCCCGCCGCCTTTGGGGGCTTCTGCGCCGAGTACTGCCGGAGCTCGTTTGAGTGCCGCGCCGAGCTCGGCTACGCCTGCAAGCGCTTCGAGGACTTCAGCACGGCCTGCCACCCGGCGGGACCGGGACGGACGGGCGACCGATGCAGCTCACACGCCGACTGCGAAGGCACAGACGTTTGTCTTGACTTTGTCGGTGGGTACTGCGCCACCGCCGGCTGCACGCCCGACGACTGTGCCCCTGACACGGTCTGCACCGCGCTACCTGGGGGAGGAGAGGTCTACGCCTGCCTCAAAGCCTGCGAGGGCAACGGCGACTGCCGCGGCGGCTACGAGTGCCGACCCACGCCGGAAGGCCCTATGGCGTGCCAGCCATGAGCCTGAACGTGGCCATACGCGCGGGTCTCGTGTGGGCGACCGTTGTCTCGCTCGGTCTCGCGTGCAGCGATGATCCGGTCTCGGGCGGTCTCACGGGCCCCCCCACGCCGCTCGCAGTGTCGATTGAGACGCTGCTCTTCGACACGGTCCTGCCGGGCACGCGAGCCTTCGTGCGTGGCTCGGGGTTCTACCCGGACACTCAACTCGAGGTCACGTTCGAGGGACAGGTCCTCGGGCAGTCCATCCTCTGGCCCGTGCCCGCCGAGCGCGTCGACGACAGGCTCTTGCGGCTCTCGTTCCCGCCTGGCTTGGTCGCGGGCGCGCCCACGGGGATCTTTCAGGGCACGATGAGGATCGTGGTGACCTTCGACGCCGCTTATGGCGAGGCCGAGACTGCGGTGACCTTCGGGATCGTGCAGTCGGCGGTGCCCGTCCTGGCCGCGCTGCCCGCCGAGGTTTTTCCCCAGAGCACCTTCGACGTGACAGGCAGCGGCTTTCTGACGGATGGGGAGGGCGTGACGCTCCTGTCTTTGAGGGGCACCTTCACCGATGATCGCGGCCAGAGTCGTGAGCTTTTGGCGAGCGGCATCGATACGCTGGAGCTGCCGATGCCCGTGGACGGGGGTGTCCCCAATCGGACGCTGCACTCGGTCGTGCATGACCCGCGCTGGGTCGGCATCCGGCCCGGCCGATTCGAAGGCGAAGCGCAGCTCGAAAACCGGGGGCAAGCCTGGTCGATGAGTGGAGAGTGGACCCGGATTTCGATGGACGTGCGCCCGCCGATCATCGACGACATCTCGCCGCTCGCGGCCAGTCGCGGCCAGCGCGTGACGCTGATGGGGCGGGGCTTCGTGGGCGATGAGCAAGGCGCGACCCTCGTCCGCCTCGACGGGGCCTTCACGACCCGGGATGGGCAGAGCGCGCCGCTAACGCCGGGCGGGCTCGAGCTCTCGCCGGAGTGGCTCAGCGGGCGGGAGCTCGGGTTCGCGATGCGTGTGCACTACAACCTCGAGTGCGAGAGCGTCGACTTGGGCGCGCGCTCCGGGCACTTCACCGGCATGATGACCCCGATCATCACCGACGGCGTGGAGACCGTCGAGGGCGCGCGGGTGCCCATGGAGTTCGACGTGCTGCCCCCCCGGCAGGTCGTTCATCTGCGCTTCCTGCCGGCGTTCACGGTCGCGCTTGAGTCCTTCGGGCTGCGAAACGTGAGCGGCGAGGTCCAGGACCGCGCGCTCGATGTCCTGCGGCGTGACTTCGCGGGCGTGAACCTCGACGTTCGCAACGTCGAGCCGAGCGACTTCCTCGACTTCTCCATCGTCGAGATCGGCGGCAGCGATCCGAATATGCAGAACCTGTTCGGGCTCGACAATACGCCGGACCTCGACCACTGCAACGAGCGACTCTACGACAACCTCGCCGGACGTCACGCGGACAGCGGCGGCTACGGCGGCATCTTCGTCGAGTCGTTCCTGCAGTTCTCCGCGCGTCGCTCAACGGGAAACCCGCTCGCGGATCCCAGGTTTGATGAGATCTTCGACCCTGTCATGCGCGCGCCCGTGACCGCCTCGGAGTACCCGGATGGGCCGAGGACCGCCGTCGTCGACCGGGCGATTCACGTCTTGGGCAGTCTCATCGGCAATACAGCCTCGCATGAGATCGGTCACTCTCTCGGGCTGCCCGTCGTGCCGGGCTGCGGCGACTATCACACCAGCGACGGCCCCCGGCAGCTCATGGACTGCGGCGGCGATCGACCCTTCGCCGAGCGGGCGGAGCTTGACGGCGAGGCCGCGCACTTCAACCCCGAAGACGCGCAATACCTCCAGACGATCCTGCCGCTTTAAGGGTCAGCCCTTAGCGAGCGGCACCTCTCGCGTAGAGACGCGCCACGCGCCAATACCGGCTGCCGCGACGGCGAGGGCCACGAGGACGACGACGCTGACGAGGGGCTCGGGCGGCTCGCCGAGCTTGGACAGGAAGGACAGGCTCGACGGCAGCCCCGAGAGCGTCCGGAGGTGCACCTGCACCGTGAGGCGGCTCAAGAAGCCGGGGACCTCGGAGACCGGCGCGTCAAAGAGGACGAGGAATGCCAGCGAGAAGGGGACGGCCGCCCGCAAGAGGAGCCCCACGAGCCCGAACACTGCGCTGTAGACCAGGCACGCCAGGGCGGACACCGCACCGAACCGCAGCGCCGTGGGCAGGTCATCGCTGAGTCCGGCGGCGAACGCCATCGGAAAAGAAAGACAAATGACTGCTCCTGCGGCGGCGACAATTCGCGCGATATAGAGGTGCCCACGATTCACGGGACGGGTGTAGGCGTAGGTCAAGGTCTGGTCTTCGATCTCCTCGCGCAGGACGCCCGAGGCGAAGAAGAGCGCGAGCAGGGCGGGCGAGGTCAGGACGACGAGGGGCAGGAGGTGGAACTTCTGTCCCAGGCCCCCGACGAGCGCGAGGCTGAAGAGCGCGACGAAGACGGCGGCGCGGCGCAGCGGCTTGCGGCGCAGGTTGCGGCGGAAGTGAAAAATGGCCCAGAACGTGGCGAGGGAGCCCGAGGAGACGGGGGTCGAGTTGGGTTCAGACATCGCGCATCAGGTATCGGTAGAGGCTCTCAAGATCCGCGTCGGGCGAGGTCAGGTGCGTGACCGTGGTGCGGCGATCGGCGCAGAGGCGGGCGACGTCGGCGCAGGCGAGGTCGAGCTGGGTCGTTTTCAGCTCAAGGAGCACCGGGGTCAGCACCTCGACCCCGCAGGTATGGGGCAGCGCGATGAGCGCGGTGGCGAACCCTCGCGCGTCCTCGACGCCCACGCGGATGCGATAGGGGCGGTCGGCAATCAGCTCGCGTAAGGCCAGAAAGTCGCCCTGGGCGCGCAGGCGTCCGTGCCGGATGATCAGGACCTTATGGGTCATCGCCTCGACCTCGTGCAGGACATGGCTCGACACGAGGACACAGCGGCCCTCGTCGCCCAAGGTCTGCACGAGCCGGATGAGATCGGCGCGGGCGATGGGATCGGCGCCGTTGAGGGGCTCATCGAGGAGCACGATGGCCGGATCGTGGGCGATGGCCTGCGCGATCTTGATGCGCTGCCTCATGCCGCGGCTCATGGCGCGTAATGGCTTGTGCCCGTCCGCGCTCATGCCCACGCGCTCGAGCGCGGTCTCGGTCGCGCGCTTGGCCTCAGGGGACGAGAGGCCGTGAAGGCGGGTGAGGGCTGTGACAAAGTCGTAGCCGCTCAGCTCTTCGTAGAAGCGGTCCTGCTCCGGGCAGAGGCCAAGGTGACGTAGCACGGCAGGCTCGCGGAAGGGATCCCGACCGAGGACGCGGACCTCGCCCGTGTCGGGCGTGAGCTGTCCGGAGAACAGCTTGAGGAGCGTTGATTTGCCGGAGCCGTTAGGGCCGAGCAGGCCCACGACGCCCCCGGAGAGGTGCACGTCAATCTCGTTGAGAGCGCAGACGAGCCCGAACATCTTGCTGACGCCGGACGCGGACAGGGTGGCGGTCACGAGGACACCTTCGCGCGGAGGCTGAGCCAGACGCTCGCGAAGCCGGCGCTCGCCATGCCGAGCAGGGCCAGAAACGACATGAACGCGCTCTCGTTATGAACGACCGGGACGAAGACCGTGCCGCGCGCGCCCAAGAGCGCGTCCATGACCGTGCGAAGATCCCGGTCCGGCGCGAAGTAACCCGCGACGCTCACACCCGCCTGAGGCAAGCCGTTGCCGAGCGTGGTGAGCACGATGAGCGCCCCGAAGAATAACGCGGCGGCGGTGCGGCTCCGCTCGGCTTGCGCGCTGAACCCGAGCACGAGCCCGGTGAGCACGAAGGTGGCGAGCAGCGCGCCGCCGATCGACGGCAGGAGCAGGTGCCAAAGCTCTCCGCTCTGGCCGGGTGCGGCGGTCCCGGCGGCCGCCGTAAACAAGAGCAGCGTTGGGATCATCAGGAGGCCGAGCGGCACGAGCGCGGCGGCGAGGCACTTGCCGAGGATGTAGTCCACGCGGCGCAGGGGCCGAGCGAAATACAAGTCGAGCGCGCCGGCGTGAACGTCGTCGGCGATGAGCGGCGCGCCCAAGAAAGACAGCGCGATCGCCGAGGCGTAGAACTGCGACTGAATGAACGCCGAGAGCACCTCGCGCACGTCCCCGAAGACGCCGGCCACCATCTGAACGGAGAGGGCGGCCGCGACGTTCTCGGTCGCCGCGACCTCTCCGGCCTTGCGCCCAATCACGATGGCCGACAGCCAGATGGCATGGCCGATGAGGACGGCGAGGGCCGGGAGCAGCGAGAGCTTGCTGAGGCGATGTCGCCAGGGGATCTGCAAGCCGGTGCGCGCGATCGGCCAGATGGGGCGCGTCGGTCCACGATCGGTACCGAGCTTGCGGTAGCCGATGGAGAAGATCTGGTTGTTCACAGGTCCTCTGGAAGTGTCGCCGCGAGCGTGGCGAGGAAGGCCTCTTCCAGGGACAGAACCTGGGGTTCGAGGTGCCAGATCACCGCTCCGAGCTCTGCGGCGGCTTGCCAGATGGTCTCTGGACCGAGCGGGGGTCGCAGCGTGATCTCCAGGGTGTCTTCGCGGCGGCCCGGGGCCCCTTGAGCACCCCGCGCTCGGAGGGCGGTCAGCAGGGCGGCGGCGGGCCCGCGTGTGCGCACCTCGATCCGCTGGGTGGAGGGTCCTTGGAGCGCGGCGAGGCTGCCGGCGTAACGGACGCGGCCACGGTGCATGATGATCACGTCCTCGCAGGTGCGCTCGACGTCGTGCAGGAGGTGCGTCGACAGGACGATGGCCGGTCCGGCGTTTTGGCGCAGGCTGACGATCAACTCCAGGAAGTCGTCGCGGCTCTCGGGATCGAGGCCCGAGGTGGGCTCGTCCAAGAGGAGCAGCTCGGGGTCGTGCACCAAGGCCATGGCGACCTTCACGCGCTGGTGCATCCCGGTGCTGTAGGTCTCGACCGGCCGATGGCGAGACTCGTCAAGGCCGACGAGATCAAGGACCTCGTGGGCGCGGCGCAGCGCGAGTCGCCGTGACAAGCCGCAGAGCTCCCCCATGTACGCGACGGACTCGACCCCCGTCAGGCCGGGCAGTCGACCGGCGCCCTCCGCGGCGTACCCAAGCCGACCCCGGACCTCGGTCCCGTGGGTGCGGACGTCGAGACCGAAGAGGCGCGCCTCTCCGCTGTCCGGGGCGATCAGGCCGAGGCAGACCTTCATGAGCGTCGTCTTGCCCGCGCCATTGGGGCCGAGCAGTCCGATGGCCCGGCCGTTCAGCTCACAGCTGACCCGATCAAGGGCAACGAAGGACCCGAAGCGTTGGGTCAGGTTGAGAAACGAGAGGAGCATCGACACGCACACTGCCCATACCGGCGCGGGGATTCAATCGCCAACCTCTCCCTTGACCCGGGCGAGCGATTGTCCGATTGCTTGACCGTCGTGGTCACCCAAGCCCCTACCGCCATTCTCATCGCCGAAGATCAGGACCACGGTCTGCTCCTGAAGGTCTTGCTCGAGCGTGAGGGGCTGCGGGTCCTTGAGTGCGCTGCCCTCGACGAGCTGCCGGAGATCGAGCTCGATCGCCGCGTCGCCGTCTGTCTTGTGGAGTTTCCGGGGGTGACCGAGCTGGCGGTCGCGATGGTCGAAGAGGTGCGGCAAGACCATCGACTGAGCGGCTGCCCCATCGTGGCGATCGTCGCGACCCATGACGGCGCGCTGAGGCAAGCACTCTACGACGCGGGCATCGACGCGCTGCTCGCCAAGCCCCTCGTGCCGTGGGCGCTCGAGGCGCAGATCAAAGCCGCGATGCGCCTCTCCGAGAGTCGAACTCAGGCCGAAACCTGTGCGTCTCTGCTCGCGGAGAATCGCGAGTTCCTCGGGTATCTCGTGCACGATCTCAACAACCCGCTGTCCGTCATCGGCGTGGGGATGTCGCTGGTGGCCTCGGAGCCGCTGACCCCGGGGCAGGCGCAGGCGCTCGCCCTCGCGCGCGACGCCCAGGAACGGCTCGAGCGGCTGGTGCGCTCCCTGCTCGACGTCGAGCGCGTGGACGCCGGTGGACGGCTTCGGTTCGACCGCGTGCCGGTGGGCCTCGCCGCGCTGTGTGAAGAGGCCCGCTCCATCCTCGAGCCGCTCGGTGGACCTGGACGCATCACGATGCGAGCGATGGCCCCGCCCGACTTGGAGTTTTCTCTCGATCGGGAGCTCGTCCTTCGCGCGCTCGTCAACCTCGGCGACAACGCGATCCGGCACGCCCCCTCGGGGAGCACGGTCATGATCGCGGCAGAGCTGCGCGGCGGGCTCCTGCGCCTCTCGGTCATCGACGAAGGTCCGGGCGTCGCCCCGGAGCTGCGCGAGCGGATCTTCGAGCGTCACGTCCAAGGTGTGGAGCGTCGATCTCAGGGGGCCGCGGGCCTCGGGCTCGCCTTTTGCCGGGTCGTCGCCGACGGCCATGGAGGCCGGATCTGGGTTGAAGCCGGGGGCGGCGGCGGCGCCCGGTTCAACCTCGAACTCTCCGACAGCCTCAGACCCTCAAAGGGCGGCCGGACCCCAGGTCACGCGGAGATCACGGTCGACGCAGAGCATCGTGTGGGGGGGGAGCGGGCGGAAGAAGCCACCGGCGGGCGCCTCGTCTCCGTCGATGACCACGACGGCACCCGGAACGCCGACGACGGCCTCACCACTCGGTGATTCCAGGCTGAGCTCGAGATCGACGAAGTCTCGCGGCGTGGAGCGGACGGCGGCCCACCAGAGCGGGCGACCATGGGTAAAGGCGAAGAAGGACTGCCCGTTCGTGAGCAAGAGTGCGAGCTCAATCGGGGCGTCACTCCGGGCCTGTGAGACCCGGCCCAACGCGCGCCACGCCGTGACCGTATGGCCCAAGGCCCGCGCGACGAGCGGCAGATCAACGGCCCAGTGCCGGGGAGAGACCCCCTCGTCGTGGAGGCGTGAGAGGAAAAGGTGAAAAAACAGCTCCGCGTCTGTCTCTCCGGCGATGCTGCGGGCGATCGAGTCGGGCAGCTGCTCTCTGATCGAGTCGTACAAGGCCGTGCCGCCGGGCAAGGTGCCGGTCTGTGCGAAGATCCACGAGCCGAACCGAAACGGCTGCGTATTCTCGAACTTCTGGCCACCGACCTCCGCCTGACGAACATGACAAAGAAACGCCGTCGAGCGGATGTCCGCCGCGACCTTCGCCAGATCGATCGCCTGCCCACGAAGCTGCGGCCGACGCTGAAGCAGCATCTCGCCGCCTTGCGCATAGCCCAAGCCATACCCATCCCGGTTCTCGATCGCCGAGACGCTGACGCGATCACCGGCCAGCCTCAGCAGGGGCGACACCGGCATCGAGGCGTGGGTGAACAGGCCGAACAGTCGAGACATGAGGCACTCCCGTCGATGACCTTAGCTTAGCGGGGCGGGCGAAGTCTCGCCGCTGCGGCTGCGAACCGCACGATGGGCACGTCGTCGTCGAGCGCGCCTGTGAGGGCCGGTCCGGGATCAGGGCAGCGACCGCTCGCGACGAGGCGGGCGGCGGCCCAGCGGAGCTCATGGTGCAGGTGCGTCAGCGCGTCGTTCGCCGCTTGACGACGCACGCGCTCGTCGCCGCTCGTGAGGAGGATCTCGAGAACTGTGAAAACCACGCTCAGCTCGCCGTCATCGAGCAGGGCCTCACGTCCGGCCCCGTCGAGGTGCGCGAGGAGGCGCAGCGCGGGGGCCGTGCGCTCGCGTCCGAGCTCGACGTAGTGGCGGCCCAGGACGGCGGCGACCTCGCGGCGAAGGTCGAGGTGCGCGCTCGCGGCGACGGCCTCGATAATGGGCAAGGCGCGCTCGGGCAGGTGGTCAACGAGGGCGACCGCGGCGAAGGCTCGGGTCCGCTCGGCCGGGTCGTCGAGCAGGGGTGTGAGGAGCTCGGCCCAGTCCCGATGGGGTGTCCCGGAGAGCGTCCGGGCGAGGTGGTCTCGAGCGGCCGCCTCGGGGTGGTGGGCGAGCGGGCGGAGCTGCGAGAGGGCTCGCGGGCCCCCCACCGAGAAGAGCGCGTCGATGGTGGGAGCGATGACCGTGATCTCGCGGGTCGCGAACGCTTCTGCGGCCGCCTCGCAGCCCGCTGCGTAGCCGAGACGACAGGTTGCGGCGAGCGCGACAGGTCGGAGGACCCCGTCGGGGTTGGCGGCGACATGGAGCAGGGCGGGCACGGCGGTGAAGTCCTGACGCTCGCCCAACTGCCGGGCGGCCACCGCGCGCGCCTCCGGGACGGCCCGAAGCAGCCGCTCGATGAGCTGCGGCGAAGCCACGCTTTGACCCGAGGCCCCGGCGAGAGACGCGGCGACGTCGCGGACGCGCTCATCGGGGTCTTTGAGGGCCTGTTTGAGGATGCGTTCACCGATGTCGTCCGAAGCCAGCGGGCTCGCGGAGACGGCCTTCGCTCGGACGGCGGCATCGGACGACTCGGAGGCCGAGCGCACGGCGACGTCGATGAGCGACTGTGGATACTGCGGCGCGGCGAAGTGCAGGGCGCGCTCAACCGTGACTTGCCCACTCCCGAGCGCGCTTGACAACGGCGCGGTCGAGTCGGCTGCGGCGAGGCGGATCTTCGCGCCGTGGGCGGCGAGGCGGACGCGCGCATCTTCGTCTTTGAGCGCGCCCTCGATGAACGGAGCGAAGGCTTCGAGCCGCGCGAGCCCCACAGCGTCGAGGGCGGCCGCACGCTGCCCACCTGCGGTTGCGGAGAGGCCCGTCTCAAGGACGGCGGACGCGTGGCCCTTGGACCCCTTCTCGAGGGTGTTGTCCTCGCAGGCGACCGCGATACAGACACCAATCGCGGCCATCGCGCTCCAGGGCCGCGACGTCAGACGTGCCGGCCGAGCCACTCGACAAGCTCTTTCAACGGGCGCTCACGCTCAATCTCGAACCAGATCTCGTGGAAGAACCCTTCGTACTCCGTGTACGTCCGGTCCTTCGAGGCGAGCTCGGCGAAGATGCGGCGCGTGGCCGCTGGCGAGGCGAGCCGATCATCGGCGGCCTGCTGAACCAAGATCGGCAGGGTCAGGGCGCGGGCCCTCGCGGGGAGCTCGGACTGGACGCGAAGCACCTCGGTGAACCACCGCGCCGTCGCGTTCTTGCTGCAGAGCGGGTCGCTCGCGTAGGCCCGCACGACCTCGGCGTCGTGGCTGACGACCGACGGATCGATGTCGGCGGGCAGTGCGAGCGTGGGCACGATGCGGCTCAGCGCGCGGCCCGCCATGGCCTTCCAGCCGGGTACCTCCAGGCCGAAGCCCAGAAACGGCGAGCTCAGCGCGAGGCCCGTGAACCCCAGGGGCTCCTGCGCGGCGAAGGTCAGTGAGAGCAGCCCGCCGTGGCTGTGGCCGACGAGGAAACACGGCACACCGGGGCTGGCGGCGAAGAGGCGATCGCGGGCGAGCCGCAGCTCATCGAAGTAGTCCTCGAAGCGGTAGCAGTGGCCCCTCACGCCGGTCGAGCGGCCATGCCCGCGGTAGTCGATCCTCAAGGTTGAGAAGCCCGCGTCCGCGAGACGCTCGGCCACGTCGCCGTACCGCCCGCAGTGCTCGGCATAGCCATGGAGCAGCAGCACCGCGCCGCGATGGTCGGGCACCACGTCGTGCTCGAAGTAGAAGCTCAAGCCCATCGGCCCGCTGAATGTGCCGCGCTCCGTCGTCCGTATGGCCACTGAATGTCGTCCGTCTGCGAGGGTTGAGCTATATAGCCTCTTGTGAGGCTCCGACCTTCTACGAGAGGGGATTTTCCATGTCAATCCACGCCGCTGTCACCGTGATCATCGCGCTCACCCTGAGCAGACCCGCGCTCGCGGTCGACGTCTTTCTGAACAACACCAAGGTCACCGGCTCGGTCAAACAGTTGGCCATGCCCAAGGTCGACGTCCGCTTCGACGACCTCGGGAACGTCTACATTGACGCGCCTGGGTACCTCGTCGAGGTCGCAGCACCCCCACCGCCGCCCACCCCGTCGGGCAAGTATTACCTGGTCGTCAACGTGCCCGCGCCCGGTCACTACGCCATCGAGGTCAACGCGAACGGCAAGGTCGTGGCGTCCATCCCCGCCGGGAGCCAGAACTACTTCGCCGAGCTCAGCGACAAGCTCCAGACCGGGGCCAACGGGATCCTCTTCACGTTCCTGCCCGTCGTGGACGCGCCGGCGGTTCAGGAGACCGACGCGATCGACATCCTCGTCGGCCGCGGCGAACAGACCCCCGACGGCACGTTGACCATCACCCGCGTGCTCGGCACCCTGAAACGCAAGACCGGGACTCGGCTGGCCGAGGCGCAGACGGTCAACTTCGAGCTCACGCCGTAGCGCCGCCCTCGGTCAGGACGCGGAAGACCAGGCGGCGTCCACCGAGGCGAAGGGCCATGAGGCCGTCCTCGTCGGTCAGCCACTCCGAGAGCGAGGCTTGCGCCGCCCGGCAGACCCGCGCGCGGCGGCGAGCGTCGACTTCGAGGTAGACGACGCCGTTGGCCCCGATCTCCAGCCCCGTCTCGCCGACCTCCACGACCTCTCCGGTATTGAGCTCGGCGATCAGGAGCAGCCCCGGTCCATCGAGCCCAATCGGCGTCCGAAATCTCCGCACAACGAACGGCAGATCATCGCAGCGCAGATAACACCACTTGTCCGCCACGCGCAGGATGGGCTCGCCGGTGTCCGGGTGCAGGTCGAGGCCGCGGTCAAAGAGCGCGATGAGCTTGAGGTTCTCGAACGGCTCAGCCTCATGGAACCACTCGCCCTCGGCGTTCAGCCGGAGGTCAACCATCCGTCGAAAGTCAAGGGGTGCCGGATCGCTTGGGTCTTTGGGCGACATCACCCGAGCATCGTACGTCAGAACGCCAGATCGAACACCAGCATGGACACGGCGCGGGGGTCGACTTCGGCCGGCGCTACCGCGGCGAGCTCAAGCGCGGCCAAGTCCAGGAGGTAGTCGATGGTCGCCGCTCTCTTGCCGCCGAGCCTCAGCCACGCGGAGTGAGCGGCGGACCGCGCGGCGTCCGTGACGCGCCCATCGGCGAAGAGGGCCCCGTGAACGATGGGGATCGTGGTGATGGGCAACGCGCCTTGGCCCTCCAGACCGATGAGATCCCGCGCGATGCGGGTCAGCCGCCAAGCGCAGAGCCCCGTCGCGTCGGGTCGAACGTCGCCGGGGAAGTCGACGAGGTCCTCGATGAGCCCGCCGTAGGTTCGCAAGACCTGGAGGTCGTCGGCCGTGGAGGGCGTGCGTCCATCGCCCATCTGCGGGTGTCGAGAGGTCATGGCGGCGACGATGAGGCGAAGGGCGGGCGCGTCGACCGCGTCGATCGGTGACTTGTCCGGTCCTTCTTTACCCGCGAGCAGGCCGCGGCGGCGGGCGCGTCGGGCGGCCTCGGCGGCGTCGAGTGTGCGCGCGTAGCCAGTCCGGAAGATCAGCGCGACGGGGTGCTCCGTGAGGACCCGTCGATCGTCCTCGGGGCCGGCGCCGAGCGCGTCGAGGCCCAGGGCCAAGCCGGCACGGACGCGCTCCATGACCCGCAGCGTCGCGGGCGTGTCCCACAAGGCCACGCGATCGGCGGAGAGCGCGGTATTGCAGACGTAGGCCAACTCCTCTGTCACCGCCGCGCGCGTGCGCTTGTCGAGCGCCGCAAGGGCCTGATGCAGCCGCGAATCTGCCGAGACGATGGGGGACAGCCAAGGGGCGTCACCGGGTGAGGCTTGGGGGGCCTGCTCCCGAATCGCGGCGATCTCCCCTCGTCGGGGCACCGTGTAGAGGCCGAGCGCCTCGATCGGATCAACAAAGCCGAGGTCCGCCATGCGCCCCGATCGCCAGCGATACGCCTCCTCCTCGAGGTGGCTGTCGAGCGCGGCGGCCGAGAAGACGAGGAGATTGTAGCAATATTCCGGCTGCACCCGCATGAGCCAGTCGAGGAGCACCTTTACGGGCAGCTCCCCATCTCCGCGCCCCCGGAACGAGAGGCACATCCGGTTGTCCTGGGTCGTGATCGTGTCGCCCTCGGGTGGGACGAAGGAGTCGGGATCCTCGATGACGTCGACGTGGACGTGCTCGCGGACGATCCAGTTGATGAGCGCGTCGTCGAGCCCCATGAACTTCTCGGTCAAGATCTCGACCCCGCTCTGCATCAACGTCCGCATCCACGGATCGATGCGGCTGATGTCGGGGCGATCGTCGGGCCAGGCGTCGAAGTCCAGGAGCGCGCGAAACTGCTCGGGGCTGATCATCGGGAGGAGCTCGATGCAGTCCTCGAGGCCGATGCGCATGATGGCCCGATAGAGATCCTCGGCCGGCAAGGAGCGGATGATGGCCTCGGCCCGCGTCGGCGAGAGCAGCCGATCGAGGAGCACGGAGGCCCCCACCGCGCCCCCGATGTCGAGGCGCATCCGTGTGAGTTCGTCGCCCGTCATGCCGGTGCCGCAGCCGCGCGGGCGATCCGCGTGACGACGAGGGCGCTCTTCGAGAGCCACTCGGCGCAGGTCTCATCAAGCTCCAGACCTTCTTGGACGACGTGTGCCTGAACCGCGGCGGTCGCGGCCTTCCGACCATGGAACCGGAGCTTCTCGAAGGAGGCCAGCAGCAGTGGGCGGTCGGGGAAACGCAAGACGCGGCCGAGCAGGTACTCCATCGGCTCGAGCAAGGCGGCGAGCTCGGGGTCGTGAATGTAGACCTCGGTGCCGGTGAGCAGGTCCTGGAGGCCGAGGCCTTCCCCGCGCTTCACCTCTTTGACCTCGAGAATCGAGAGGTGGCTCTTCAAGAGCTCGCTGCGGATGTTCTTGCGCGCGTCGGCCATCTCCGCCGGCCCCTCGTCACTGACCGTCTCGAGGAGGTGGGTGCCATCGTTGGGGCCATCGAACAAGACCGCGTCGCGAAAGAGGCGATCGGTCATGGCCGACTCGAAGGTCACGTCCCGACCGAAGAAGTCGGTCGCTCTTGTCAACAAACCCGGGGACCGCTCAGCCGGCCGCGTGAGGGTGTCGATGATCTGGCCGACGTTGACGTCGAGCCACTCGGCGGTGGTCATAGGCCTCGCGAGGGTCCGCGATCGGGCCTCATCGACCTCCAAGTGGCACTTCTTGTACTTCTTGCCGCTGCCGCAGGGGCAGACATCATTTCGACCAGGAAGGGCCACGTTGCCTCCATTCGCCAGAGAGAAGTGCTTCGCGTCTGGCTGGTTTTTAGGACTAAAAGAAGTAGCTGAGGCTCAGGCCAAAGCGCTGGAGTTCGTCCCGGATCCGGGCCTCGAGGGAGAGGCGGATTCTGGGCAGGACGTCGACGCCGGCCCCGACGAGCGCGAGCACCCCGGCTTCGACGTCTGCGTCCTCGACGTCGAGATCAACAAACGTCAGGGCCACACCGATCCCCGCGCTCACATACAGCATGCGATCGTCGTCGATCTCGAAGTGGTGCGAGGCGACGAGCCCGGGGTCCATGCCAAGCGCGAAGACCGCGCTGCTCTTCGCGAACGAGATCGCGCCGGTGACCGCGACGTCCACGACGCCCGTGTCTTCGGTCCGCAGGAAGCGAAAGCGGGGCGAAGCCTCGAGTTCGACGCCGAGGGTGTCGCCGCTCGCGAGGCCGTCGAAGACGCCAGCGCGCGCGCCGATGTCGAGGTCGTCGACGAGGCCGAAACGCGCGACGCCATAGACCGAGAACAAGTCATCCCCACCCGCCGCGCCGCCGCCGAGCTCAAGCTGCTGGGGCGCGAGCGGGAGCGCGTGGTCGAAGCCAACGTCGGTGATGGCGTAGGCCGATGGCGCGAGGACCACGCTGGCGAGGCTCAAGAACCCGGAGACGAGTCGCGA
>SHZC01000109.1 GCA_009692505.1 Myxococcales bacterium
GCGGGACGGTCACGCAGCCATCCCAAAGACCGGGCCGGGGAACAAGGGGCGTCGCGCTCGCCTGGCCAAGCAACTCCAGTTTCTCGAGAGGCACCAGTCCCGTCTCCGATACCCCGAAATGCGCGCTGACGACCTCGTCATCGGGAGTGGCGTCATCGAGGGCGCCATCCGCAACCTCGTCCGGTTGCGCCTCGACGGACCCGGCATGTGGTGGGGCCGACAACGCTCCGAGCGGGTTCTGCACCTCCGTTGCGTTCTGCTCAACCGCCAATGGCCGGACTTCGTCAAGCCTCGCGCCGGAGTCGGCCACCTCCGGCTGCCGGGCGAGCCTGCACGTGCGCAGACCCACGATGCAAAGGCTGCGGCATGAGTCTGACGCCTTGGATGTTATGAATGTGGTGATCTGCGCCCGAATCAGGAGAGCGAGGTGGTTGCCCTGCGTGCCAGCGCAAGGTGAGACAGGGACTCCCGGGGAATCCAATTAGCGGAGGGCGAAGGGCGGACCTTAGCCTGGGCGCAGTTTGCATTATGCTTCGCCCCATGACGACGCCCAAACGCGATATGCACCGGCCCATCGGCCCGCTGAAGACCCTTACGCTCCTCGCGTTTATGCCACTCGCGTGTATGCCAGAGGATGGCCCTTCTCCCGGCCCGAGCCGACCACAGGCCGCCACGGACCGGGCTCCAGCCGCGAGCGACGGCGGAGGCTTGATCGTCCCGGGCTCGCCGGCAGATGCCCGCGTCCAAGGCCGGGTCGATGCGGCGGCCCAGCCCATCGCGGTCGACGCGAGCCTGGCCCCCGACCTCGTGAGCGGGATCCTCGCCTGCGGAGAGATCTCCAGCGTCGACTGCTTCTCCAACCTCGACTGCGGCGAGGCCTTGTCCTGTCGCAACGTCGGGACGGAGGCCTCGCCCGTTGCCTGCTGCGTCGACGCCGTCCGGGGCGATCGAGCCTTGGGTGCCGTCTGCGACCCCGCGCACGGCGAGGCTCAGTGTGAGAGCGGGCTGTGCCTCGAGGGCGACACCGTGGACGGCGGCGCGCGCTGCACCGGGCCGTGCGACGCCGATGCCGACTGCCCGCCGGGGCTCGACCGCTGCATCCCCATCGCGTTTTCGGGGTCCGACCGGAAGTTCTGCTTCCCGCCCGCATCGCCGGCCCGAGCACCGAGCCCGTGAACGAAAGTCGGCGAGCCCCGGGCATTGCGGCCCACCCGCCCACGCATTAGGATCCACCGGTTTTTCGGGGAGTGAAAGTGGCCGAGCCAGAGCGCGTCATCGGGATTGATCTGGGGACGACCAACTCCTGCGTGGCCATCGTGATGAACGGCGCGGTGCACGTCATCCCCGATGAGATGGGCGCGAAGATCCAAGCGTCGATGGTCTCGTTTCTGGCCGATGGCTCCGTGGTCGTCGGCAACGAGGCGCGGCACGAGCAGATCGTCGATCCGCTCAACACCATCTACTCGGCCAAGCGGCTCATCGGGCGGCACTACTCCAGCAGGGAGATCAAGACCGCCTCCCAGTCGTTCCCGTACAAGATCGTCAAGGGCAAGAACAACGTGCCGCTCGTGGAGGTGCGGGGCGAGCGTTACGGCCTCCCGGAGATCTCCGGCATGGTCCTGCGGCGCATGAAGGACATCGCCGAGCGGTACCTCGGGGGCACCGTCACCAAAGCCGTCGTCACGGTCCCGGCGAACTTCAGCGACACCCAGCGGCAGATGACCAAGCTCGCCGGCCAACTCGCCGGGCTCGACGTGATCCGGGTCATCAACGAGCCCACGGCCGCCGCGCTCGCCTACGGCTATGGCCGGGGCCTCAAGGCCACCATCGCCATCTACGACTTCGGCGGGGGTACGTTCGACATCACAGTGCTCCAGATACGGGATCAGGTCTTCGAGGTCGTCAGCACGGCCGGCGACACCTACCTCGGCGGTGACGACTTCGATACGCGCTTGGCCCGCTATATGTTGCACGCCTTCAAGCATCAGCACGGGCTCGCGCTCGAAGGGGACGCCTTCGCGTTTAGCCGCCTCAAGCACGTCGCCGAGAAGGTGAAGTGCGAGCTGTCGAGCAAGTCGCGCGCGGTCGTCAACATCTCGGAGCTCGGCGTCGACGAGAAGGGCAACCACCTGGACCTCAAGTTTCAGATCGATCGGGATGACTTCAGCGAGCGATGCCAGGACATCGTCCAGCGGACGTTCCTCGTCTGCGACGACGCGCTCTCTCAGGCGGGGATGCGCGCGGACTCCGTTGACGGCGTCGTATTGGTGGGCGGCACGACGCGGATGCCCCTGGTGCGGCACATGGTCACCGAGTACTTCGGGCGCGAAGCTTCGACCGACATCAACCCCGACGAGGTCGTCGCCATCGGCGCGGCCATTCAGGGGGCGGCGCTCGAGCAGGACCACTTCGCGCCCGGCGGTTCGCGTCGACCGGCCCCTCTTCTCCTCGACGTCACGCCCATGTCCTTAGGCGTGCAGACGGTCAGCGGCTACTACGACGTGCTCATTCATCGAAATACGTCCATCCCCTGCGAAAACAGCCGCACCTTCACGACGGGTATCGAGGATCAGACCTCGGTCCGACTTCAGGTCTATCAGGGCGAGAGCCGCGTGGCCGCCGAGAACATCAAGCTTGGCGAGGTTGAGCTCTACGGGCTCAGGGCCGCGCCCCGAGGGCAGGTCGAGATTGAGGTGACCTTCGAGATTGATACCGATGGGCTGCTGATCGTGTCGGCCAAGGATCGGGAGACCGGCGTGGCGCAGGCCGCGCACATTGAGGTCTCCGCGGGTTATACCGCCGAGGAGATCGCGCTCATGCTCGAGCGCGGAGTCTAAGAAGGGTCGAAATGGAGACGAAGAAGCCGACGGGGACGCTCCCCACTCTGGGCAAGGTGGCGTTGAAGAAGATCGCCGCGCCTGCCGTCACGTCCGCGCCGGTGCTCGTCCGGCGCGTCGTGGTGGCCGAGGCTGATGACATCGTCCGAAACGCGCTCCTCGCGAGCCTGCCGCGTGATCGATTCCAGATCTTCGCGTTCGCCGACGGGGACGCAGCCTTTGAGCACATCGGCCAGAGCGGCGCGGACGTGGTGGTCCTCGCCAAAGAGCTGCCTGGTGTCAAGGGCACGGTCCTCTCCGAGCTGCTCAGGAATGGTCGGAGCGGCAAAGCCCTGGCGATCGTCCTGATGAGTCCGGAGTACGCGGTGACGGCGCTGGGGGCGAGGGACTGCGCGGCGTTTGGGGCCGACGAGTTCTTGCCGCTGCCGACCACCCCCGACGCCCTGCTCGAGCGGATTGATCACGCCCTCGTCCGCCGTGAGCCGATTGAGCGACTCAAGGCTCTGCCTGCTCAGCTCGCCCGACAGCTCGACGAGCTCTTTCTCACGCTCGACGGCCTGAGCTACTATGAGTTGCTGGAGGTGGGTCTCGAGGCCGAGAGCGATGAGATCCAGCTCGCTTTTCATACGCGCTCGCTGGCCTACCACCCCGACCGCCACCAGAAGCTCCGCCGAACCTTGCCCCACGCTTGGGAGAAGGTAAGCACGGTCTTCAAGCGCTTCAACGAGGCTTACCAGGTCCTGTCGACCCCCGCTGATCGACAGGCCTACAACCTGGGGCTCAGACGCCGGAAGGCCCTTCGGTTCGAGAGCGAGCAGGTCCGAAGAGGCGCCGATCGGGATCTCGACATCGCCGGTACGTCCGACGGACGGGACCTCGTGCTGCGCGCCGTCGAGTCCCGCGCGCTCGGTGATCTGGACGGCTCACGCGAGGCTCTGATGGAAGCCCTGAAGCTTGAGCCTTCGAATACCCGGATCAGCGACCAGATCGACGCCATCGACAAGCTCCTCATGATCGTGAAGCTCCAGGAACGCCAAGCATGAGCTTGCCCCGGCACCTCGCCATCATCATGGATGGCAACGGACGGTGGGCCGAGGAGCGGAGCCTGCCCCGCGTCGAGGGGCACCGGATCGGCGCCCTTGCCGTGCACCGAACCGTGCGGAGCTGCCGCGAGCTGGGCATCGGCTACCTCACGCTCTATGCCTTCAGCGCGCAGAACTGGGCTCGCCCGTCCGAGGAGGTCGGCGCGCTCATGCAGCTCCTCCTCGACTATATTCATCGCGAGCGCCGGGAGATCCTCGACAACGACATCCGCCTGAAGACCATCGGCGACACCGATAACCTGCCGTCCTTCGTGCGTCTGCCGCTGCGCGCGCTCATCTCGGAGAGCGCGAACAACCGCGGTATGGTCTTGACCCTGGCGCTGAGCTACGGCGGCCGGGAGGAGCTCGTTCGCGCCGCCCGGACCCTCGCCTTTCAGGTCGATCAGGGCGAGCGGCTACCCGACGACATCGACGCCGAGGCCTTCGAGGCCGCGCTCTACACAAGCGGTCAGCCCGATCCGGACCTGCTGATTCGAACGAGCGGCGAGGAGCGCATCTCCAACTTCCTGCTCTGGCAGCTCGCGTACACCGAGCTACACTTCGTCCCGGTCTGTTGGCCAGACTTCGACCGGGAACATCTCGACTTCGCACTCCGGCGATTCGCCACGAGGGAGCGCCGCTTCGGCAAGACCTCCGCGCAGGTCAGCGAACCCCCAACAGGTCCCCGAACGACCTCTGACCTCGAGGAGCCCCCGTGTTGAGTCGTGTCCTCTCTGGGCTACTCATGGCGGCCAGCATCATCGGTATCCTGCTGTTCACCCCCATGTACGTCTTGGGGCTGGTGGTGTTCGCCGTCTTGCCCTTGGCCGTGCTGGAGTTTCAAGCGATCTCCCGGCCTCAAGCCGATCCCTTCGATCGCGTCACCCTCGTCGTCGCGACCTATATCGCCAGCTTGTACCCCGTGGGGCCGGCACTCGGTCTCACGCACTACGGGCAGCACCTCGCGCTCGTCGGCGGGTTCGGCCTGCTCTGCATGGCGCGTCTCTTTCGGCCGCGCCCCATCGAGGAGAGCATGGCTCGACTCGCCGCCGATGCCCTCGCGTTCATCTACGTCAGCCTCACGTTTCCGCTCATCTTCCTGCTTCGGGGAATGCCCGAGGGGGGCTACGTTGTCCTGATGGTCATGGCCATCACCTTTGGCGCGGACACGGGCGCGTATTTCTGCGGCCGCCTCTTCGGACGTCGCAAGCTCTATGAGCTCATCAGCCCGAACAAGACCATGGCCGGGGCATTGGGCGCGGTGACGACAGGCGTGCTGGTCGCTTTCATGGCCCGGTCGTTCTTCCCCGGTCACGACACCTTGACCGTCGTCGACTGCATCGTCTTGGGCGCGGTCGGCGCGCTGCTCGGCATCTGCGGCGACTTGTTCGAGTCGATGCTCAAGCGCGCCTATGGCGTGAAGGACTCCGGTACGCTTATCCCCGGTCACGGTGGCGCGCTTGACCGCATTGACGCGCTGCTCTTTGTCGGACCTTTTGCTTACTTCTATCTGGAGCTCTTCGCGCGATGATAACGGTGCTCGCCGCCCTCGTCCTCTTGGGCGTTCTGATCGCGGTTCACGAGCTGGGTCACTTCCTTGTGGCCAAGGCGAGCGGGGTCAAGGTGGAGCTCTTCTCCATCGGGTTCGGTAAGGCGCTCGTGAAGTTCAGGCACGGCGAGACCGAGTACCGCATCGCCTATTTCCCGTTTGGCGGCTACGTCTCCATGCTCGGCCAGGACATGAGCGAGGAGCGACCGGAGGCCGACCGCGGACGCAGCCTGCTCGACAAGCCGCCGCTCGTGCGGATCGCCGTCTACCTCGCCGGTCCCGCCATGAACCTCCTCTTGGCATACGGCATCCTCTTCCCGCTGTTCGGTCTCGACGGCAACTTCGATCAGGTTCCGAGCAGCGTCGTCGGCGCGGTGGATCGCGGGATGCCCGCCGGGGCGGACGGCGCGCTCCGCTCCGGGGATGAGCTCATCTCGCTGGACGATGAGCCCATCTCGGCCTTCTGGCAGATCAGCCGCCGCCTGGAGAGCTACTCGCCCAAGCAGGGGCCGATTCATCTCGGCGTGCGGCGGCCGGACCTTTCTCGACCCGACGCGCCGCCGCAGGTTCAGGTCGTCGATCTCACGCCGGAGCCCTTCACTGAGACCCACCCCATGCTCGGGTTTCAGGAGACCTCGTGGCGGTTGGGCATCGTCGGGGAGTATCCGGCCGCCGATATCGCGATCACCAGCGCCGGGCTCCCCCTCGCGCTCGCAGGCTTTCGAACCCATGACCGGGTCCTGAGGGTCGCCGGTCGGGACATCTACCGTTTCCTCGATCTCGAGGCAGCCTTTGCCCAAGCGACGCCGGGCAGCGTGGTCGATGTGATCGTCGAGCGCACCGTGCCCCTCATCGCCGAAGGCACGGTCTTCGACTGGGCCACGCGCTGGCCTTCGACCCTCGCTCCAGGGCCACAGTATTTCCCCCGCTCACCGACGCTGTTCAACGACGAGCGCCTGCCCCTTCACACCCGAGCCTGCTTCTCCAGTCCCGGCGCGCCCGGGTGCGAGGGGCCAACGTATCGCTTCGATGCGGCCCTCACCTACCGGCTCGCGCGACCCGTGCTCTGGTCGTATACGCGCCATGCGATGCGCTTCGTGGCGCCCGAAGACCGCAGCGGAGTGGGCCTCGGCTACGGCCACGCCTCAAGCTGTGTCTCGTTCGTCGATCCTCAGGGGGCCGCAGCCTTGGCGACCGCGTGGAAAGGCGAGCAACCGGCCGGCCTTCAGATCGGGGACTGCATCCTCAGCATCGACCGCGCGGTCCACTCCACGGCCAGCTTCATCGGCTTGAAGCTCAACGACGCGCCCGACGAGCCGAAGATCATCGAGGTGTCCCGACACGGGCAGCACCTCTCCTTCGCACTCCGGGCTCAGCGTTTGACCACCTCCGATCGCCTCATGGGTGAGACCCAGCACTGGGATGTCGGCATGCTCATCAACGCCCGGCCTGACCGCGCCGTGGCCCCCGACGCCGTGCAGAACCCCGAGCGTTGGGCGTTCGCGTGGCACGAGACGCGGCGAGAGATCCCCGACCGCGTGAAGGAGACGGTCTTCAGCATCGGGGGACTGTTCTCCGGCAAGGTCAGCCCACAGCAGCTCAGCGGGCCGCTGACCATCATGTACCTGGCTGGCAAGCAGGCCGAGAAAGGTCTGAGCGACTTCCTTCAGCTCATGGTGCTCATCAGCCTCGGCCTGGCGGTCTTCAACCTCGTGCCGCTGCCCGGGCTCGATGGCGGTCAGATCCTCTTCGCGCTGATTGAGCTGGTCATCCGCCGACGCGCCCCGATCGCGGTCTATCACGCGATCAATCGGGTGGGGGTCGCGCTGATTGTCGTGCTGCTCGTCTTCGTGCTCACGAATGACGGGCTCCGCATGCTCCGTCTCGCCGGCTGAAGCACCGATGCCTGTCCTCATCGCGGCCGACGCCTCGACATCCATGGAGACCGTTGCCCTCGTGCGCGACGGCGAGGTCTTGGCGGAGCGGACCACGCTTCGACCCCGCGGGGCCGGCACTTCGATCCTCAATGTCATTGACGGGCTGCTCGTGGACTCGGGGCTGAGCCTGTCTGCAGTTGACGGCTTCGTCTGCGGGCTGGGGCCGGGTAGCTTCACTGGGCTCCGCATCGCGGTCTCGACGCTGAAGGGGCTGGCGTTCGCCACCGGCCGCCCCATCTACGGCGTTCGGACCGCGGTGGCCTTTGCCCACGCCCACCCCGGGCAGAGCGTGTTGGTGGCCATTGACGCCAAGCGCGGAGAGATCTTCGTGGACGGCACGGGCTTGGCCGCACCTGTTTGCTGCCGCCCCACGGCCCTCGCCGAGCTCTTGCCGGAGCGCGTCTCTCGTATCGCGTTTGGCGACGGCGCGCGGTTCCACGCGGCGGTGCTCGCGTCCACGTTGCCCGGCTTGTCCGTGCCCGAGGTCCGCGCTCTCCATTTTCCTCGCGCGGCTTTCCTGACCGTTGGCCTCGACCTCACGTTGCCGGCCGATGTCAGCCGCCTCGAGCCCGAGTACGCCCGCCGCTCGGACGCGGAGCTGAACTACCCGGACGGCTTCCGCGATGGGCGCGCCGTGCCTCGCCAGAAGCTCCCGAAGGGCTGAGGCCGGGCTCATTTCAGACGAGGCCAGTGCGGCTCCCGAGTGGTCGGCCGTACCGCCGGATGATGAGGCGCGCGAGCGCGCTCCTGAGCGGCGGGACGAGCAGCGGCAGCGCGAGCGCGTCAGAGACGAACCCCGGAAACATGAGCAGCACCGCCGCGACGAAGAGCAGCGGCCCGGAGAGCAGCGCGGCGTTGGGCGGGAGGCCCTGCTGCATCCGCCGAAGGTTCTGCGCGACCTGCCCCCGGATGACCACAAGCCCGACGATGAACGCTACGGCCAGAAGGCAAAGCGTCTCCACCGATCCGACCCGGCGGCCGACCTCGATGATGACGACGAGCTCCACGGCCGGCACGCCGATGATGAGCAGAAGCAGGGGCCCGCACATCGCCGTCGTCAGGGGTAGAGGGCGGAGCGGAGGAGCCCCGCGCGCTCATCGAGCCCGCCCATAAGGTTGAGGCACTGCATCGCTTGTCCGGCCGCGCCTTTACCGAGGTTGTCGATCGCACTCTGTACGCAGAGCAGGTCGTCGTCGACGAAGAGCCCGAGATGGCAGAAGTTCGTGCCCCGGACGTTTCGGGTGTCGGGGTGCTGTCCTTCGTCAAGCACCTTGACGAACGCCTCTGCGGCGTAACGTTTCAGGTAGACGTCTCTGACCGTTGCCGCATCGACGCCCGGCCTGAGGCGCAGATAGACCGTGGAGAGGATGCCGCGGTTCATCGGGACGAGGTGGGGCGTGAACCGCACCTTGACGCCGGACAGGGCCATGCTCATCTCCGGCGCGTGGCGATGCGAGAACGTCTTGTAGGCGCGCAGCCCCTCGCTCGTCTCCGGGAAGTGGGCACCCGCGCTCGGCTGCCGGCCGGCGCCGCTCACGCCCGACTTGCAATCGGCGATGATCTCCGCGCTGTCGAGCAGCGAGGCCTCGATTGCCGGCGTGGCCGCGAGGATCACGCTCGTCGGGTAGCAGCCCGCGCAGCCCACGAGGTTCGCGCCACGGATGGCCTCCCGGTGCAGCTCCGGCAGGCCATAGACGGCCTCGGACAGTCGCTCGGGGTGACGGTGTGGGCCATAGATGGCCTCGAAGGCGGCCGGATCTCCGAACCGATGATCCGCGCTCATGTCGACGACCCGGAGGCCGCGCTCACGCAGCTCGGCGGCCACGTCCTGGGCGGCCCCGTGGGGCAGACCGAGCACGGCAAAGTCCGCTGCCTCGGCCACGACCGTCGCGTCGAACTTGGTGAGCGGTGGGAAGTCGAAGCCGAGAAAAGACGGCAGGGCCGAGGAGAGGCTCTGGCCGGCGCGGGAGTCCGCGCAGAGGGTCGTGATCTGGAGGGAGGGGTGCTCGAGGGCGAGGCGAAGAAACTCGGCGCCGGTATATCCGGTGGCGCCGATAACGGCGACGCGGATCAACGCTTGCTGAACTGGAAACGCTTACGTGCGCCGGAGCGGCCGTACTTCTTACGCTCGACGATGCGGGCGTCGCGGGTGACGAAGCCAGCGTGCTTCAACGCGCTGCGCCACTCGCCGTTGAACAAGATGAGCGCGCGGGTGATGCCATGACGGACGGCACCGGCCTGACCGCTCGCGCCGCCGCCACGAACCGTGGTCACGACGTCGAAGATGTCCTTGGCTTCCACGGCGTCAAAGGCCTGCATGATCATGGCGCGCGACATGGCCCGCGGGAAGTAGTTCTCGAAGGTGCGCTCGTTGACCGTGATGATCCCCGTGCCTGGGCGGAGGTAAACCCGCGCCACGGAGGTCTTACGGCGGCCAACGGCCAGGTACTGCTTCGGCTGCTCAAACTTCATCGGATTCTCCGGGCGTCGCGCCGGGCCCCGCAGGGTCCCTATTTGAACCGGCCGCAGCCGGTGGTTGTCAGGAGTGAAGCGCGATCACAAAGGGTTTGCTGCTCTCAGGTGCTCGTCGCGAGCACCGTCGACAAATCGAGGGCAATAGGCTGCTGGGCGGCATGGGGGTGCGCTCCTCCGTCAAACGACTTCAGCTTCTTGAGCTGGGCGCGTCCGAGCGGGCCGGAGGGCAACATCCCCTTGACCGCCAGCCGAAGCAGGCGATCGGAGTCCTGCGTGAGGATCTGGCCGGCCGTCTTGAACTTCAGGCCGCCGGGATGGCCCGTGTGGCGGTAGTACTTCTTGTCGTCGGCCTTGTTGCCGGTGAGCTTAATCTTGCCGACGTTGATGGCGATGATGAAGTCGCCATCGTCGAGGTGCGGCGTGAAGCTGGCCTTGTGCTTGCCGCGCAGGACGTGAGCGATCTTGGAGGCCGCGCGCCCGAGGGACACGTCCTCGAGATCCACGACGAACCACTTGCGATCTGCAATGGCCGCTTTGGTGGAGGTGAACGGAGTTTTCATAACGGGCCTCTGGTCTCTGTTTTTCTTTGGCCCGTAGGATCAACGCCAATCGCGCGTCGCACCCGAGGGGCGGCAATAAGGAGCGCGGCTTTCTAGCTGAACCAAGGCTGGTCGTCAAGTCGACGAATAGGGGGGCGTCGATTGGGCGGCAGTTGCCACTTTAGGCACCCCCGAAGTACCCTGCGCGGCTCATGGCTTTCAAGATTCTCGGAAGAGCTCGAGCGCTGCGTCGCCGCCGTTGGACGAGGCGCCCCTTTGATCTCCGCAAGGCCATGTTCATCCTGCCGAACCTGTTCACGGTCGCGTCGATCTTCTGCGGCTTTTACGGGGCTGTGACGGCGGCAGCGGCGAACGGCGAGCGGGAGCAGCTCTACCGCGCCTGCGTCGCGGTGCTCTTGGCGGCGGTCTTCGACTCCATCGACGGTCGCGTGGCCCGCCTCACGCACACGCAGTCGGCCTTCGGGGTCCAGATGGACTCCCTCGCCGACGTCATCTCTTTCGGCGCCGTCCCGCCACTCATCGCCTGGTTCTGGGGGCTGTCGACGTACGGCAACCTCGGCCTGTTTGCGTGCTTCGTCTTCTGCGCCTGCGGGGCGATTCGATTGGCACGCTTTAACGTCATGGCCGCCGAGAGCACCGGGCCATCGGCCTTCTTCGTCGGTCTGCCCATCCCCGCGGCGGCTTGGATTCTCGTCGCGTTGATCATCGCGCACCAGGCTGCGGGCGCGGCTCCGCTCACTGGGGCGGAGGCCTGGCCGCTCGTCTCACTCCTGATCCTCGCGCTGCTTATGGTCTCTACGATCCCGTTTCGCACCTTCAAAGCCCAACGACTGCGACGGACCACGCTGCTCGCGCTCGTCGCCGTCGCCGGGGCCACCATCGGCGTCGGTGTGCTCGTGCATCCATCGATGGCCGTCGTTGCGATGATGCTCGCGTATCTGGCCTTCGGCCTCGGCGAGTGGATCGTCGGGCTTGCTCGGCGAGCCTGGGCCGACTCGAACCCCTTGGACGCGGCCGAATCCAACGAGAGCGCCGACCCCCCGAAAAAAGGAACGACTTGATTGAGGCCGAGCAGACCGGGGGCCGAGGTGGCGCCACCCGGCCCAAAGAAGAGCACACGCCCCTCGACGTGAGCCGCCTGCGCGCCGACGAGGACATCCCGTTCGACCTCTACGTCAAGAACGACGACACGTACCTGCTCTTCCGTCGGGCGAATCACCCGCTCACGGTGGATGATCTTCGGGCCTTCAAAGCCAAGGGGATCCGCGAGTTCTTCGTGGACGGGAAGGGCAAGAAGAACCTCGCACGTTTCCTCGCGCTCGAGCTCGCGGTGCGCCTCAAGGACCCGTCGCTGCCGCTGGAGGAGAAGGCCATCTTCCTGATGGAGGCCAGCCGCATCATCATGGACGACCTCTTCGCGCACCCCGAGTCGCCGGGGACGCTCGAGCAGGTGCGAAACCTGGTCGAACAGACGGTGGGCTTCATCTCGTCGGGTCGGCAGGCGTTCCGCGCGGTGATTCGGCTCTGCAGCCACGACTACTACACCTACACCCACACGCTTCACGTCGAGATTTACAGCGTGGCGCTGGCCCGTCAGCTCAACCTCTCGCGGTCGTTTCTCCAGAAGATCGGCGAGGGCGCCTTGCTCCATGACATCGGCAAGGCGCTGGTGCCGCCCGAAATTCTCACCAAACCCGGGCCGCTGGCCCCCGATGAGTGGGCGGTGATGAAGCAGCACCCGCAGCTCGGCATCGATCTCCTCGCCGCCCAGGGTCCGCTCGACGAGGTCACGCGATGGGCCATCATCGGACATCACGAGCGCCTCGATGGCCGCGGCTACCCCTACGGCCTGAAGGGCGACGAGCTCGCGCTGCCCGCTCGGATTGTCGCGCTCGCCGACGTCTACGACGCGCTGACGACAAACCGCTCCTACCACGGCGCCGTTCGCTCATTCGAGGCCTTCAACATCATCAAGGAACAGATGAGGGGCGGGGTCGACGCCGACTTGTTCCGGGAGCTCGTCATCTTGATGGCCCGAATGGATCCGGACTGGTAGGCCAAAGGCCCGCTTGACCGTGATCCGGCCTCGGTGTATGCGAGCCGGGCTCTAGACGGAGGTTTTTTTGATGCAGAGACACGTACGGAACTGGGCACTTGGCCTCGCGGTTTCGAGCTTCTTGGGCTGCGGACACAGCGCGGACGATCTCGTCGGCGAGGCGAAGATGCGGCTCGTTGCCCGCGACTTCGAAGGCGCGCTCGCCAAGTACGACGAGGCGTTGAAGGCCGACGCCAAGAACTACAACGCGCTCTGGGGCAAAGCTCAGGCGCTCGGAAACCACGGCAACTTCCCCGAGCAGCAGAAGATCTACGAGGGCATCCTCGACGACGCGGGGCTCAAGGAGAAGTACGGCAAGACCGTGGCCGAGGCCCTTGATCTCAGCTACCGGACCGCGGCGGCCAACTTCCCGAAGGAGGCCGAGGTCTTCTTGAAGAAGGCCATCGCTCGGAACCCCAAGACCACCGCCAAGAGCCAGCTCGCCCGCGTCTATATGGGGCAGGGGGAGCGGGGGGTGAAGGCCGGAGACTTCGTCGGGGCCAAGGCTCAGTACGACCTGGTCGCGGGGCTCGATGTCGCCAAGAAGCTCAAGCGCGAGGCCGCCGATCAGGCCGATGTCGTGGGCTTCCTCGCCTTCCGAGGGCAGTTCCAGCCCGACCTCGACAAGCAAAAGCCCGAGCTCATCAAGGGCGGGCAGCTCGACGCCGGGGGCAGTCGGTTCGTGGTCGAGGCGACGGCCGACGTCGTCGGGGGTCCGAAAGACGAGGGCTTCGAGGCCAACTCCCAGAAGGCCGCCGACGCCGCGGCCCGCAAGGTGCTCTCCGAGCTGACCTACAAGATCGCCGGGACACCCGGACCCAAAGACGCCCTGCTCGCCTTCGAGGAGACCGACTTCACCGTGGACTCGAAGGGCCTGAGCAAGGGCAATCGGTCGTACGCGGTCAAGCTCTCGGTCCCCGTCGACGCCGTCGTATTCCAGATCTATCGGCTGCGTTTCCCGGTCGCGGCCAAACCGTCAGCCGAGGCGGAAGCGAAGGCCGAGCCGCCTAAGTAAGCGTTCGGGCCGCGCACGTATGGGCGGCTCCGTGCGTCGGCACCTGACGGCAGTCGGCGCGTGTATGGTCTTGGCCGGGCTCGCGGCCGTCTTCGCTCACGACGTCTTGCGCGGCCAGGTTCCCCCTGGTTTGCCCGAGCAGTCGCCGATTGACCGGGCCACCGCCCCGCAGTCGCCGATTGACCGGGCCACCGCCCCGCAGTCGCCGATTGACCGGGCCACCGCCCCGCAGTCGCCGATTGACCGGGCCACGTCCGTCCTGCTCGCTCATGCGCGGGGCTTGGGGCTGATGCCCGACATGACCGAGGCCGCCGCCTTGGTCGAGAGCTTCGAGGGGGAGGACCTCGTCAGCACGTTCCTTGAGCGGCGTTTCGTCTTTGTGGCGCGTGGACCCAGCTCGCCCCACCGCGATGTCTTTCTTGTGCGCGTGCGCCTCGCGCCCAACGGCGCGGTGCTCGCGACGGGCCCAATTTACAACCTCACCCGCACGGTCGACGCCGACGAAGTCTGGCTCTCCGTTCACCCGGCGGAGGTGGCCTTCGTCACTCGGTATGAGGGCGTATCGACGGGTCTGACCGTCCTTGATCTCAATGGGGCGCGCACGGCGGAATCGACCGCGTCGGCCGCGCTGGCCCGCGCGGTGACTCACTTCCTGGAGGTGGGGGATGTAAGGGGCGTCGGCGTGACCCGCCTGCTCCTGCGAAGGCCGTCGGTCGATCTTCGCTTGCACTTCGAGGGTGCGGCGTTGCGGGTCGCGCAGCTCGACGACGACGGCTGGCACGAGGCTCTGCTCGAGCTGGGTCCTGGGGGTCAAGGCGTCGTCGGGCCGATCCCCGCTTTTCTGTGCGCCGTTGAGACGCACCGCAGTGATCGGTCGCTCCTGTCCTGGGCGGTGGACACGGCTCGCTCCCTCGACTTCATCGGTCCCGACCGCATCTACGCGCTGGAGGAGGTCTTCTTTCGCCTCGCGGACGGCTGGCAGACCCTCTCGTACCGACTCCTGGGCCCAGGACCGGAGCGGGCGGCCTTGCCCGAATCGGCGGCTGTGAGCCCCCCGGGCGAGGTGAGCCCCCAGGCTCACGACATCCCGCCCACGGGCCCTGAATTCAGCCCCAAAGATCTCGTCGTTCAGCTCGACCCGGCGTTGCCCGACGAGGGCCGCTGGCGACCGTATGACTTCCGCCCGCGCTCCCCGTCCGCCCCCCCCGTCTTCTGGCGGACCACGCTCCGGGTCGATGAGGAGCGGCCGGACGCCAAGACCGAGTTGGTCCTCATCGATATGCGACAGGTCGAGCTTCGGATGGTCGGCGGCACCGAACATCCGCGGAGCACGACCGGCGAGGTCGGCACCGGCTCCGTGCCATCCGAGGACCGCGGGCGCACGTTGGCCGCCTTCAATGGGGGCTTCCAGGCGGTGCATGGAGCCTTCGGGATGGTGGTCGACCGGAACGTCCTCTTGCCGCCGCTTGCGGACGTGGCGACGGTGCTGACCTACAAGGACGGTTTCACCGCCTTTGGGACATGGCCGGCAGACCGCGCGCTCCCCGTCGGGCTGCGCTCCCTCCGACAAAACCTCCCGCCGCTCGTCACCGACGGCGTGCCCCCCCCCCTGGGTCGCCGGACCTGGGGCTTCACGCTGAAGGGCAGCGACCCCATCTTCACCTGGCGCAGTGGGCTGGCTCGGACCTCCGAAGGCCGCCTGCTCTACGCCGTCTGCCGGCGCTGCTCGGGCGACTCACTCGCCTTGGCCATGAGACTCGGCGGGGCCGAATACGCGATGCACCTGGATATGAACGTCTCCAACATCGGCTTCGAGTTCTGGCGAGACGATGGGCGAGAGGGCAGAGGGAACAGAGGCATCAGCCGGGAGGCTCTCCTGCCGGAGATGTGGCACAGCTCGGAGCCCCGTTATCTCGATCCGCACCCGCGCGACTTCTTCTACCTGGTCCAGAAAGCAGGCCCCGCGCCGCGAGCCCTGGACGAAGACCTCGCCCGCTTCACCGACCCCCTCGCGCCCGGTTCCCTTCCTCGAAATTCGGAGACCTGGCCCCCCTCATTCACGCTCGGTCGGCTTCGCCCGTCCAACTCGACCGATCCGCTCGTCGTCTTCTCGATCGAGCCCTCGCTCTCTCGCGTGAGCACGACCAAAGATCGTAAAGGCACTTGTCGACTCTCGATCCATCGCGGCGTGGCAGGTGAGGGTCTGGCGAGCAGTGTCCATGGCGACGTGCCGCTCAGGGCCGACCGGGGCACGCTGCTCATCGACGGACAGGGTCATCCGGCCTTGACCGTCGACGGTCGGACGGGGACCGAAGTGGGTTTCTTCCAGCAGCTCCCGATGCTCACCGGCCCACACGCCGCTCCGGCCATCGACGGCCCCCGGAGGCGATGGGCACTCTGCGGCGACGCGGATGGCCGGCTCTACCTCCTCGGTGGAAGTCAGCGCGGCGCGGAGCTCTTGCGGGGGGCTTTGGCCCTGCGACTCGGCGTCTGTGTCGACCCCGCGCCCCTCGACGGAGAGCCCGTCCTGGAGTGCCCCACTGGGGCCGGCGGAGGTGGGGCGGGCGGGGGCCGCGCGAGCGTCTGGGGTGGACGGGCCCCGCAAAGGCACCATGACCTGTTTCTCTCCCCGACCGATGTCTGGCCTCACCCGCCCGTCGGCCGCTTGGACGGCGCCAACGCTTCGGCTTGGGACCGGCCCTGAGGTTCGCCGCGCCGTTCACTCCGCTGTGACGACGAAGACGACCTCTCCGGGTAAGACCATGCCCGCCTGGACGTAGGTGTCGAGCACGAGGTACCAGGTGCCGGCTTCGAGGGACGCGGTCAGGTCGCGGTCATCCCGATCGAGGCAGCTCGCGGCGTCGTCGGGGTCCGCGAGGAGGTGCAGATCGATGTCCACCCCGGGGCCGTCGGCGACCCGCGCGCGCACGACGGCGGGCGCTTCAAGCTCGAGCTGGTAGACGACCTCATGGCCTCCCTCGTCGGCCTCTGGATGGCAGGCGTAGCGCGAGTGCCGGGACTCACCGTCGAGGCGGGTATCGACGACGTCCGCGAAGGGGAGCGCAGGTGTCCCGGCGATCAGGATGGGAGAGGCTGCGGTGCCCTCTCCGAAGCGACGGGGGGCCGAGGCGTCGGGCACCGCGGGGCCTTGAAGGGCGCGGCGGACCCGGTCAAGCGACTCAAGCGTGAGCAGGTTGCGGACGTTGTACCCAAACTGCAGGCCCGCCTCGGTAAAGACGCAGGGCCGGACCCCCGCCGGGGTGGCGTAGCTGTTGGGGTGAATCCCGTCGCCTCCAAGGCCCCCGTTCGGGACGTCCCGAAGCATGAGGTGGTAGTCCATAAAGGGGACCAAACGGGATTGCGCGAGCCCCCGAACGGCGGCGTTATAAGCGGCGACCTCGGCGTCGGCGTCGGCGTTGTCTCTTCGGGCAGGGACCGTCGACAGGAGCGGGATCACGCCCTCCGCAAGCAGGCCGTCGACGAGCGTCCGCATGCCCGTGGCGTAGGTATCGAAGCTCCGATTCTGGATGTCGTTGGTGCCGAACATGATGACGGCGAAGCGGGGATCAATCGCCGCGACCTCGGCCTCGACGGGCGAGGGCTCCCCCTCAACGGCCCGCCCCACGCTCCACCCAGAGGTGGCGGAGAGGCTTGACCGATCGAAGGGGGTCGTCTCCCCGGCCGCGCCGCCGCGGAAGAGGTCGAGCGTCTCGGACAGGGCTTCATGATCGGCGAGGTCGACGCGGTCTGACGCGAAACAGTGGAGCGAGGAGCTGCTGACGGTGATGGAGTCGCCGACCTTGGCGAAGACGTCGGTTCGTCGACCAGCGAGGGCCCGCAGAGACGCGGCGATCTCCTCGGTGATGGGGGCGTGATGGCGATCGTTGGGGTAGACGATGGGGCCTTCGGGGGCGGCGTCGGGTGCGGCGTCGGG
>SHZC01000110.1 GCA_009692505.1 Myxococcales bacterium
TTGGGCTGAGGCTTCGCGTTCGGCGCGACAACTAGCAGGCTCGTTCCTCGCCGTGGTAGGTCTTCGCCGTGATTAACCCCCCGATCAAAGACGCTCCCCCCGGTCGACGCCACCCATGACCACCGGCCCCCGCCTCTATGGTGTCAACGCGGTCGTGGCCGATGACATGGGCGTCATCCGCTCAGCACTCGCCCGGATCCTGAAGCTCCAAGGCATCAACGTCGTCGGGAGCGCGGAGGATGGTCGGGAGGCCGTCGAGCTCTGTGAGCTGCACCGACCCGAGCTCGTTTTCCTCGACATCAGGATGTCCGGCTACGGGGGGCTCGACGCGCTGCGCTCGATCCGCGCGCTCGGGCTGCCAACGCGGGTCGTGATGCTCACCGGGGAGGCCACCATGGAGTCCGTGAGTGAGGCGTTCGACGCCGGGGCCGATGCGTACATGCTCAAGCCGTTCACGCTGGCTCAAATCATCGCCACTCTTAAGAAGCTCGGCTTCGGCTGAAACAGGGGGCAAGCCGATGGACGCGCTCCGTATAAGAGGCTCGACCCGGACGTTGATGACCACTGCGGCGGTCCTCGTCCTGTCGGCTTGTGGTGCCGCGCCCAAAGGGACACCCTCGGCGCACGCGCCTATGGCCGACGTCGTGACGAGCCCTCCGGCCGCCGTCGTGAAGGGCCCTGCGGCCCTCGCCTCCTCCCGGGCCCTGGCCGACATCGCCGATGATTACTGGCAGTCGCTCATGCAGGCCTCGCCGCTCTGGGCGACGTCGCTGGGCGACCGGCGCCGGGACAGCGAGCTCGGATCGGTGGCGGCCGTCGAGATTGCCCGTCACCGCAAGGTCGTGTCTGCGCTGCGGGAGCGGCTGAAGTTCGTCGACCAAACGGAGCTCGCTCCCGCCGAGCGCGTGACGGCCGAGTTGCTCGAGTTCGAGCTCGAGACCACCGTGGCCGTCGATCTCGCGTGCCATGAAGAACGCTGGACGGTCGATCAGCTCTATGGGCCGCAGGTCTACTTCGGCGAGATCCCCAACTACCACACGATCGACAACGCTCAGAACGCCAAGGATCTCCTCGCGCGGTACGGCCAAATCGACGAGTACTTCCGGGACCACGTCTCGAACCTGCGCGAGGGTCTGAGCCTCGGCGAGGTGGCCCCCAAGGTCGCCGTGGAGCGCGTGCTCCGGCAGGTCGAGGAGCAGCTCGGAATGGCTCCTGAGGCGCTGCCGCACGTCGCCCTGGTTGTCGCCGCCCTTACGCCGGCAAAGACCCCGAAGGACCTACCGGAGGGCTTCACCGCCGCCCTCGTTGACGCGGCCAGAGGTCCGATTCGGATGGGTCTGACGACCTATCGCGACTTCCTGAAGAACGAGCTCCTGCCCAAGGCCCGTGAGGCCCCGGGCGTCTCGTCTTTGCCCAACGGCGCGGCGTGTTATGCGGCGCGAATCCGCAGGCAGACGGGCATGGACCGTTCGCCCGAGGACGTTCATCTGCTTGGGCTCAGCGAGGTCTCGCGCATCGAAGGTGAGATGACTGAGCTCGTGCGGGCCTCAGGGGGCGGCGAGCTGTTCGCCTATCTGCAGGTGCTCACGAAACGCAAAGACCAGCACCTCCCCGACTCAGCGGCCATTGTCGCTCACAACAAGTCGCTCATGCAGCGGGCGAGCGCGGCCTTGCCCCGGGCCTTTGGTCGGCTCCCCAAGACCATCATCGAGGTCAAGCCCATCGAGGGCTTCCGCGAGCGGGACGCACCCGCAGCCTACTACTACAGCGCGCCGCGTGACGGCTCTCGACCGGCCTACTACTACATCAATACGTACAAGCCCGAGACCCGGCACCTCTTCACGATGGCGGCGCTGGCGTTCCACGAGGCGGTGCCCGGTCATCACTTGCAAATCGCGCTCGCCTCCGAGAACGACGACCTGCCGGACTTCCAGCGGGAGATGGGGCTGACCGCCTATGTCGAGGGGTGGGCGCTGTACTCCGAGGGTCTCGCCGACGAGCTCGGCCTCTATCTGACCGCTGACGAGAAGCTCGGGCAGCTCCGCGAGGAGATGTGGCGCGCCGTTCGGCTGGTCGTCGATACGGGCCTCCACGCCAAGCTCTGGTCGCGAAAGCAGGCGCTCGACTTTCTCTTGGCCAAGACCGGCAACCGCGATGGGGACGGCGAGGCGGAGATTGACCGCTACATCATCTGGCCGGCACAGGCGCTCGCGTACAAGCTCGGAGAGCTGGAGATCCGGCGGATCAGGCGCAAGGCCGAGGAGACGCTGGGCAAACGTTTCGACTTGAAGTGGTTCCACGACCGCGTCTTGGAGAACGGCGCGGTGACCTTGAAGACGCTCGGACGCGTGCTCGACGAGGCGACGACAGCGCGGCTCTCGCAGCCCTAAAAACACGAGCCAGCGGCGGCGCACCCCGGCGAGTCTGCGACGCAGGAGAAGGCGTCCTGAAGCGACACGTCGACGGCGCAGACAAACGCGCAGTACTCGGCCTCCCGGAGCGCCGAGCGGGGGGGCAAGCAGGGTCGAAGGTTGTGGCAGGCGCGGCCGCAGGTGAAGGCATCGCGGGCCGGGCCGACCTCGCAGAGCTGGGTGAGCGGACCCACCGAGATCGGCGGTGCGCCGATCAAGTCGGTGACCTGACCCTGTACGGCAGGCTCCTCGCAGGGGGTGTCAACCGTGATGCGGGCGCCCAGCGCGGCCTCATCGACGAGCCCGGCGGCGACCCCGAGCTCGCAGCTCTGGCGCAGCCACGACGAGATGCCCGCGGTAATGGGTAGGGCAGGGGGGCAGCTGTTGGCGGTGCAGGTCGCCACTCGATCGGCGAAGCTGCGGCAGGCCATGGACTCAGGGGGCGGTCGCTCCGCGCAGTCGTACGCCAAGGCGATCGACGCCGAACGGGCGAGTGCGACCGCCTCGGCGCAGCTCTGCTCCACGCGGACGACGGTCTCGAAGCCGGCACCCAGCGCACAGAGCTCAGCGCAGCGTAGCGCGAAGCTCTCCTCGTCGCCGGGCCCGACGCCCTTGCAGCTCTCGTCGTTTGGGTCCGTGACGCAAGCGGTCAGATAGGCGCAGGTCAAAGCGCAGGCCTCCGGCGAAGGCGGCTTCGTGACCTCGGCGTCGAGTCGACGAAGCGGAGGTGAATCCAGGTCAATGAAAAACGGTCGCTCGGCGTCCTGCTGGCCTTCGCTCGACGCCGGATCACTGGGCTCAGAGCAGGCGAGGCACGACGCGATCGCCCAGCAATGCCCGGCCTTCATGCGCGTTCGCCCCGGCGGTACACGTTGTAGACGCCATTGCCGGTCGCGGTGGGTCCATCGGGGCCGTCGAGCTGACCGGAGAAGACCTCCATGCGCGCGACGGCGACCCGGTTGCCCATCCGCACCACGATCGCCCGACACAGCAGGTCCTCGCCAGCGGCAGCCCGGAGGTAGTCGACGCGCATATCAATCGTGCTCACTCGATCAGTCGGTCGGTCGAGCATGGCGAAGCAGGCCGCGCCGCCGGCCGTGTCGATGAGCGTGGAGACGACGCCCCCGTGGACGGCCGGCCTCGAAAAGTCACCGACGAGCTCGTCGCGCCACGGGATACGCAAGACGCACTCCCCGCGAGCGAGGTGCTCGAACTTGACGCCAAGGAAACGATTGAACGGGACTTGGTCTTCCATGAACTGCGTCACGGCGGCCACGAAGTCCGAATGAAGGGGCTTGGACATTGGCGGTACGATGCCACAGCCCGCAGAATCGGTGTAGCGTCCCGCGCCGTGGTCCGATGCCCAAACGCGCTGTCTCCGTGGGTCCTGCTGCTCGTCCTCGTCGACAGTCGTATGGCCCACGCGAGCGTGCTCGACTTGTTCGGCTATGGCGCGCGGGGCCTGTCGATGGCCGGGGCCGCAGCGACCACAGCGAGGGGCCCGGCGGCCGTCTACTACAATCCGGGGGCGTTGGCGTTCGACGCGCGGAACACCTTTGAGCTCGGCTATGTGCAGGGCCACTTCGACCTGGAGCTGAACGGCGCGTCCCGATCGACGAGAGAGGCGCCTTCGGCGATCCTGGGTTTCGGGATCCCACTCCCGCTTGGAGGCGCGCTTAAAGACCGCCTGATACTGGGCTCGGCGTTTGTCCTCCCGTTTGGCTCGATCCTGCACGCCGACATCGCGCGACCCGGCGAGCCGTCGTTCGTGCTCCTCGAGAACCGCGCGCAGACCGTCAGCCTTCAGCTCGCGTTGGCACTGCGGCTCTCCGACCGAGTGGGCTTGGGTTTCGGCTTCATCGCGCTCGCCGAGTTGAACGGGGACATCGACGTGCGGCAAAACGAGACGGGGCGCATCGGCTCGACGGTGAACGATGAGCTGCTCGCGGACTACGCGCCCACCTTCGGCGTGCTGCTCAGGCCCACTCGGGAGACAGGCCTCGCCCTGAACTTCCGCGGCGAGTCCATGGCGACGTTTGCCCTGCCGCTCAAGGCGAACCTCGGCGACAGCTTCCCGCTCCCGATCCCGCTGCTCGACATCTCCGGCGTGGCGCAATACGACCCTCGGCAGCTCGGCGTCGAGGTCTCGGGTCGCCCGCCGTCGGCGACCGCCCTGACCGTCGCCGCCGGGTTCACCTACAAGCAGTGGAGCCGATTCCCGAACGTCATCGCCTATTCGGCGGTCCCGGAGACCGACGCCCCGCAGCCCGCGCCCAACTTCCACGACACCGTCGTCTTTCGCGTCGGGACCGAGCGGCCCATTGAGCTCGGCCCGTTGATTCTGAAGCCCCGCGCCGGTCTCGCGTATGAGCCCACGCCGGCCCCAGGTCGAACCTCGCTCCACGCCTATCTCGACTCCGACCGCCTCGTGGCCGCCTTGGGGCTCGGCTTCACCTTCGGGGCCCTGCGTCTCGATCTCGGCGCTCAGATCCAGCGTCTCTCTGACGGTCGCCTCGAGACGCAGGCCAACGACCTCCCGATCACCCATCGCTTTGGCGGAGATGTCGTCGCGTGGGCGATCGACCTGGAGGTTTGTCCAAACCTCCAGGAGGTTCGGCCATGAGGTCTCTCGCCGCCGCGATCCTGCTCACGCTCGCCGTACCCGATCGCGCGCTCTCAAACCCCCTCGACGCCTTCGGGTTTGGGGGCCGAGGGCTGTCCATGGGGGGGGCCATGACCGCCGCCGTCGACGACGTCTCGGCCAACTACTACAACCCGGCGGCGCTTGCGGCGATCACCGGGCTGCGGATTGACTTGGGCTACCTCTACGCCCAGCCCTCGCTCTCCTTGGGCGGGCATGACCTCAACGTCGATTCGGCCCACGGCTTCCAAGGCGGGCTCGATCTCCCGGGCACGCTCTTTGGTCGATCGGTCGCCTTCGCGCTCGGGCTCTATCTGCCCGACGGCCGCGTCACGCGACTCCGCGCGCTCCGACAATCCCAGCCCCGCTTCGAGCTCTACGACAATCGTCCGCAGCGGCTCGTCATCACCTCCAGCGCGGCCGTCGAGGTCGTCAAGTCACTTTACTTCGGCGCGGGGCTCACCTACCTCTCGAACACCGAAGGACGGCTGGACGTTCAAGGCACGGTTCATCTCACGGACGCCTCCCAAACCCGGCTCCTCTCGTCGATCGACGTGAACCTCCGCGCCGTGCGTTATCCGAGCTTCGGGCTCCTGTGGAAACCGACACCCAAGCTGCGGCTCGGCCTGACGGAGCGGGAGTCCTTCAGCCTCGCGCTCGACATCGACGTCTTCGTCCATGGTCAGATCGTGGCTGGACCCCCTGAGCAACCCCCACAGGTCCTCGTTCAAAACGGGGAGTTCCTGCTGCGCTCGGTCAACCACAGCCTGTTCTCACCCCGGCAGGTCGTATTCGGTCTGGCGTATGACTTCGGCGATCTCCTGCTCACCGGCGACCTGGGCTGGCTCCAGTGGAGCGGGTTTCCGACCTCGACGGCGCGTATCGATCTCTCGCTCTCGTTGTCGCCGCTTCAGTTCGAGATCCCGCTCCCTGATCCGCCAGCGGCCCCGCACTTCGTGGACATCTTCGTCCCTCGTCTGGGGCTGGAGTACTCCGTGTACGCGGGCCGGCAGGTGGGCCTCGTCGCGCGGGCCGGCTACTTCCTGGAGCCCTCCCCGGCGCCCGACCAGTCCGGTCTCACGAACATGGTGGACCTCGACAAACACGGGTTTTCAGCGGGCCTCGGGTTCTCGTTCTCCGAGCTCACCTCGGTCTTCCCAAAGCCCGTCCTGCTTGACCTGGGGGCCTTGCTCATCGCCATGCCGGACCGCGACTACGAGAAGTCCGCGCCCGCCGATCTGGTCGGAGACTACACGGCGAGCGGGTCCATCGTCACAGTCGCCGCGAGCCTGGGGTTCCCGTTTTGAGGCGCGTTTTGCGGGGCGCCTGGCCGCTGCTCTTGACCGTGCTCTCCTGCGGCACGCTCGGCGGCGAGGACGGCGGTGCCGAGAACCTGCCGAACCGCGGCATCGCCCCCTACGTCCCCGTCTCGCTTGAACGGCTCGAGACCGTCACCGACTTCGTGTTTCCGCCCGCGCTCTTGCCCGGACAGGTGGCGGTGCGCTCGCCGTCGATGGTGGTCTACGGGCAGACCGTCTCGATGTTCGCGCTCGTCGTTGCCGGCGGGGACCCGCCGATTCTGGGGCGCGCCGACAGCCCGGATGGGATCGTCTTCGGACCCTTCGTGGACGTCGTCCCGGGGCTCCGACCCGATGCCAGCGCGAGTCCCACGGTGGCCATCGACGAAGCGGGGCTCTGGCATTTGGTCTTCGGGGACGCGAGCGGGTCTGTGCTCTGGCACGCGGTCTCAGACGACGGGAGGTCCTTCATACCGGACGGGGCGCCTCTCCTCGTCGCCGATCCCGATGAAGCAGGCGGGATCTCGTCGCCGAGCCTCGTCTTCGCCGACGGGGTCGCGCACATCTATTACCAAGCGCGTTCGGCGATGGGCCTGCCTGCATCGATAAGGCACACCGCGGGGCCAACCTTCCAGAGCCGCGTCTCGATCCTCGACAGCGGCGCCGGCTGCAAGGACCTCAAGGGTCAACCGACAGCCTGCTTCGATGGCAGCGGCGTGCTCGATCCCGAGGTGCGGATCGCCGTTACCGCGACGGGTCGAAGGGTCTTCCGTCTCTTCTATGTCGGGCTTCGCGGAGAGGTGCGGACGCTGGCGTTCGCCGCGGCGCATCTTGCCGATACACCCTTCGAGCGATACGCCTACAACCCGGTGCTCGAGGTCAGCGGCCGCAAGCTCGCCGAGCCGACGAACGTCCGCTTCGGCGCGCGATACCTGCTCTACACGGGGACGACGTCCCTGAGGGGTGGGGTGGCCTTGTCGATCAACGAGACGGGCATCGCCTCGGAGTCGTTCTGAGCGCGACTGCGCGATTGGCCCAGCATGGCGGCGTGCCAGTTCGTGACCCAGATCGCGAGGATCCGGCATAGTCGCGCCGCGCGAGCGCCACACTCTCCGAGGGGAAATCTCATGTCGTCAAGCTCATTGACTATCTTGAAAATGGCCGCCCTGGTTTGCCTCCCAGGCCTAGCGTTGGGGCAGGGTCGCGCGCTCGGGCCTGATCCCATGCAGGTCTTCGAAGGCCACATGAACTACTCGGCCACGGCGGCCTCCCTCCTCAATTGCGTGGAAGGGACCTGTGCCGGGAGCGGCAATAACTGCGCGGGGCTGAGCGACAGCACGGCGACCCTCGACAACCTGCCTGACCTTCCGGGGCTCAGGGTGGTGCACGCTCGGCTCAACTGGTTCGCCAGCTTGCCTCAGGGCGACGCCCCCGACACGCAGGTCATGATGACGCCACCCGGCGGAGGAGCCTCCCTCGTGGACGCCGATCCCGCGCTCTCCGAGACCTTCGACGACGCGCTCGACGCCCCATCCTGCCAGCTCTTCGAGTTCATCTGCGGCATCGCACCGGACTGCGGCTTCACGTTCATGAGCATGCACGCCGACGTGACGGAGGCTTTGACGACCCACCGGGACGGTGGCGGCAGACTCAATGGCCTGTGGCGGGTGTCCGACGTGACGATCCCCGGCGCGAGCGACGCTGATCCGCGCACGCTCGTCGCCGCGGCCGCGAGCATCGCCATCGGTGGGTGGTCCCTGCTCGTTGTCTACGAGGAGGAGTCGCTCCCGCTCCGCCGCCTGTATTACTATCAGGGCTTCGAGCTCATCTCCGGGGGCGAGCGCCGCCTTCATCCGCGTGGCTTTCTGGCCCCGGCGAACCCCGCGGTCGACTTGACCATCTGCGCGCTTGAGGGCGACAGCGGCACACAGGGCGACAGCGTGAGCGTCAACGGCGTCGAGGTGAGCGATCCCTGCAACCCGGCCCGGAACATCTTCAACGAGACGGTCAACAGCGGGCGGGCCGATGGGCGCTGCGAACAGGGCGTCCGAGCCGTGGATCTCGACACCTTCCGTCTGCCCGACGCCCTCGAACCCGGCGACGTCGAGGCCGACGTGCTCATCACGCTTCCTCGGGGCGACGGCCTCCTGACGGCAGGTGAGCAGGTCTTTACCAACTGGCTGCTCATCGCCTTCGATCACATCCCGCCGTCCTTCGAGAGCATCAAGCCCGAGAAGTCCGCCAACCCGCCCTCGCGCAGCGCCGTCCAGCCCGGCGATAGCATCGACTATCTCATCGTGGTCGAGAACACCGGCGGAGACTTCGCGACCCACGTCGTCTTGACGGACGCGGCGCCCCCCGGCACGACCTATGTCGAGGGCACGACCGTCGTTGATCAGCTCAACGTCGCGGACACCCCCAACGGGGACACCCCGCTGGCGAATGGCCTGGAGCTCACCGCGCTCCCCGGCATCGAGCGGATCGCACCCGCTGAGCGCCACATCGTGCGCTTCCGCGTGACCGTGAACGACGACACCCTCGAGGGCACGATTATTACGAACGTCGCGACCATCAGCGCGGACGGGACCGAGCCGGCCCGCACGGATCCCGTCGTTCACGCCGTAGGTCAGGTGCCCGACGGTGGGTTCCCCGAGCTGCCCGACCAGAGCGTAGCCGACCAAGGCCCGGTGCCGACCGATGGACCGCCGCTCTTGACCGTGGACGCCCACGTCGACGGCGGGGGTCCGAGGGATGTCGGTGGGCTCGCCCTCTGCCCGCTCGGTCAGTCGCGGGGAGATGACGGGCTCTGTTTCGATCCTGAGGCCCCCGATCAAGGCGTAGTCTGCACGGTCTCTCCGGACCCCGTCTGCGGCCCCGGCACGCAGATGCGCGACGGCGTCTGTGTCTCGCTCTGCGGGGCGGGCACGGTCTGGGATGTGGCGTGCAACGGGCGTTGCGGGGGCTGCCGCGCGGAGAGCGCGCCGCCGTGTGACGCAGGTGGTACCGACGATGCCGGTTGTGGCTGCCGGACCGTTGGTGGGCGATCGCCGTTGACACCGCTCCTGCCGCTGGCACTGCTCGCCCTGTGGCGCCGCCGCCGCCGAGGCTGAAGCGTCCTCCCTAGACATTTGAGACCGCGGAGCCTCGCCGCCCGTTTCGACGGGCATGTGTGTCGTGCTCCACTTGGGATTGATCTTTCTCGGCTTGTTCAGCGTCGTCTCGCCGCTGCACGCCGGTCCCTTCCTCGACGGCCAGCGCCAAGCGCCCCGCGTGGCCGACGCGCTGAAGCGACGTGAGCCCTCTGTGCGCCGGGACTTCGTGGACGCGGGCGCCGCGTTCCCCCCGAGTGGACTCCTCCTTCGCCACTTCAAGGCCGAGGGGCAGGTCGAGGTCTGGGCACCGTCGGCCGATCCCCGCTCGGTCTACCGGCTCGTGCGGACGCTCGGGGTCTGCATGCGGAGCGGCGACCTCGGCCCCAAGGTGCTGGAAGGAGATCTTCAGGTCCCCGAGGGCGTGTACACCTTGGCGCGCTTCAACCCGCGCAGCCGGTTTCACCTCTCACTTGGTCTGGACTATCCAAACCCGGTTGACCGGCAGAGGGCACGGCGCCGAGGGCGACCACCAGGGGGCGACATCATGATTCATGGCGGCTGTGTCACGATCGGCTGCCTTCCGCTCGGCGACACCGCCATCGAGTGGCTGTACGTCGCAGCGGCGCTTGTCATGGACCGCGGACAACGCCCCACCGTTCACGCCTGGCCGTGCCGCTTCGGGCGAGCCGACTGCAGAGAGCGCCTTGAGGCCCAGCCCGCGCACGCCGCCCTTTGGGCCGAACTCCTGAAGATCGACGAGAGCTTCGCCCAGACCCAGCGGCCGCCTCGGGTCGAAGCGACGCCCGATGGGCACTACAGAGTTCGGCAATAATCTTTGCGCCCGTCGGCTCATTGGTGTTACCAAGCGCGCATTCAGGGTTCGAACACATGAAAAACTTATGATGGGGGATGAATACATGAAGCGCTGCAATTTCGTTTTGACCGCGATGCTCGGGACCAGCCTTTCGCTCTTTGGCTGTCACAAGTCCAGCGACCCGGCGGCGACCACGGACGGTGGCCCGACGGGCGGTACGCCTACGGGTGGCGCGGGTGGCGCTCCGGTCGGCGGCGAAGGCGGCGGAGTGGTCGGTGGCGCGGGTGGCGCTCCCGTTGGCGGCACCCCCGCTGGCGGCGCTGGTGGCGAGGTCGGCGGTGCCGGTGGCGCGGGCGGCATTCCGGCCGGCGGCGCGGGTGGAGCAGGCGGCAACATGGTCCCGGTCGAGGACTGCGCCGCCCAGCCTGACGGCACCTACAAGACCCTCGGCTGCAGCGTCGGTATCGCCGTCGCCGTGGACAACTTCGTGGCTCGCGTCCTCGCCGACAACCGCATCAACGGCTACTTCCTCAACCAGAACGTGCAGGGCGGCCGCTTGGTCACCTGCCTGAACAAGTTCGTCACGGCCTTCGCCAATGGCCCCGTCACCTACCCGGGGCTCGGCAATATGGAAGCCATCGACGCCGACGGCTGCCGGGACATGACCACCGCGCACGCGGGCATGAAGATCAGCCAGCAGGACTTCAACGATCTCGTCGGAGACCTCGTCGCCACGTTCATTGAGCTTGAGGTGCCCCAGGCCATCATCGACGTCGCCGGCGCGGGCATCGGGCCTTTGGCCGTGCAGATGGTCGAAGACGCCACCAATAACGGTACGCTCTACCAGCGCCTCGGTGGCAAAGAGTCCATCGTGGCCGTCATCGACGGGCTCGTCGACGCCATTGTCGCTGACGCGAAGCTCGTCACCTTCTTCACCGTGGCCGACGTGCCTCGCGTCAAGACCTGCCTCGTGCGCCAGGTCTGCGCCGTCGCGGGTGGCCCCTGCGCCTTCGGCAGCGAGGTCGACGCCGGCGACATCGAGCCCGGCGTCAGCGCCATGAACGTCTGCCTGACCAACATGCGCGAAGTGCACAAGCCCCTGCTCGACGCCGCGGGTGGACCCATCACCGCCGCCGACTTCTTCGCGCTCGCCGGTCACCTCGTCGACGTCCTGGTCGGCTTTGGCGTCGCCGAGGCCGATATCGACACGACCCTCGGCGCCATCGCAGCGACCTGCCCGGATATCGTGTCCGACGCCGAGGAGGTCAACTGCGCGCCGATGACCCCCGCGGGCCCGGCCTCGATGATGCCCTGAAGCTCGGCCTCGGTCTCCTCTTGGCCTGCCCCCCGCCTGCCTCGTGCCTCTTCGATTCCCCATGAAAACAGTCCGCCTGCCATCGCTGAACTCGCTCGCCCTCGCGGCGTGTGCCCTCGCGGCGTGTAATCAGGCGCCGAGCCCCGCTCCGGCGGGGACGTCTGAGCGAACATTGGGCTCCGTGCCCGCCGTGCCCAGCGCGGCGGCCAAGCGCAAGCTCATCCCCGCTTGGGAAGATCCACCCGATGAGCTGCCGGTCTTCACCGAGGCCCCGCCGGGCAAGAAGGCCCCAACCTCGTCCATCTTCGGTGCCCGCGTCGGCACGACGACCTTCGACGAGGCCGTCGTCCTCACGAAGCAAATGGGGGCCACCTGCAGCGACCGCTCAATGCGCACGGCGATGGACACGATGAGGGCCTCGAAGAAGCTTGAGATCGAGCAGGCGCTCGCCCAAGGCAAGGCTATCGACAGCGTGACCGGTGCCTCCATCGTTCAGTGGCGCAGCCCCCGCGAGACGAATCCACAGGTACGTTGGGCCTGCGACGGCATCGACGCGGCGCTCGTCAAGGATCGCCCGCGCCCGACCGTCTCACCCGCGCGCCTCCTCTTCATCTTCGACAGCAAGAACCTGCCGCTGCGCCATGTCTCGCTCCAGCGGATGTGGCCCAAGGCCCAGATCGACGGGGCGATCGCCGATCTGCGCTCGACCTTCGAACACCACGAGAAGCTCTACGGCCCACCGACCACGGCGACGGGCGAGCTGCCGACGACGGATCCGAAGAGCATCGCCGCGCTGCGCTCGTACTCGGCGGTGACGCGGGAGTGGGTCTTTGCGGATCTCAAGGTCCGAGTGCAGGGGCTGAACTTCCCCAATGGCTTTAACGTCCAAGAGGAGGTCGATGTGCCGATGCCGCTGCGCGCCGACGCCCCCGCGCGCCCAGCGACGACCGCCGCCACTGCGCCTTAGAGGGTCGTAAACTCACTTGACGAAAGCGTCTGGTTGCCGCTCTCCTCAATCGCGAGGACGTCCCATGCATACGCCGACTTGGGCTCGAAGAACGCCGCGGGCAGCGTGATCGAGGTGACGCCGCTCGGCAGATACATGCTCATCGAGCCCATCTTGCCGATGATGTGTGGGTGCGGATCCTGAATTTTCTCCACGATGAGCTGGTACGCCACGATCTGAAGCGGCTCCCCATCGAGCGTCACCGGCAGCCAGCTCATGACGACATCTCCGGTGGCCACATTGGCAGAGGCCTTCGGGGACTCGAGCCGCGGTCCCGCTGGGATCTTATGGCTCAGCCAAGCCGTGCCCGCTGTCAGCCCCTCTCGTCTCCCGTTCTCCGACCGTGGACCCTCGAAGAGGTACTCACCCTCCGGCAGCTTCGCCAGGATCTCCGAGATGGGTAAGTCGGCGTTCTCCGGCTTGACCGTCTCAAAGAAGAGCTCCGTCATACCCAACGCGTCGAGGGCCCCGCGACCGTCAAAAGAGAGCACGACGCCGCCCGGCCTCGTGACCTCGAGGCGCTCCCAGCCTTCGCTGTCAATGAAGCCCTGAAAGCCCGTGTCCCCCGTCCGTGGCGTTGTGCTCGATGTTGAGCTTGGCCTCCTTCAGAGGCTCCCGATCCAAGGGGTGGAGCGGCGTGGCCCGGCACTGCGTCTCCTCGCAACAGAGAGAGCCAGCACCGATGAGTGAGATGACATACTTCATCAGGTCGGTCGTTCTCATGACCCTTCCTCGAGTGCCCGCAACAGACGTGAACCCGTCGTGGTGATCTCCTCGTGCAGGCAGCGCGCCCGCGGCTCGGCCCGCTCCAGATGGCGTTCGAGAACCTCCCGGCGGTCTTCGAATTCTTTGGCCTGTTCCCAGAGTAGCTCGGCGATTGCCTCCATGCAAAGCAGGCGCGTGAGTCGCTCGGCGTGCAGCATGGCGAGCGCGAAGTCGCGTTTCGGATCCCACTCCTTCGTCAACGTCTTGGGCCATTCCGTGACCGGGACGTTCTCCAGCTTCTGCGCCGCCGTACGGGTCAAGAGGAACCGCTGCGCCGACAAGGACAAGACCTGTAGTTTGGCTACGCGTCTCTCCAGAGGATCCCGCGCCGAGACCGAATTCCAGCTGGCCTTGGCGGTGCGCCGCACGAAGCGACCGGGGTTCTTGATGATCGCACCCAGCGTGTCCTTCATCGCCATGAGCGACTGAATCTGGCTGGTGCCTTCGTAAATCGGCATGACCATCGCGTCGCGCAGGAGCTTCTCGGCCCCGTACTCCTTCGTATAGCCGACGCCCCCGTGGATCTGGACGGCGAGGCGCGAGATCTCGACGGCCTTCTCTCCGGCCAGATACTTGGCCAAAGGCGTGAAGCGGCGGGCGCGGCGTTTGGCGGCGGAGAGGCGGCTCTGCAGCGTGGCGAGCTGGTCTGGGGGCAGGGTGTCCCGGAAGATCAACGCCGTCCGCAGACGCTGCGAGAGCTCCTCGGCGAAGCCGCCGCCCATCGCCAAGGCTCGAACGCCCTGGAGATCGGTCTTCATCTCATCGAGGTAGTCGGCGATGAGCTCATGCCGGTCGATGTTCTTGCCCATGCTCGGGCGCGACGAGGCATATTCGCGCGCGAGCCTCAGGGCGGCCTCACCTAGGCCGATGGCCTCGAACGCCACGCCGATCCGGGCGTTGTTCATGAGCAGGAGCATGAGGTTGAAGCCCTCGCCCCGCTTGCCTAAGAGGTGCGCCGGTGAGTCCTCGAAGCGGATCGCACATGTCGCCGATCCGTGATGGCCGAGCTTCTCCTCGATGCGCGACACGGTCGCCAGTCGCCTGCGGCCGGAAGGCGTGTCCGCGTAGATGGGCACGAGGAACATCGACAGGCCCTTGAGCCCGGCGAACGGATCGTCGTTGTCGGCGGCGTCTTCGGTGCGAGCCACGACGAGGTGATACTTGCCGTGTCCCGAGGTGATGAAGATCTTCTCGCCCGTGACGGACCAGCGACCGTCTTCCCCGAGCGTGCCGCGAGTCCTCAAGGCGGCCATATCGCTGCCGGCGTTGGGCTCGGTGATGTCCATGCAGCCCCACGCGGCGCCCGAGATGATCTCGCGGATCTCCGCCTCGAAGCGCGTCTTCTTGATTCGCCCCGCGGCCCCGCCGTTGAGAGACTCAATCTCCGTGCTGCCCTCCATGAGCGAGAAGAAGAGGAGGGCCATCGCGATGCCGCCGTGGAACCCGTGGTGCGCCATGACGGAGACCTCGGCGCGGGCGAACATCTCGGAGTTGAGCATGTAGATCATGAGCGGCACGTTTTGCCCGCCGAGCTCCCGAGGCAGACACATCCCGTGCAGCTCGAGCTTGCGGATCTCCTCGAAGACCTTCGCCAGCGTGGGGGGAAACGTGACCTCTCCATCCTTGAAGGACACGCCCTCGCGATCAATCAACGCCGCCTTGGGCGCGATGACCTCCGCGGTGAACTGCCCCACGGACTCCAGGATGTCCGCATAGAAAGCTCGAGCGGCGTCGAGATCCTTCGGGCCTTCGTCGGAGGTGAACGCATAACCCTGCTCGACGAGCTCAACGAGGGGGGCCCAGTCGAGGCCCCGCTCAAAGTAGAAGCGGAGATCCTCGTTGTCGCGGTAGAAGTTTCCCATGTGGCCTCGTTAGTCTGGATGGTTCGGAGGTGCTTATGCGCGGGACATTCTCGATTGTTTGTGTGCTGTTGACCACGGCGGTCTCGTGTCAGCCCACCGAGGAGGGCAACGGCTCGACGGTCGCGGACGATGGCCTGAGCGTCAAGGCTGACGGGCCGAGCGTCATGGCCGATGCCGCGCTGGCCGACCAGAGGCTCGCCGACCACGGTCTAGAGGGCGATCAGGCCGCCCCTGACGCGGTGCTCGCGGGTGATCAGGCCCTCGTCGACGCGGGCCCCGTGAGTGATCAGGCCCTCGTCGACGCGGGCCCCGTGAGTGATCAGGCCCTCGTCGACGCGGGCCCCGTGAGTGATCAGGCCCTCGTCGATGTCTCCGCCGCGCCCGTCCCAAACGACCTTACGCTCACCGATGGCCCGCCCATCCGTGAGCAAGTCCGCGTCCAAGGCGACCTCTCCGGGCACCTCTGCGGAGACGTTGAGCTCACCGGTGCCTCCGTCGTCCCGGCCGGCGCCTCACTCGTTCTCTGCGCGGGCACGGTCGTGACGGTGACCGGAGGTGCTGTGGCGGGTCTGGCCATCGCCGGTGAGCTCGTCCTCGAGGGCGCGGCCGAGGCGAAGGTACGCTTCGAGGGCCGAGCGGGCTGGCGCGGCCTCCGGGTCGGTGGGCTCCTTCGGGGTCAGCACTTCGAGATCTACGACGCTTCGACCGGCATCGAGGGCGCGCGAGAGGGCCGGATTGACTTGGCGTTCGGCCACATCGAGCGCTGCCAAACCGGCTTTCGTCTGGAGAACGGCGGGGACTTCGATCACGTCGACATCATCGGTGGCTCGAGCCTCGTGATCACCGGCGGCTCCTTGAACATGACCGACAGCCTCGTCGACTTTCAGCAGCCTCGGGTCGGCCCCGACTGCGTCGTCTGGAACGGGGGCGGCGCCGTCCTCGACCACGTTCAGTTCACGAACTGCCACTGCCCGATTCACATCAACCGGGCGGACCTCGACATCACCGTCTCGGACAGCGTCTTCGACGGCGCGGCGGTGCCGGTGATGATCGCCCATTCCCGCGCCATCTTTCGCAACAGCCACTTCGACGGCGCGCAGAGCGACTTCCTCGACATCGGGGGCTCGATCGACTGCGACCTCGCGGACAACTACTTCGGCGGTCTCGCCCCCAACATCGGCACGGGCGACCCCTCCCAGTTTCAGGGCGCCATGAACTTCCTTCTGGCCCCCGTGGCGGGCGTCGGGCCCCGCTGAGCCCTCGAGCTTCGGGCCCCGTCCTTGTGTGGCTCGCCCCTTGCGGGTAGCGTCTCTCGTCTTCTTCAACGTGAGCCGGGGGGTGCCGATGTCCTCTAGATTCGTAACGGGATGGGCCGCTGTGATCCTGTTCCTCGGCCTCATCACCCAGGCGCAGGCGCAGGAAACCAACTTCTCCCGCGACGTCGCCACGTCGATTGACCGGGGGCTGCTGTGGCTCGATCAACAAGGCGCGTTTAACAACCCAAGCTCGGCCGGCGACGCGGCGGGTCTTGTGGCCCTGACGCTCCTCGAGAAGCGGGCGAGCGCCGACCAGAACGCCGAGCCGAGCGGCTATATCAACGCCTCACCCGCCGACCAGGCGCGGATCGAGCGCGTGATGAGCTACATCATCAATCGGGCGGCGGGGAACAACTTCTACGCCTACCGCGACGGCGGCGATCTGATGGCGCTCTCGGTCTATCTTCGGAGCGGCGGGCCCAGCCAGGCCGGCGCTTTGAACAGCATCCGGAGCGTCTTCGACCGCATGGCTGCCAATCAAAACGGCGCCGGTTATTGGTGCTACACCAATGGCGACTGCAACGACTCCTCGACGACGCAGTTGACGATGGCGGGCCTCGCCGCGGCCCGAGGCGTCTTCAACGAGCCGGCCTACTCGGACCCGGCCCGCCTCGCCCGCCTCAACCAACTGGCGGCGGCCTCAGGGGCGGGCTATCGCGCCAACGGGATGGCCGGTGGCCTGGATCCCATCGAGCGCGGCCACGGCTACAACGCCGGCAGCGCGCCCTCATACCAGCAGACGGCGTCGGGCCTCTGGGGGCAGATCATCGGCGGCGCCGATCTGAACGACACCGGCGTGCAGGCGTATCTGCGCTGGCTGCGCAACCGCTACAACTTTCAGACCACGAGCGCGGCGACCGGCGGCTGGAGCCTCTCGTATTACTACTACCTGTGGTCCTCGGCCAAGAGCTTCACTTTCCTCGAGGACTCCGGGGTCCTCCCGGCG
>SHZC01000111.1 GCA_009692505.1 Myxococcales bacterium
CGAGGAGCTCGTCCCAGCGGGACAGTTTCTCGTAGAGCGCGACGAGCGCGGCGAGCAGATCCGGTGCGTCTCCGGCCAGGGTTCGCACGCGCTCAAGGTGGACGGCGGCCTCTGTGTCCCGTCCCAACTCGTCTCGGCACAGCTCACCAAGCACGCTGCGGAGCCTCACCTCGGTGGGCGCGTCGTCGACCACGTCGCAGAGGGACGTCAGCAGCACGACGAACTCGGCCCCCAAGCCCGCCTCCAACGCGAGCCGGCGCGCGCCGACCAGAATATCTGGGCGCTCGGGCGCGAGCTGAAGGGCGGAAGCGAGATGAGAAAAGGCCTGTGACACGTCCCCGAGCGACCGCTCATGGATGGTCGAGAGCTCCAGATGCAGCCCCACCTGGTCTTCGTTTTCGCTGCGGAGTTGCACCCCGAGCACCACCACCAGACGGTCCCACTTGGCGACCCGCGCGAAGTGGGGTGCGAGGACCCTCGCCGCCTGGGCATTTTCGGGGTCTTCGTGGAGGACGCGCTCCCAACACTCGATGGCCGCGGCCTCGTTGGCCAAGTTGATGTGGCAGATTCTCGCCATGCGCCGATAGAGGTCGACTCGGGTCCCGACGTCCTGACCCTGGGCTGCGGAGCCCGAGAGGAGACGAATCAGGCCCTCCCAGTCCGAACGGTCGCCGTAGAGCGCCTCGAGCGCGTCCCAGTCACCCCGGCGCAGGTTCAACTCACGCAGATAGTTCTCGGCGTGGGCATCCCCCGGCGTGATCCGCAGAACCGCTCGCCAAGTCTCCGCCGCGCGCTCCTCATCGTCGAGCTTCTCGGCGTAGACATTGCCGAGCTTCTTCAGCCAGGCGATGCGACTCGAGTCGTCCGGGGCGCGCCTCGCCTGGTCCGCATAGAGCTGTGCGAGCTCGGCGTGGCGCTCCGTCTTTTGGAGCAGCTGCTCGAGCGACTGCCACGCCTTGGAATCCTCCGGCTCGGCCTCGACGACCGCGCGCCAGATCTCGATCGCGTCGCCCCGCTCCTCGAGTCGCTCGGCGGCGATTCGGGCCATCTCCTTGAGGCGATCGATTCGCGCCGCCCCGACGAGGAGGTCGAGCTGCCGATGGTAGATCGCGTAGAGAGCCCGCCAGTCTTTCCGGTGGCGGTAGATGTCGATGAGCTGCCCAATCGTCGCCTCGTCCCGGGGCCTCAGCTCGAGGATCGCCTCAAGATGCCCGATGGCCTGGACGGGGTTGCTGAACTTCTCGATCCAGAGCTGAGCGATGTGCCGATGGAGCCCAACGAGGCCGTCGTCGTCGTGCCCGGCCACAGACAGGTCGATCCTCTTCTTGAGGATCCCGATGAGGTCGTTCCAGCGGGCGGTGACTTCGTATCTCGCCTGCAGGGCGTCGAGCGCCTCCGCGTTGCCCGAGTCGACCAGCAAGATCTGGTTGTACGTATTGACGACCATGACCTCGAGGTTGAGTTGGTCGCGGTAGATCTCGATCATGCGACGATAGATGGAGACCCGCTCCGTGATGTCGCTGGCCGCGACCCCATGGATGAGGTTGAGGTCCTCTTTGAGGAACTCCAGCAGGGCGTTCCACTTCTGAGTCTGTAGAAACAGCCGCCGCAGAGCTTCACGGGCTGCGGGGTGGTCGTTCTTCAGCTTGAGGATCGACTTCCAGATGTCGATGGCCTTCTCGGCGTTGTCGATCTGGGCCTCAGCGACTCGAGCCATCTCCAGGCCGAGCTCGATTCGGACCTCGACGGACGCCTCGGCCGACTGGCGCGAGGCCAGCGTGGCCAGGAGCTTCTTCCAGTCCTGCTGGGTCGCGTAGAACTCCGTATAGAACTGCAACATCAGCCCATTGCGGGGATCGTTGAGCTTGATCCGCTTGAAGTAGGTCTCGGCCTGCTCGAGGTCGCCGACCTTCCGCCACAAGATCATCGCGATCTGCACGAGCATCGCGCTCTCGTGATGGCCGCGTCCCCTCGCCCGGAGCGCGGCTTCGTAAATGGCGACGAGGTCGGCCCACTGTTCAGCTTCGCCGAAGTAATCGACGGTGTAGCTCAGGGCCTCCTCGTCGTTGGGATCAAGCGTGAGCACCTCGCGAAACCATCGGGCGGCGAGGGCGGCGTCCTGGCTTTCGGTCGCGGCGATCTGCGCGAGCCGGTGGAAGATCGCCACCCGGTCCGCCTTGCGTGTCGTCTGCTCGATCCTGCCCTCGAGAAACCGGGTCAGCGACGTCCAGTCCGCGTTCGACTCGTAATATTGCTCGAGGAGAATCCGCGCGTGGTCGTTTCGGCTATCGACGGCCAGGACCGACTGGAGGAGCCCCTCGGTCTGAGGGTCGTCCGGCTGTTCCTTCATCCACAGCTCCGCCGCCTGGAGTTGAAGGGCCGCGCGCTGGCGGGGGTCTCGGGCTTGCTCGGCCTGCGCGACGAGCTCGGCGAACCGGGACGCGAGATCGGAGTGGACCTCTTGGAGGAGGGCGGTGAACTCAAGGGCCCGTTCGTGGTCCGGGGCCAGCTGCAGTGCCGTTCGCGCACACAGGGCCGCGTCGCCCCGCTCGCCGAGCTCACCCACGCAGATATCGGCCATCTGAAAGTAGAGCTCGGCCTGCTCCAGGGGGTCCTGGGTGGTCTGAAGCTCCAGCGAGAAGATCTGCAGCACGAGCCGCCAGTTGCCCTGGCTCACGTAGATGGACCGCGCCGCACGCAGCGCGTCGACCCGATGCGCGTCGAGCTTGAAGGCGCGCTGGTAGCGGACCATCGCCTGATCAGCGTGGCCGAGGTGGTCCTCCACGATGCGGCCCGTGACGAAGCTGACCTCGGACTCGAGTCGTTGATCGTCGGCCGAGGCCGAGTGTTCATCGAGCACCGCGACGAGGTGGTGCCAACCGTGCCGCTGCTCATCGGGCGACGCGTTCGCAAGCCTGTCGGCATACAGCGCGGCGAGCCCGGCGAAGTCACCGGTCTTCAGCAGCGCCGACTCGAGGCGGGCGAGGGCGCCGACATCGTGCGGGTTCGAGTCGAGTTGATGCCGGGAGGTCTCAAGCTCTTTGTCCATGGTGGCCGCGCTTTATGTTTCGGTGGGCGAGTTCGGAGGGGCGCGTATGGTACAAAGGCCACCATGCGTCCACAAGGCGACCGAACGCTTGGCGGCGCAGGGATGTGAGCGTCAATCGCGATGGTCGGACGGGTGAGTCTGGACGGGGTGTATTGCGAGGCCTCAGCGCCGTTTTTTGGACCGGGCGACCGCGCGGTCCTGGCCGGTGATGGCGTCGTCGAGACCATGCGAGCCCGGTTTGGCCGCATCATCGGGCGTGACAGACACCTCGCGCGCTGGGCTTCAAGCCTCGACGCGCTCCGCGTGGACCTTCCCGCCGAGCGCCGCGCCGCCGTGGGGGACGAGTTGGACGCGCTCGCCCGAGAAGCGACCGACGACCTTGAGCTCCTCGTCCGCCTGACCGCCTACGCCGACGGGCCACCTCATACGCTGATCACCGTGGACGCGCTCACGGCGGCGCACATCGCCCTCCGCGAGGGCTTCGCCGTGCGCTCCGTCGAAGCACCACCCCGGTGGGCTGAGCACAAGTCTCCGTCGCGGGCCTGGGCCGGCTTCGTGCGTCGGGCCGCCGCACCCGACGAGCCGCTCTTGGTCGATCCGCGTCGGCGTCATGTGCTCGAAGGGGCGACCTGGAATGTCTTCGCGCTCGCAGGGACGACGCTCGTGACGCCGCCCGCTGACGGTCGGATCCTCCCAGGGATCAGCCGGTCCGTCGTCCTCGACCTCGCCTCCCATCTGGGGTTTGCGACGGTCGTCGACGCGCTCTCGCTCGAAGACCTCAGCGACCTCGGCGCCGTCTTCGCGACCAACGCGCTCCTGGTCGCCGCGCCGATCCTCTCCATCAACGGAGCCCCCCTTCGCGGCGGCGCGCGCGCGCGTGCAGCCTGTGCTGCGATTCGGGCGAGCTACGACGAATTTGCGGGGCCATAGGTGAGGCCGGCGCACACGCTCTGGCGTCTCACGCTCACGCTCGCGGCCTGCTCCTCGGGACCGTTGGTGATCGATGCGGAGACCTGCGATCCACTCGAAGAAGACGCCTGCCCGACCGGTGAGTACTGTCGGATCGTCGACGGTCAGCACCCCCTCTGTCTTCGAGCCGAGTCCCAACCGGACACGGGCTGCACAGTCAAGAGTTGCCCCCCGAAGGCAGCCTGCGTGATCGTCGAAGGTCAAGTCACTTGTCGAGCTCTCTGCGCCCTGCCCTCGACGTGTGACCGCCTGCCCGCCGATCAGGTCTGCGTGACGGCCGGCCCTTGCGCCGAAGGGGGGCGCTGCGCGTATCGCGTTACAGAGGCTCTCGGCGTCTGCGCCAGCCCGTGCGGCTTTGCGTCGGGCGATGCCTGCGCGCCAGGCTCCACCTGCGCCCCGGTCCCCGCGCTCCCGTTCCCAACGTGCGTCGCTGTCGGCCCCCAACTCGAAGGGCAGAGCTGCTGCATCGACGACGATGAGCGCTGCGCCACGCTCCGATGCGGGCTCGGCCTCGCGTGCCTCTCCATCGAGTCCGACGCCCGTTGCCGAGCGCTCTGTGACCTCGCGGGGCCGGACACATGCGCCCTGCCGTCGCGCTGCATCGGCTCGATCGCGAACCTGCCGGAGCTGGGTTACTGCGCGGTCCCCTGAGGGTTAAAGAGCCCCGCTAAACGAGCTCCCCGAGCGCTTCAAACTTGCGTTTCAGGCCCATCTCGGTCTCGGCGAGGGCCCGCTCATCGAGCCCGAGAAACGCCGCCGAGGGGTGATTGACGAGGGGCAAGTTCGCGTTCGGATCCGCCTCATCTCCATAGCCGGCCCGGCAGGCGATGACGCCGGCGAGCGAGACCGTCGATACAAGCGTCAAGTTCGAGAACGCCTTCTGAGGCTGATGGTGGAACAGCGCGACCTCGCTGAAGGACTCGTCGAGCTTCCACTTCTGAAGGAGCGTCGAGCCGAACTGTCCGTGCAGGCTGTCGATGGTCCGGTCAATCTCCTCGGGCGAGAATGGGAGCTGTGACTCGGCCTCGAGCTCGTCGAAGATTTGGAGCAAGACCGCGCGACCGACATCGTGCAGCAGGCCGTGAAGAAAATAGGTCGCCGGGTTGGCCCCGGAGAGGTATGTCGCGAGGGACTCCGAGAGCACGGCCGTCGCGAGCGAGTGATGCCACAGATCCCGCAGGGCTTGTTCCCGGGCGCTGCAGGCGAAGGCAAACAGCCTCCGATTCACGAAGGCGAGGAGGTGCCTGTTCAGCTCGCGCGCCCCGATGCGGACGATGGCGTCGTGCAAGGTCTTCGGCGGCCGACTCCCGACGTTGAAGAGCTGCGAGGCGCCGAGTTGCATGACGCGCGCCGAAAGGGCCGGATCCCGCTGAACGAGCGCGATCAGCTTCATCGTGTCGTGATCGGGATCGGAGAGGATGCGGTTGAGCTGGATCGCGATCTCGGGCAGCGAAGGCAACCGAAGCTTTTGATTGCGAAACCGCTCCACGACCAGCTGAACCGGGGAGCGCGGGGCCAGGATTGTCTCCCCAAGCTCGATGAGCGCGCCCGAGGTGGACGCCTCGCCCGCGATGGTCTCGGGAGGCGTGGACGTCGTCGAAGAGGCCTTGCCCATCGCCCGGTCCACACCTTCTCGTTGCCCTTGAGAGTAGACCGCCGCGAAGAGCTTCCGAAGGCCTTCTCGACCCGCCGGGCTGCTCCCCGACAGCATTCTCCGACCCACGCCGGTGCTGTCGACTTTGTCTATGAGGACCTCGACCGCATCGCCTTCGGGGGCGAGCAGCGCGACGCCGCGGTGGGAAAACTTGGGCACGCGTCTGGCCTCTCGATGCCTTTCCATAATGAACTGGCGGGTGGACACTTTATGCATCCACACGCTTCAGCGGGAAAGTTTCCCTGAACCGGGGACCATGGCGAAAGTCTTTCGAGTCGCGCGCCCATGGGCTATGGAGTCCGCGAAACACGACCGACCGGGGTGACCTTGGCCAAGCAGAAACCCGCCCGTTCTTCCGCCGCTCTGAAACACACGGTGCCCGCCGCCGAGCTTCGATGGCGATGTGACCCCAAGTCCATCGCGGCTCATCGGGAGCGACCAAACGACGAGAACGACCTCATCGGGCAGGCGCGCGCGCTCGATGCCCTTCGACTCGGTCTGACCCTGGAGAGCCCAGGCTACAACATCTTCGTCTGCGGCTCGTCGGGCACCGGCAAGATGAGCACGGTGCGCGCGCTGCTCGCGAACCGCCCAAGTCGGCAGAGAGCGCTGAACGACTACGCATACGTTCACAACTTCTCCGACCCTGATCGGCCAAGTCTCCTCCGGATGCCCGCCGGCGAGGCGAAGCGCTTTCGAAAGGAGCTCGAGAAGGTCGTCCACGATCTGCCGGACATCGTCTCACGGGTCCTGGACAGCGAGCAGGTCGAACGCCGCCGCGAGCGGCTCGCCGAGTCGTACAAGCAGCTCGAGCGAGAGGCGATCGGCGAGTTCGAGACCACGTGCAGCAGACGTGGTTTTCAGATCGCCCAGGTACAGGTCGGCGAGATGCAGCAGTTGGAGATCTATCCGCTCCATCGCAAGAAGCCCGTAGACATTGACGAGCTTCGAGAGCTGGCCGCGACGGGCAAGGCGCGGGTCCCCAACATCGAGGAGATCGTGACGGCGCACGAGGGGCTCGAGGCCGAGCTGCGGGCGATCCTCCTGCACCTCCGCAAAGAGGCCCGGCGGATGCACGGCGAGATTCGCACGCTGGAGTCCGACGCCGTGACGGCCGCCCTGCGGGACACCTTCGCCGACGTCGTCGAGCAGTACCCATACGACGGAATCAGCCGCTGGTTCGATGGGGTCACGACCGCGATCATCGACAACCTCGACGCCTTCGAAGACCAGGAGGAGGGCGAGAACGGGCGAGAGCGCCAGGGGCACCTCGATGACCTCGTTCGGCGCTTGGGCATCAACATCGTGCTCGACAACGAAGGTGCCACTGGCACGCCCGTGGTCTTCGAGAACTTCCCCAGCTTCACCAACCTGCTCGGGACCGTCGAGCGCCCCACGGACGATACGCGCGGCACAGTCGACTTCACGCACATCAAGGCGGGCTCGCTGCTTCGCGCCGACGGGGGCTTCCTCGTGCTCAACGCGAACGACGCCGCCTCGGAGGCCGGGGTTTGGCGCTTCATGTGTCGAGTGCTCAAGACCCGCGAGCTGGAGATTCAATCGCCCGAGCAGGCGATGGCGCCCGGGCAGTCGTCCGCCCTCAAGCCCGAGTCCATCCGCGTCGACGTCAAGGTCATCGCAGTCGGAGACGATGAGCTGTTTCGCCTCCTCTACTCGAACACCGATGAGTTCCGCCGCGTCTTCAAGATCAAGGCGGACTTCGACGACGAGATGCCCCGGGACGACCGCCACATCGGCCTGTACGCGCATCATGCGTGGCGGGTGCAACGGGAGGAGTCGCTCGTGCCCGTCAGCGATGAGGCCTTAGGCCGCCTCGTTGAGCATGGCATTCGACTGGCTGACCGTCAGGACCGGCTCTCGGCGCGCTTCAGCGACTTGACCGATGTACTTCGAGAGGCGGCGCACTACGCGCGGGTCTCCGGGGCCGACCTCGTGCTCGCGGGTCACATCGATAAGGCGCTGGCCGAGCGTCGCCGTCGTCACGGGCTCGCCGAGGAGAAGCTCCATGAGCTCATCCGCTGCGGGCTCGTCGACATCGCCACCGACGGCGAAGAGATTGGGGCCATCAATGCCTTGACGGTCCTCGATATGGCCGACCATGCGTTTGGCCAGCCCTGCCGCGTCACGGCGTCCGTCGCCCCTGGAACGGACGGCGTAATCAGCATCGAGCGGGAGGTCGAGCTGAGCGGTCGACTGCACGATAAGGGCACCATGATCCTGGTCGCGTGGATGCGCGCTCGGTACATGCCCGACCAGCCGATGTGCCTCTCGGCGGCGGTCACGTTCGAGCAGCTCCACGACGAACTCGACGGCGACAGCGCGTCGGCGGCCGAGGCCTTGGCGCTCCTCTCGGCCCTCGCCGGCGTGCCCATCCCCCAAGGAATCGCGATCACCGGAGCGATCGACCAGCGGGGCAACATCCACGCGATTGGCGGCCTGAACGAGAAGGTCGAAGGCTTCTACCGACTCTGCGTCTTCCGGGGCCTCACGGGGCGGCAGGGCGTCATTCTGCCCCATGATAACCGCCGCAACCTTCAACTCGAGCCAGAGGTCGTTGACGCCGTCGCCTCGGGGTGGTTTCACATCTGGAGCGTGCAGCACCTCGACGAGGCGATTGAGCTCTTGACTGGGGCTCCGGCCGGCGCGCCTGACGCCGCCGGACGATTCAAGGCCGCCAGCTTCAACGGGCGCGTCTGCACGCGGTTGGCGGAGCTGGCCATCCTCGCCGATCCGCAGTCCCGGCGAGCGGAGCCCAAACCGACGCGCTCCAAACGGGCGGCGACCCACGTCCACGACGAATAACGAAAACGACGGCGAACGTCGGGATTTCAAAATCCGTTTACGTGGCTCTCGTACCGGACTATATCACGCGCCCGCGCTCTAGATGTGGTCGGGGCTATTGCCCGAAGCGCGCCGTCACTCCAAGAGGTTCACCCTTGAAATATCGAGCCCTGCCCCGCCTCGCCTTCGTCGTTTCCACCGTCTGCCCTTCCGTCGTCCTCGCCGAGGCGGCCGCAGCGGGCGTCGTTGCGGCCACAGAGGCCACGCCATCCGAAGGCCACGTCTCCCCCAAGGACAAAGACGTCTGGCCCGTCTCGGGCTCCGTCGGCATGTCCTACGCGTTCAACCACGCCAACTTCGTCCCGACCGAGGGTGACGCCGCCGACTACGGTACCGGCGTCCTTTCGGGCTCGGTCGGCGCGGGGTACAGCATCCTCGACAACCTCTCGCTCGACATCTCGTTGAGCATCTCGCATGAGGTCGCCGACACGTATTACAAGAGCAGCGCGCCGACCACGGTCGTTCACCCGACGGAGATGGGCGATGGTTCTCTCGGACTCAGCGTGCCGGAGATTTACAAGATCCCCGTGGTCGACATCACCCTCGCGGGCGGGGTCTCCGCGTCCCTGCCTCTCAGCAAGGGCAGCCAGGCCTCGGGCGTCTACACGACCCTCTCACCCGGCATCAGCGCGTCGTGGAGCTATGCTCGCGTCAGCTTGAGCGGCGACTTCGGGTACGACTACAGCGTGCTCCAAAACCTCACGCAGCAGATTGAGGCGGACACCGCGCAGCGCAACATCGACATCTCCGGCGCCGACACGGGCTCGCCCCTCCAGCGTCATGGCCTGGGCGGCGGGTTCGGTCTGGGTGTAAAGGTCATCGAGGGTCTTCGCTGGAATGCTCGCTACAGCGTGGGCTCGGGGATCGGGGCGGTCTCCTTCAAGCAGGATGAGTTCACGTCGCCACGCGCCCAGACGGGCACGCAGTACTCGATGGCGAGCCACGGGCTTTCCACCGGCGTGGGCTACACGGTCTTCGATAAGACCTCCGTCTCGTTCAGCATGGCTACGCGCCTGCCGGTCTACAATAAGCTCGGCGAGCGGACCGTGCCGATCTTCGACACCGAGAGCGACAACGGCAAGTACACGCGGTACTCGGTCGGCGTCAGCCAAGGGTTCTAAGCGAGCCGCCTGGGGCGATGAATAGAGCCCAAGCCCGGGCTCCGGCTCAGGCTGACTTCTTCGTCAGAACGAGCTGTGGCCGCTCCTGATGGAGCACGACGCCCTCGCTGATGACACACTCCCGAACGTCCTGCATGTCGGGCAGCTCATACATGACCTCGAGCATGATCTCTTCCATGATCGCTCGAAGCCCGCGTGCACCGCTCTTGCGAACGATGGCCTCGCGCACGACGGCGCGCATGGCCTCGGGGGTGAACCGCAAGCTCACCTTCTCGAGCTCGAACAGCTTCTTGTACTGCTTGACGAGTGAGTTCTTCGGCTTCCAGAGGATCTCATACAGCGCGTCCTCGTCCAAGGACTCGAAGGGCACCACACAGGGCAGGCGCCCCATGAACTCCGGGATCATGCCGAACTTGATGAAGTCCTCGGGTGAGACCTGGGAGATGAGCTTGTTATAGTCGGTGTCGTTGTGGCGCGGCCGGATCTCCGCGCCAAAGCCGATCGACGAGCTGGACTGCCGTCGGGCGATGACCTTTTCAATGCCGACGAAGGCCCCACACAGGATGAAGAGGATGTGGGTCGTGTCGACCTGAATGATCTCTTTTTGCGGGCGCGTTCGGGCACCATCCGGGTAGATGGTGACCTTGCTGCTCTCGATGAGCTTCAGGAGCGCCTGCTGAACGCCCTCGCCGCCGACGTCCCGCGTGCTCGAGGGTCCATCCCCCTTGCGTGCGATCTTGTCGATCTCATCAATCACCACAATGCCGCGCGCAGCACGCTCCACATCGCGATCCGCGGCGATCCAGAGCGACTTGACGATGCTCTCGACATCCTCGCCGACATAGCCGGCCTCGGTCAGGCACGTCGCGTCCGCCACGACGAACGGGACATCGAGCAGCTTGGCAAGCGCCTGGGCAATCGCGGTCTTGCCGCTGCCCGTGGGGCCCACCATGAGGATGTTGCCCTTGAAGAGCTGGATCTCGTCTTCAGCGACCGCGTCAATCCGCTTGTAATGGTTGTAGACCGCGACCGCGATGGCCTTCTTGCCGATCTCCTGCCCGATGATGTGCTCATCGAGGTAGGCCTTGATGTCCTTCGGCTTCAGGGAGCGGCGGTCCTGGCCCTCGTGCACCTGGTCGGTGCCGTCCTGAGCGAGGATCTCGTTACACAACGTGACGCACTCGTCGCAGATGTGAACCTGCGGCCCCGTAATCAGCTTGCGGACCTCGATGGCCTCCTTGCCGCAGAACGAGCACCGAAGGTGGAACGTGCGATTGGACATGAACGTCGTTGACCGGATGCCGAAGGATGTGTGGGACAACGTAACACCCGGGGTCCAGGAGTGTCAACCGCGGGCTGGGGCAGAACGCAGCTGAAGCCGAGGCGCCTGTTCGGACGCTCGGCCTCAAGCTGTGATCGATGATGGTGGTATCGGCTGGGAAGTTTCGGGCGTGAGGACGATGTCCTCAATTGTGCCGAATGGAAGGCGGGAGAAAGGAAGCGGGGCTTACTCGCCCTTGCCCGGACGACCGAGCTTCTCACCGAACATGTCGCCGAGCGACGCGGTGCTCTTGCCCTGCTTCTCCAGGTAGGAGCGCAGGTCGGCTTCATCGCCCATGCCCACGCCCTTCAAGGAGAAGCCGATCTTTCGCTCTTCGCGGTCCATGGAGATGATCTCCGCGAGGACCTCCTGGCCCTCGGAGACGACATCCCGAGGGCTGTCGACTCGACCACTGGACATCTCGCTGACATGGATAAGCCCCTCGACACCCGGCTCAATCTCCATGAACGCGCCGAAGTCGTGGATCTTGGTGATCTTACCCTTCACCAAGCGGCCAATCGTGTACTTGTTCGGGATCTCTTCTTCCCAGAGATCAGGCGTCAACTGCTTGATGCCCAAGCTGAAGCGCTCGTTCTCGACGTCGATGTTGAGGACCACGGCCTCGACTTCGTCGCCCTTCTTGAAGGCCTCTGAGGGGTGCTTGACCTTCTGCATCCACGACAGGTCGCTGATGTGAACGAGCCCGTCGATGCCCTCTTCGATACCGATGAAGATGCCGAAGTCGGTGATGTTCCGAACCTTGCCGAGGATGCGCGTGCCCACCGGGTACCGCTCGTGGAGGAGCGTCCAAGGGTTGGGCTCGATCTGCTTCATCCCGAGGCTGATGCGCTTGTTCTTCGAGTCGATGTCGAGAACGATGGCCTCGACCGTGTCGCCGATGGCGACCATCTTCGAAGGATGCTTGACCCGCTTGGTCCAGCTCATCTCCGAGATGTGGATGAGGCCCTCGATGCCCTCTTCGAGCTCGATGAAGGCGCCGTAGTCGGTCAGGCTGACCACCTTGCCGGCAACGCGATCGCCGACCTTGTACTTCTCTTCGGCATGACCCCAAGGATCTTCGCTGATCTGCTTGAGACCCAAGGAGACGCGCTCGGTGTCCGCGTTGAACTTGAGGACCTTGACGTCGATCTCGTCGCCGACCTGGACCATCTCGGAGGGGTGGTTGACCCGGCCCCAGCTCATGTCGGTGATGTGCAACAGGCCGTCGATGCCCCCGAGGTCGACGAAGGCGCCGTACTCGGTGATGTTCTTGACGGTGCCCTTGAGAACGCGGCCCTCTTCCAAACGCTCGAGCGTCTTGCTCTTGAGCTCGGCGCGCTCCTTCTCGAGGAGGACTCGACGCGACAGGACGATGTTCCCGCGGCGCTTGTTGAACTTGATGACCTTGAACTCGAAGTCCAAGCCAATGAACTTCTCGAGGTTTCGGATGGGCCGAATGTCGACCTGGCTGCCGGGCAAGAAAGCCTTGACGCCGATGTCGACGGACAACCCACCCTTGACCCGCGCAATGACCCGGCCTTTGACCAGCTCGTCGCGCTCGCAGGCCTCGCTGATCTGGTCCCAGATCCGCAGCTTCTCGGCCTTGTCTTTGCTCAGCTCGACGAGGTCCTCTTCGTCTTCCGCCTGGTCGACGTAGACCTCGACTTCATCCCCCGCCACAACCGTGACGACGCCTTCAGAATCCCTGAACTCGTGGATGGGAATCTGTCCCTCGGACTTGTAGCCGATGTCCACGACCACGAAATCCTTCGTCACCGAGAGGACGCGGCCCTTGACAATATCGCCTACGCGAAAGGACTTGCTGGACTCACTGCGCTCGAACAGATTGGCAAAATCATCGTCTCCGCCTTTGGCAGCGACCTTCGCGTCGTCCTCAGGCGCCTCCGTACGATTGCGGAGCTCGTCCATCGTAATGCTACGATATTCCATTGAAAACTAGACCCCCTGAATTGGATTGCACTCCCCCATACGGGCGAGGCCGAGACCTGGGTAGGTCGCGGAATGCGCGGCAAGCTAGAGGAAGCCCTTCCCGGTGTAAAGTCCTTCCCGTCTAAATCAGCGGGACCCTTTCTGGAGCAGCATCACCTTCACGGTCTCGAGCAGGATCTGGAGGTCGTAGACGATGCCCATGTTCCTTATGGACGCCAGCCCGCACTGGAGCTTCTCGACGTGGTCCTCGGCGCGTTCGGCGTACTTGAACTTCACCTGCGCGAGCCCGGTGACGCCGGGTTTGACGAAGAGTCGCTGGCGGAAATACGGGATGTCCCGCTGGAGCTTGATGACAAAGAACGGGCGCTCCGGGCGCGGCCCGACGAGGCTCATGTCGCCCATGAGGACGTTGACGAGCTGCGGCAGCTCATCGAGTCGCGTCTTTCGAATGAAAGTGCCAATCGGGTGGCTCGACCCTCGTGGTTCGTGGCCAGCTTCGGCCCATCGGCCTCGGCGTCGATTCGCATCGAGCGGAACTTGTAGAGCGTGAACACGGTCCCGAACTCGCCTACCCGCTCCTGCACGCAGATGGCGGCCCCCGGACTCGTCAGGCGGACCAAGAGGGCCGTCAACAGGCTCGGCAGGGCGAGCACGGCGAGCGCGAAGCTTGACACCACGACATCGACCAGACGCTTCGTCGCCTTTCGCATATCGGTTTGCCTGAAGCCCGAACCGAAGATCATCCAGGACGGATGGAGGTCCTTGACGTAGATCTTCTGGGTGAAGGCCTCGTACAGATCGACCCCTTCGGCGGTCTGGACGCCGATGAACTTTGAGTCGAGGAGCGTATCGACCGGCAGGCTGCCGCGCCGGTCGGCCAGGGCTACGACGACGAGATCCGTATGGGTGTTCCGCACGATCTCGGCGAGTTGATCGTAGGTCCCGACTTTGTCGCCGACGCCCACAGACGCGCTCGGCGCAGTCATGAAGCCGACCATTCGATAGCCGAGCCCTTCGCGGGCCCGAATCATCTGGGAGAGCTCCTGCGCGAGCTCGCCGTTGCCGATGATCACGACGCGATAGAGCGGCCGGGACCTCGTATAACGCATGACCAGCCACCGCCAAGCCGCGAGACCGATGGCATCGAAGCCGAAGGCGACGAGCGTGACGCCGCGACCACTCGTCAGTGCCGGGACTGCCCAGTAGGCGAGTGCCAGCACGAGAGTCGCGAGGATGACGGAGCCGGCGAAGCGACTGAGCAGGGCGCGGGCGTCCAGAAAAGACCTGAAGTTATATAGGTTGTTATAGAACAACGCCCCTTGCACCACGGGAACCATGAGGGCGGCCCCGGGAGGAGCTGCACCATCTCGAAGGCTCCAAAGCGGTCGAGTCGAACCGCACACCCCACCGCATAACCGGCGAGGAGGATGAGGGCCTCGGCGAAGACGATGAGCCAATAGAACCGCCGGCTCATCCTCCGACGCGCATGACCTCGTCGGGCGTGCCGTTCAGGAACGTGCCGATCATTCGAAACCCGGAGAGGCGCCCGAGCGCGGCCTCGAATCGACCGGTCGCCAGATCGACGGGGCGAGCGACGAGCAGGACGCCGTCGACGTGCCCCCTCATGGCGGCGATGCCGTCGAGATCGTCGGCGGCCGGGCCGTCGATGACGACTACGTCGGCCGCAGCCGTCAGCGACGCCAGCACCTCCTCACCTTCGGCGGAGAGCGGCAGCGTCAGCGGGTTCGGCATGATCGCGAGTTGATCGGCCACGAGCCAGAGATCAAGCGTGCGGCGCTCGGCCTCCTCGGCGAAGGTGCGGTCCGCGAGCCCGAAGCTCGACTTGGCGATGACCCGGCGGTGAGCACCCATCTGAACGATCGTGATGCGCCGCTGCTCAGCCAGCGCGGCCGCGATGTTCATCGTGGTCAAGGTCCCGCCGACGCCGGGGGCGACCCCCGCAATCCAGAGTCGCCGCTTGGTACCTCGAGCCTTCAGGAGCGCGGCGGCGGCTTGGCGATATCGGCTTGCGTTCGCGCCGTCGGGTTCGACGAACAGCACGAGCCGCCCGTCGATCTCGGGCGCGAGGAGGCGTGGTCGGCGATACCGTAGCGGCAGGCTCGGTGCCCCTCGACGCTCGCCTTGGATCTCCGGCCTCAGGCTCGCGATGTCGTCGCCTCGCGGAGGCTGGCCTTCGGACTGAAGCAGAACGCTGCCTTCGTCCTCCGGGCCCCGGCTGTTCGCCCGAGGTCGAACGAAGAGGTAGGTTCCGGCCCCCTTCCGCTCTGGTCCACGTTCATCGGACATCGATGATTGCCTCCATTATTGCGGCCTAGCCGTCGCCGGCAGCTCGGTGACCCCGACCGAAGCGGGCAAGATTGGAGTCTCGTAGCGACCGATGCTCACCAAAACGGGGAGGTCGGCGACCCTCGAGAACTCGTACTCGTTGTAGACCGTCTGGTCCAGATAGACCAATAAGAGCCGAGCGCCATGAGCGTCGCGAGGATGGCCGACGCCATGAGCATCACCCAACTCGCCGGGGAGTTGGGCTGGGCCGGCAGATTCGCCGGAACCTGGATTCGGAAGGTATCGCCCCGATTCGCGCTGATCAGGCTGTCCTGGCTCTCCGCCTCGGCCAGCTTCGTGACCTCGAGATCAAGCGCCTCGGCTGCCCGCTTGCGGTCCCGCTCAAGCTCGCCGAGCTGCCCTCGGATCCTCGGCAGGGTCCGAATGTTGGCCTGGATGCGGTCGATGTTCGCGAGATGCTCGTCCCGTTCCCGCTCAAGGCGCGTGATCTCGTCAGTGGCGGCCGTGAGGGTCGCGTCGTCCAGCTGGGGCTTCAAACCCGGTTGACCGGAGGCCACGGGGGGAACCGGAAGCAGGGTCGCGGCCGCCTTTGCCCGCAGCAAATCGAGCTGCGTCTGAACGAGGGCGACGGACTTCCGGGCCGCCAGGACCTCCGGGTGGTCGTTGGGATTGTCGACGAGGAGCGCGAGCACCTTATTCGTCAAGGTGTCGAGCTGTCGGTCGAGGGTGGCGATCTCCACGTCGTAGGGGGACGGCGGCGACAGCCCTGGCTTGGGGATTGGAACGCCTGGTGACCACCGCCGAGCGCGCCCAACCGTCCCCCGATGTGCCATGGCCGCGCGCAACGCCGACTCCTTGAGCTTGAGCTGCTCGCGGGCCGTCGCCAGTGGGCTGATATTGGGTTGATCGAGGGAGAGCGTGTCGGCGTTATCGGTCTGAAACTGCTAAATCTTGGCGTCCCAAGTCTTCAGCACGCCCTTCAAATCATCGCCACGCCCCCGCAGGAAGTCGACCTTGTCCCGACTCCGCTTGATGTCATCCCCGACGCTCTCATCGGTCAGCTTTCGGGAGAGACGGTCGGTGACGATCTGAGCCGTCTCGGGGAGCGGGTGCACGAAGCTGACTCGAAACAGGTCCCGGCCACGGACCTCCACTTCAACCCGCGCCCGGGCGTGTTCCACCAGCGACTCCACCGGCTGGCGACTGCCGAGGTCTCGGTACAAGCCGAGCTCGTTGATGATGGCCTCGAGCTCCGTGCGGCTCGTGATGAGCGGGCGCAGGGTCCGCAGCCGCTGGTCCAGGTTCATCAGGCCCGCGCCCCCCGGCTGCGAAGTCTGGCCGGGCTGGATGAGGATCATTGCCGACGACTTATAGACCCGAGGCACCTGAAACGCCGCGGTCGTCGCCACGGCCAGGACCGCCCCGAAGACTCCAAGGAGGACCAGGCGCCGCCGCATCAGGCCCTTGGCGAGCTCCCCGTAGTCCTTGATCGTCACTGGACGATAAAACGCCATGGCACAGCCCCTCAGTCCCGAGGGCGGCCGACACCATGACGCGGTGGGCCACGCGATCGCCCTTGAGAGCGTGGTCCGAAACTCTTTGATCGAAGCCGTACGCGCCCCCGAAAACCAAATCGCGCGCCGCGAGGTCGCGCAGGCTGAGCTCGACCCAGAGGCCATAGCCTTCTCGCGCGGCGCGGGCCTGTTCGTTAGTGACGTCGTGGCGTAGAGCGCGCCGAGCTCGTTCTGCTCCATCTGACGCCGAAGGTCGACGCGGTCGATGGCTTCGTCGGGCGAAAACATGACCCCGCCACGAGTACGTGTTTCGGGCATCCTGAAACCAAGTCAGCGAATGACCCGGTCCGACGGCGTAGGTGTCGAAGAGTTGGAGGCGGCGCGCGCGGATGAGCGCGGCATCGGGGAAGATCCGGGCGGAGAGGTGGCCTCCAGCCGCATGGAGAAACCGGGGCGATGGTCGATACGCCAGCGCCGCGCGCAGCTCGTTCCGAAGAAAGAATATCGTCGCGAGCGCGGTGCTCGGGGCCGTCTCCTCGGGGGCCGATTCTTGCGCCGAGTCAGACACAGGGGCTGCCCCGCCCGAGGAGACCGCGCCCAC
>SHZC01000112.1 GCA_009692505.1 Myxococcales bacterium
GAGAACATCTCTCGGGGTGGGCTCTTCATCGCCACCGAGGAGCGGTTCGTGCTCGGGCAGCGAGTCAGCGTGGAGCTCTCCGTCGCCGGGAGCGCGGCCAAGATTCCCGTCGGGGCCACCGTGCGCTGGATAGGCTCTCAATCGCCGGGCGGAGATGAACCACCGCGGCCTGGCGTCGGACTCGAGTTCGACGAGCTTCAAGATCCACTCCGGCGTACCCAGCTCGAGGCCGTCGTGCAGGCGGTGTCCACGCCCGCCCCGCTCTCACCTGGGTCTCGATCTCTGCGGGTCCTTATCGTCGATCCCAACCGGTACGCCCGCGAGCTGTTCCGAGACGGTCTCGAGTCCGCGGCTCGCGAGGCCCTGCCGCTGACGGACACCCTCTCCGTGCTCGAGGCCGACAACGGGCATGAGGCCCTGGAGCTCGCCCGCGACAACAGGTTTGACCTCTATCTGGTCGAGCTGAAGATGCCCGACTTCGATGGCGCGGAGCTGATCCATAGGATCAGGCGCTTGGTCACCCAGAAGACGCCGGTGTTCGCGATGTCGAGGCCGTACACGGGTGATAGGCAAGACGCGCTCGCCGCCGGAGCGGACCTCTTCCTGCCGAAGCCCATCCAGCTCAAGCCGCTGATCAACACCCTGAAGGTTGTGCTCCGGCTCGGGCTGCCGGGGGTCTTTCAGGGCTCGCTGCAGTAGACGCCGCGAAGCTCGACGACGTAGTCCCCGGGCACCACGGTGTCGGGTCGAACCGTGAGGATGGCCGGGTAGAAGTGGAGGCCGTCGCCGGTCGCGTCATCGAACGCATCGTTGCTGTCGGCCTGCGAGGCGTGCCAGTAGACGGGGCCGGCCCCGGGCAGCACGAACGTGGGCTTGGCCGCCCAGAGGTTGACCCGCCGCGTATCGCTGCTCATCGCGTAGAAGGCATGGCCCTCGGGCGTGGGGCCAGCGGCGATCACTTGGAGGTTGCGTGAGGCGAACGCGAAGCGCTCGACGTGCTCGGGCGTCACGAAGTCACTCCAGCTGTGGTCGGCCCCCTGTTGCCTGAGGGCGCGGGCCGAGTCGCCGTTCTGGATCTGCACGTAGATCTCTCGGGCGAGGCCGGAGTACACCGGGGAGGAGAGGTCGTCGGGCTCTACGAAGTCGACGATGGGATCGAGGTCCAGGCTGCCGACGCCCGGCACGCCCGCGACGAGCAAGGTCTTCAGGACCCCGTGGCCCCCTTGCGGGGTCGCAAAGCCTACGAGGAGCTTCGATGAGGCATCCGTTACGCGGACGATCGTGGCCCAGTCTGCGGTCACGGCGGCGCCGGCCCCGTCGAGGATGGGCTGCGCGACGGCCTCGGGATCGGTGAGCTTGGGAAAAACCCGGTAGATGTGGGTCGGGCAGACGATGACGGCCGAGAGCTGTCCAGGCACCGTCTCATCCCCGTTGAGGACGTCGGCCGCGAGCACCCGATCGCAGTTGGGCAGCGGGGTCACGTCGCGGTTAATGTCATCGGAGCCGAGAGAGGGCGCGTGAATCAGGGCCACGAGCTCGTTCTGCGCGTTCCTCGCCACGACCAGACGCCAGTTCTGGAGCACGAGCCCGGCCTCGAACCCGTGATACGTCGAGTAGTCGTAGGCGGGGTGGTTGGCGTTGCGGAGGGTCTGGTTCTCGATGTCGTTGGCGTTGGAGATGTCGTCGCGCCCGTCGGTGAAGTCGACGTGGTACGAGGTCAGGGAGCCGTCGGTGCCTTCGACGAACATCTGGTACGCGTTCCGGGCCTTGAAGTCGCCGAAGTGCACGTTGGCGAGCCCCCGTGCCGGGCGGAACGTGTCGCGCCAGGTCAGCGCCGGATCTTCGCAGCACAAGCCGTCGTCGAACTCGCCATCGCAGTCCTGATCGAGCCCGTCGCAGATCTCGGCTTGGGGTACGCAGTCGAGGGGCACGTTCTCCGGGAAGGTGATCTCGTAGGGTCCGTTGGCGAAGACCACGGGCTCAACGTCGACGAGCTCAACCCGCGGATCGGGGCCGAAGCCGAAGACGATCAGACCCGCCCGCCCGCCTCGACGCACCGCCGCCCGCGCCGTGGGCCAAGGGAAGCGGTGCTCCCACAGCTGGGTCGAATGGTAAAGCTCATTGACGTCTGCGAAGGTCAATCTCAGGGGGCGCTGGTCGTCGAGCCCGGCCACGACGCGGTCGGTCCGAGTGATGAAAGGCCGGGTCGTCTCGTCTTGGGGAAAGACGAGGTTGGAGCCGTCCGGCGCCGGTCGTCCGATGGCGTAGGGATCACCGGGGCCCAAGAGCGGCTTGACGAAGATGCGCGTCGTGCCCCCGGCCTCGCCGTTTCGGCCGGAGTAGACGAGGCGGGCGTCGGTGCCGTTGCCGGCGGCGAAAGACAAGACGCTCGACGCGCCCACATCGGCAGGGCAGGCGAAGCTGCCGACGAGCTCTGCCGCGAGGTCAAGGTAGAGGCACTGTCCGGCGACGTCGAAGCGAATGATGACGCCGTCCTGGACGGAGACCACGTCGGAGGCCGCGCCGACCTGGAGGTCGAGTACATGGGCCGGGGGCAAGGCTCCGGGCACGGCGTCGATGGGCACGCGCTGCCAGGCGACGCGGCTGGTCGAAGGATCGAGGGCGACCACGAGGAGCTCACCGCCCAGCGTGGCGAGCAGGGGTCGGCCCGAGAGGTCGAGGTTCAAGACCGGCTGTCCGGGCAGGTCCACCGCCATGACCTCGACCGGCCCACCGGGGCCCTCGTTCCAAGCCACGAAGGGGATCTCGGCCACGGTGCGTGAGGCGACGCCGTCGGGGGTCGACACGTCGGGCACGAGGATCGCGGGTGCTTCGATAAAGCCGAGCTGATCATCGAGGCGGCCGAGGTAGAGCGCGCCTTCGACAAACCAGGACACATAAGAGGTCGCGCCCGCCGTGGTCACAGCGACGTGCGAGGGCTCGGGGACCGGCGCGTTGACGACGCCTAAGTCGGGCGTGAGCAGGCCATCGACGGCGGCGTCGAAGGGGTTCTCCACGTCGCTCGCGGCGATGTCGAAAGTTGGGAGCGGTCCGTCGGGCGCAGCATCATCCGACGGCGTGCCGCGGTCGTCGACGAGGGATGGCAAGTCTGTGGCCGCGAGATCGGAAAGAAGGCCGTCGACCGCGAGATCGGTGAAGTGAACGAAGTCCGGTCCGAGCAGCGCGTCGCCCATGGGCGGAGGCTCAGCGCTGTCGGGGTTCGGATACGGCGTATAGGGCGACGGCGACTCGCAGGCCACGCTCAGGGCGGCGGCGACGAACAGGTGACGCTTCATGGTTCAACCTCCGGGGCGCATCCTACGCATAGCCGCCGCTCGCGCTCAATGCGACGCCGCTCGCGCTCAATGCGACGCCGCTCGCGCTCAATGCGACGCCGCTTGCGCTCAGCGCGATGGATCGAGCGCCACCAGCAAGGTCCCGATGATGCCCAGAGCGACGGCGAGCAGGCTACGCCGGGTGAAGGCCTCGGCGAGGAAGAGACGGGCGAGGAGCAGGGTGAAGACCGTCGTCGTTTGATTGAGCACGGCGGCCACCGAGGCCTCGGCGTACTTGAAGCCGCCAATCCAGAGGACCGACGAGAGGTAGCTGCCGATGAACGCCGCCGGGGCCAAGGTGAACCAGACCCGCTGCGGTCGGAAGACGTTCAGTTCCGCGCGGCGCTCGGCGACCGGCAAGACGAAGAGGAGGAGCGCGAGGCTACCCGCGATGAGCCGAATGAGCGTGACCTCGATGACGCTGCCGTTCGCGAACGCCGGCTTGGCGAGGACGACGGCCCCTCCCATGGCGGCCATGGCCACGGCGCCGCAGAGCACGCCGACGAGGGTCTTTGCGCGCTGGCCTTCGGGCTCGACCGCGCGGTGGCGACGACTCGGCAACGCGACGGTGAGCATGCCGCCGACGACGAGGCTGGCCCCGACGACGAACGCGGGGGTCATCGACTCGTCCAGAAAGAGGACGGACAGGGCCACGATGAACGGGGCGTAAGCGCACTCGACGACCGCGAGCCGCGCGGGCCCGAGGCGGCGGAGCGCGTGGAAAAACAGGACGTCAGCGAAGGTGATGCCGAGCACGCCGCTGACGATCAGGCGCAGCCAGTCGGACCACGAGCGCTCGCTGAACGTGCCGCCCATGAGAAGGAACGTGGCCGCCAGGAGCAGCGTCGCCGTCACGTTCTTGAAGAGGTTGAGGGCCAGCGGCGAGACCGCCTCGGAGCGACGGAAGAGGATGATGGCCACCGACCAGGCGAGCGCGCTGCCGAGCGCGAGGGCTTCACCTGTCATTCGGCGTCTCGGGCGGGGTCTCGGGCGGCGTCTCGGGCGGCGTCTGCGGCCCGACGTACGCGGGGGCACTCTGGGTCCGGCGCGTAAGGGTCTCCGGTGAGGTGCGCGGACACGGCCCGACACCCCCCGTTGCAGGCCTTCAGATACGCGCAGCCCTTGCACGGCTCGGGGGGTTCTTGCCGGTAGCGACGCAGCCGCTCGAGCACCGGAGACCCGGCCCAAGCCTTGCCGAGCGCGACGGTCGCCGGGCCCGCCTCCGCCGCCAGAAAGCTGCAGCCCGTCAAGCCGCCCTCGGGGTTGATGCTCGCGAGGCTGTCGCCGGCCTCACAGCCATGGATGCGAAAGAACGAGAGGACCCGAGGCTCGGGGGCGTGGTGGTAGACGAACGGGGCGAACGAGCAGTCAAACTTGATCCGCACCCGATAGCGTTTGGCCAAGGCGAGGACGCGAGGCAAGACCGACTCGGCTTGCTCCGGCGTCAGGCGTTGCTCGAGATAATTCGCGCGTCCGCGGCCGGCCGGCTTGAGCCTGAGCAGCTCCAACTCCGTCACGCGCCGCTCCTTGGCGTACCGCACGAGCTCGTCGAGGTGGGCAAACGAGCTTCGCGTCAAGACGGCGTTGATGCCGACGCGGGGCACGTGTCTCTGGAGCAGCCGAAGCGCGGCGTCGGCCATGGCGAAGCGGTCGTGCCCGCGGACCTCGGCGTAGGCGGCCCCCGGCGCGTCGATGCTCACGTTTACCTGCGCGAAGTCCGTGAGGCGGCGGGCGAGGTCGGGCGTCACGGGGCCGCCGCTGGTGGTCGTGCTTGGGGACAGCCCCCGAGCTCTCAGAGCGCGAGCGACCTCCAGGATGAAGGGATCAGCGAGGGGCTCCCCGCCGCCGATCGCCACGTGGAAGACCCCCGCGCTCGCGAGGGCTTCGACGGTCGCCTCGAGTCGCTCCCGATTGAACGGCGCGGCGTTCGGGACGCTCTGCGTGTAACAGGCGGTGCAGGCCTGATCGCAGCGGCGCGACAGGGTCCAGTGGACCTCGACCGGCGCGCGATGCTCGGCGCTGCCCGCGGGCTCGGGTGCCGGCTCCGAGCACCCCATCGCCTTTGCTCCCGCCTCGTCGAGGTAGAAGAGGGCGGCGGGTCGCTCGGTCATGGCGATGGCCCCGAAGGCCTCACGCCGCACACGCAGGCCCACGGCTTTGCCGAGGATGGACGCGAGGTGATCGCCGAGGCCTCTCCGGGTCACGACTTTGAAGCGTCCTGGGTCGGGGTCTCGGGGCGCGGGGCGGGAGGCGGCCTCAATCGCGGGAGCAGTGCTGAGACCGTAGCCGAGATAATCGAGACGCCTGCGAGGCCCAACATGAGGAAGGTTACGTCAATGCCCAGGCTGCTGGAGTTGGGGTTGAAGCCGAAACGAACGCTCGTGACCCGCGGCCGGGGCCTCATCGCTGCAGACCTTCCCGCACGGTGGTGACCAAGGGCACGAGCAAGTTCTGACGCTCCACGACGGCAAAGAAGAAGGCGGCGAGCACGAGGGCGTGCAGCATGGCACGTCGCAGGCCGGGTGCGGGAGACTGTTGGACGGCGAGCACCCAGAGCAGGGCCGTCGCGCCGAACGCCAGCATGAACATCGCCGGTCGGAAGTGAGCCTCCATGGGGTGCGCCGCGGCGAGCAGGACCGCCGCGACGGGGGCGAAGTATCTCACGACAGGCGGGGCGCGGCGGAGGGTGCCCGCGCGCGCCGCTCGGGCCGCCCCGATGATGACCGTGAGACCCACAAGGACCATGCAGAGCCAGGAGAGGCGGCCGGCGGTCGCGAGCAGCGTGGTGGTCCGAGCCAGCGAGGTGTCACCCGCGCGCTCCGCCAGCGCGCTCGCGGTCGACCACTCACCGTCGGCCAGGAGCCGCTCCAGCTCCACCCGATCCGACCGCCACCGCTCTTCGGCGGGCAGGGGCACGTCGAGGGAGAGTTCGGGCTCGAGGCGCGCCAGGCGGAGCTGCACGCGAGCGCGCCCAACGGTCGGAAAGTCAAGGTGGTTGACTAAGAAGCCGCGAAGCTCGGCGACCTCGTCCGGCAGGGAGAGATAGACTTTGACGGCGGCGGGGTCCTCGCGGGTGCCCAGCGAGCTGAGCAGCTGACGTTTGGCGGTCGCGCGTTCGGCGAAGGGCGTGTGCTCGAAGTCGGCCTCAAGCACCTCGAAGAGGTCGAGCGCGGATCCCGGATCGACGTGTCGCTCGAGCAGGGTCAAGGCCACATCCCAAAGGACCTCCGCGGTCGCGCTCTCGGACGGCGAGGCGCGTGCCCAAGAGAGGGTCGCTTCGGCCCAGGCCGCCCCTCCCGCGGTCGTCAGGGTCGGTGGTGGGTTGAGCGGCGCGGGCTGGGCCATGGCGTCCGCGGGCAGAGTCGCATCGGGTACAGAGGCCTGCGCGAGTCTCGGGCCCAGCGCGAGCGTCAGGGCCGCCATGAGCAAGACCCCGGGACTGGTGCCGACGCAGGCCAAGGCCGTCATGGCCGTTTTTGAGGCGGGGGGACCACCTTCGGCTTCGATACCGCCGGTGCCTTCGGTTTCGATACCGCCGGTGCCTTCGGTTTCGATACCGCCGGTGCCTTCGGCCGCTTGGCGGGTGGACCCTTGGGAGCCTTGCGCCAGACCACGTCCCGGCGACGATGAAGGACCAGCGTGGTCGAGACGATCTCCGGCACCACGGCATAGTCCGTTCGGAGCAGCGCGGTCAGCGCGGTGAACCCCGCGTAGTCCTCGTTCCGGGCGACGACGATGAACTTCGGGCGGGACAGGCGCAGCTCAGCGATGACCTCGGCGGCGGGGCCCTCCGGTCGAAACTTCACCGGCGTCGTCGGTCGTCGCCACGTATTCGTCAGCGTCGTCGTGAGGATCTCGATGACCTTGTAGTACCGCGTCCCGGCCAGGCGGTCGGCGTGGAAATAGACCGGCCAAGCCCACCGACCCCAGACCCAGATGCGATCGCCCAGGTCGGTATTGTCTCGGATCACGCGGCCCATTCGTGCGGCGTCTGGATCACGCGGGTGTCGTCGCTCACGGCGGGCCTGCGAGAGGTGCGAGACGTCGTTGACGGTCGCCAAACCCAGCAGGACGAAGAAAACCGCACTGAAGAAACCCCGTCGAAAAGCGGTGGCCCGATCCCCCGGCCGGAAGCGTCGTGCGAAGACCTTGAAGATGGGCGCGTCCGGGTGCACGCCGCAGAGCAAGAGCCCTGGGAGCACCTGAAGATAGTAGCTCTTGAAGTACCGCAGCCCGATGGAGGCACCTGCGTATCCGCAGAGCACGAAGCCCACGACCAGGGCGGCGCGAAGGCTCAGCCTCCATCCCTGTCGGAGCGCGTACACGGCCGAGGCCAGGCCGAGCACGAGCGGAACGGCGACGTACTCGCCGAGCCCGAGGACCCCGTCGAGCAGGCGAAGCAGCTTGTCGGCGAGCCCGGAAGCCCCCGCGGCATAACGCCAGCCGGCCTCGGCGAAGAAGTAGGTGTCGAGGAGCGCGGACAGCCCGCCCCGCTGCCAGTAGTAGAGCCCGAGCGCGGCGAAGGGCAGCACGAACCCGACGGCCATGCCGCTGTACGCGACCAGGGGTCCGGGCGGGGTCCATGCAACTGGGGCCTTCAGCCGCGACCAGAAGAGCGGCAGGACCAAGAGCAGCGGGGCCAGAGACGCGACCTGATGCTTGATGAGGGCCCCGACGGCGAACGCGAAGCCCGTCGCCACAAACCACCGCCACTTCCCGTCGCGTGCCCCTCGCGTGAAGGCGGCGAAAGCGGCGATCCAGGGGAGCGACATCCAGACGTGATAGTTGATGTCGATGCTGTCCGTGACGGGCGAGAGCAGCGCGAAGAGGACCGCCGCGAGCAGGGCCGAGCGACGACCGAAGAGCACGATGCCGGCCCCGTAAAGCGCGAGCGCGCTGCCGAACGCGAAGACCGAGGCGGCCCGCTGAAGCACGACGATGGAGCGGCCGAAGACCTCCCAGAAGCCATACGCGAGGTAGAACGCCCCCGGCCCCTTGATCTCGAAGCCGTCTTTGAGGGGCACGTAGCCACGCAGGAGCAGATCGGCGTTGTAGGTGATGCCGGCCGCGTCCTCGTTGTGGAAGCCCTCGGTCGACAGCCCCGGCAGGCGTACGAGCAGCGTGATCAGAGCCAAGAGCAGGGCCACGCCGAGGTCGCGTATCACCGGCTTGGTCCTGACGAGCCGGGCGTTGAGGCCAGCGACGATCGCCTTCGCTGTCACCGCGCGCTTTTTGCGTCGGTCGCCGTGCTCTGGGGCAGCTCGATCAACATCACGAAGGTCGGAGACAACGCGCCGACCCCCTGGTTGATCGTCTTCTTGACGAGGAGATACGGGAAGTAGCCGTAGACCTTGGCGTCGGGGCAGAGCCGCATGATGTCGGCGTGATCGAAGAAGTGCAGATGGTCTTTGCGCTGGATGCGGCTCGGCGTAAGGCCGAAGACCGAGAGCGCGCGGAAGAGCCATGCATAGCTGTTCGGCGTAGTCAGGACCAGCGTGCCCCCGGGTCGAGTCACACGTCGAAGCTCAGCCATCGCGAAGGCCGGATCCTTGAGGTGCTCGATGACCTCGGAGCACCAGATGAGGTCGAAGGACGCGTCCGCGAAGGGCAGGCCCAGATCGACGTTCACCGTCATCGCGCCGGGCATCGACGGCTCAAGGTCAATCGAGGTGACGACGTAGCCTCGCGACGTCAACCAGCGGGACTGGTGGCCTTCGCGGCAGCCGACATCGAGCGCGGCGCGACCGTCCCCCGGCGGGACGAGGCGAAGTGCGATCTGCTTGCCCTCGGTGTGCTCGGCGACCGTACCTTGGCCGAGGTCCAGAGGGATCTTCTTGAGCAGGGCGGCGAGGCCCCCAATCAGCCGGTCAGCGATCATGTCGTTAGGCTCCTGGGGCTTTCCTCGGGCTGACCACCGAGCGCCAGGCTCTCGGCCCGCTCGCGCACGAAGTAGATCGGCTTGCCCTGGGACTCGTGATAGGTGCGGGCGAGCATCTCGCTGAGAAAGCCGAGGGTCAGGAAGTGCACGCCGACGGTCACCAACAGGGCCGCGAGCGTCAGCAAGGGGCGGTCACCGATCGACAGGCCCAGCCCAAACTTGAGATACGTCAGATATGCGCCCGTGCCGAAGCCCGACGCCAAGAGCAGGAGCCCGAGGCTGCCAAAGACATGAATGGGCCGCGTCCCGTAGGTGTGCAAGAAACGCACGGTCAACATGTCGAGCAGCACCTTCGTGGCGCGGCGAATCGTCTTCCAGAGGCCGGTGTACTTGGACTCACCGGCGGTGCGCGCGCGGTGGTTTACGGCCACCTCCGTGATGCGCGCCCCGACGCTATGGGCCACGGCGGGCACGAAGCGATGAAGCTCACCGTAGAGCCGAATGTTCTTCACCACGTCGCGGTGATAGACCTTCAGCGAGCAGCCGTAGTCGTGCAGCCGAACGCCGGTCACCCGCCCGATGAGCCAGTTGGCGACCTTCGACGGGAGCTTGCGCATGACCATCGCGTCTTGCCGGTTCTTGCGCCAGCCGCTGACGATGTCGAAGCCCTCTTCGGCCCGGCGAACGAGCATGGGGATGTCGGCCGGATCGTTCTGGAGATCAGCGTCGAGGGTGACTACCCAGGTGCCTCGAGCGGCGTCGAAGCCGGCGCAGAAGGCGGGCGTCTGACCGAAGTTTCGGCGGAAGCGGATCACGCGCAGGCCCGGCACTCGAGCTGCGTGCGCGGCGAGGCGCTCGTAGCTGCGGTCCGTGCTCCCGTCGTCGATGAGCAGAAGCTCATAGACATAACCCGCCCCATCGAGCGCGGTCGTCAACTGCGAGACGAGCGCGTCGACGTTGTCCTCTTCGTTGAAGACCGGAACGACGATCGAGAGATACGGTTCTGACGCCGCCATACGGGCTCCCAGGGGATTGACGGCCGCGCACGCTAGTGGATCTCGTCCTTCGGAGAAAGAACCGACGGAGCGACGGGTCTTTTCAGGCCCGCAGGAGGTGCCTGAGGCCCAGGAAGATCCCGTCGATAGCGAGCGTCAGTGCCCAAGTGCCGCTGCGCGTGCCGGAGTCCCATGGAACGATTCGATAGGCCGTGCGTGGTATAGGTTCTGCGCTCTCCGAAAAGGTCAACTATGCTGACGACTTACCCGTTCTGCTTCGCCGCCTGCTCGCAATGAGCGCGGCACCTGACGCCCACGGGACCGCCAAGGCAGGTCCAACCACGCTCGCCCGCACCCTCGGGCCACTGATGATCTGGGGCTTGGGGGTCGGCTACGTCATCTCCGGCGAATACTTCGGGTGGAACCTCGGCCTGCCGCTCGCCGGAACCTACGGCATGCTCGCCGCGACGCTCGTGGCGACTGTGCTCTACGCGACGTTTGTCCTTGGCTACGCCGAGGTCGCCTGCATGTTGCCTCAGGCGGGCGGGGCCTTCGTTTACGCGTCCCGCGCCTTCGGGCCAAAGCTCGGGTTCCTCGCGGGTCTCGCCCAATGGATCGAGTTTGTCTTTGCGCCGCCCGCCATCGCCCTCGCCATCGGCACCTACTTGAGCCTGAAGTTCCCCGGTCTGGACGCCCTGTATTTCGCGGTCGGCGCGTATCTTGTCTTCACGACGTTGAACATCGTCGGGGTCAGCGCCTCGGCGAAGTTTGAGTTTTTCGTGACGATCCTCGCCGTACTTGAACTCGTCGTTTTCTGCGGAGTCATGGCCCCGAGCTTTACGTGGGCCAAGTTCTCCGCCAACCCCCTGCCCCATGGGTGGTCGGGCGCCGTGGATGCCCTGCCCTTCGCCATCTGGTTCTATCTGGCCATCGAAGGCATCGCGAACATCGCCGAGGAGGCGAAAAATCCGCAGCGTGATCTGCCCCGTGGGTTCGGATTCGCGCTGCTGACGCTGGTGGTCCTGGCGATTGCCACTTTGATCTTGGCCACGGGCGCCGCCGGGTGGGAGGCGGTTGTCTACGATCCTCCGGGCAGCGAGACCATGAGCGACAGCCCCCTGCCGCTGGCGGTCAAAGCGGCCGTCGGGCCCGACCACATCCTCTATGACATGCTCGTGGTGGTCGGCGTCTTGGGTCTCGTGGCCTCCTTTCACGGCATCCTGCTGGCCGCCGGCCGGGCGACATTCGAGCTGGGCCGGGCAGGTTTTGCGCCCGCGCCGTTGGGCCGAATTCACCCGGCGACTCGGACGCCGGCGATCGCGCTCGTCTTCAACGCCCTCGTCGGTCTGCTCGCGCTCTCCACGCGGGAGACGGGGACCATCATCACGATCTCGGTGTTCGGTGCCCTGCTGATGTACGCCTTGTCCATGGCCTCATTGTTCAAGCTGCGCCGAAGTCAGCCCCATCTGGAGAGGCCGTTTCGGGTGCCATTCTACCCGTATACGCCGGCCGTGGCGTTGCTGCTGTCCGTCCTGGCCCTGCTCGCCATGGGCAGGTCCAATCCGATGGCGGCCGGGCTGTTCCTGGGTCTACTCGCGCTCGGGTCCGCCTACTTCTACCTCTTCGTGCCGGCGGCGCTGCGAGACCGCCGAGAGACCTGAGGTCGGCCGCAGCCCCAAGCCCCGGATTCGACGGACCTCTTCAGGCCCGCAGCAGGTGCCCGAGGCCCAGGAAGGCCACGGCGATACCGAGCGTCAGGGCCCACCGCCCTCGTGTCCGCTCCGGCGACGGCACGACGAAAGAGGCGACGACGATCGAGACGACATAGACGAGAAGCAGGAACCCCAAGACCGCGAGGAGCGAGACGACCTCCAGCCAAGGCGAGCCCAATCGCGCGGGCAGAAGCGCGAGGAGCATGGCCCCGCCGACGGCGACGAGCAGGGTCGGGAGTCGATTGTCCGTGTCGTCGGGCAGCCGCAGGGGGGACGGGACCGGCAAGCCTCGATTTCGTAATGCGAGCAGCCCGAGCGTGGCCAAAGACCAGCCGCCGATCGCGCCTGTGACCACCCGCATGGCGGCCGCGGAATCGGCGAGGAAGAGGGCGTCGACGGCCGACCAAATCAGCGCGAGCGTGACGAGGACGAGCAGGCGCACCCCGAGGCCCGGGGCCGGGAGGAGCATTCGCAGGCCGAAAGCCAGATAGAGCCCGAGGCAACGGGCGCAGATCGCCGCGCATGACCCCTCGATGCAGAGGCTGCGGTCGGCGAGCTGATGGCAGAAGGGGGCGACGAGGGCCGTGAGGAGGTCGAGCACGCGCGCACTGTATGTCGACTTCGCGCGTCGCGGCAGGCCGAGTGTCGCTGATTGCCTTTTGTGCGGCGTGGAATCTAAATTGCGCGGGCCGCAGTTCCCAAAGGTCGGCCCCCCCCCCCAAGAGCCGGCAAGAGCCGGCAAGAGCCGGCAAGAGCCAGCGAAAGCCCGTGTCGCCCCCTATGCGCCTATCAGCCTTCAAGTCCCGGCCGGTTCCCGCCGCGCTCGCCCTCCTCGTGACGTGCGGGACGTGGACCCCGGGCATCGCGCTCGCCGAGACGCACGCCGAACCTCGAGCCCTCGCCATGGGTGGGGCCGTCAACGCTGATCCCGTGGCCAACAGCGCGGTGGTCACGAACCCCGCGGGCATCGCGCGGACCTACGTTTACGCCGCCGAAGCCACCTTCCATCGGCAGGGCCCCGGCGACCGCAACGCTGCTGGCCTCGTCGTCGTCGACACGAAGACCCAGCCCGCCTTGGGCGTCGGGCTCTCGTACGCGTACGAGTTCACGGACCCGAAATCGGCCGCCGAGATCGATGGCCACAACGGGCGTCTGGCCTTCTCGCACGCCGTGGTCCCCAACCAACTTTATATGGGCGTCGGGCTGCACTACCTGCACCTCGATCGGATAGGCGGGCTCCCTGACCTCAAGGCATTCACGCTCGATGCCGGCGCGCTCGTCAGTCTCTCGAGCAACCTTCACTTGGGCCTCGTGGGCAATAACCTCATCGACGTCGACGACGCCGAGGCCCCGGTCATGGCCGGCGGAGGCTTCGCCTATACCGGGCAGTCGATCGTGATCGACGCCGAGACGCACTTCGATTTCAGCACGCGGGACGAACCGTCGCCGGTCTACAAAGGCGGGCTCGAGCTCGTCGTCGCCGAGATGATCCCCCTGCGCGCCGGCTTCGAGGCCAATCGCGCGACGAAGCAGAACATCGCCAGCGGGGGCCTCGGCTTCCTGACGGGCGGAGCGGGCTCCCAAGGCTCGCAGTTCCACATCGGTTTTCGAAAGACCCTGGAGGTCAAGCAGGGCCTCCACTTCGGCGCGGGGCTGATGGTCTTTCTGTAGCCTGCGGCGCGGGCTCTAGCCCTCGTCCGTCGTCTCGGTTCCGCTCGCCGCGAGCTTACGCTGCAGCTCGGGCGGGGCCTTGGAGAGGATCTGTAGCCAAGCTGTGCGTTGAGCCGCCGTGGCGCGGGCATGGCAAAGCAGCGGCCTCAAGGCGCGGTAGGCCTCGGGCTTCGAGGGGGCAAGGTTCGCGGTGCGGGTGAGGTAGGCCACGGCTTGCGTCGCGTAGACCTGACCGCTCTGCCCGGCGAGCTCGGCGGCGAGGGCGAACAGTCGACCGAGGCGCAAGTTCACATAGTAAAGCGACCAGCGGATCGCGTCGTCGACGTCGTCTCGGGCCCCCGGCGTTCGCGTCGGCGGGGTCAAGGTCGCCAGCGAGAAGTACGAGGCGTAGGTCCCCAGGAAGCGGCCGAGCAGCTCTCGCGCGGCCCGCTCGCGACGACGTTCACGCAGTCGCTCGGCGCGATCGAGGATGCACCTCGACAGCCACGCCAGCTCCGCCGTCCGCCCGGCTTGATCGGCCTTATCTCCATCGACGAGCGCGCGCTCAAGGAAGGGGCGTGCCCGATCCATCTCACCGAGCCGACAGAGGACTCGCCCGACGGAGGCGCGCAGCCTGGGGGTCACGATTCGCGGGGGGCGTCGAATCGCCCGGAGGCAGGCATCGACGGCGGCGCGGGCCCCGTGGGGTTCGTTGAACTTCACGAGCAGCTCGGCGGTCATCGCGAAGACCTGCGGATCAATCGGCAGGTTCGCCCGCTCGAAGGCCAGAAGGACCCGGAACGAGCCGAGGATGTCGTCGCCTTCGGTGGCCGTGTAGGCCTCGAGCTGGCGATCGGTGAAGCGCACCCACAGAAACGGTTCGAGCTTCTCAAGCTGGCGGGCGAAGCGGTCGCGCACCTCACCGAAGGCCCGGAGGACGCCGTCTCTCTCCTCGGGAAAGTGGGCGTCGAGCACGGTCTCGAGATCCCACTCAGCGCGACGTCGACTCTCGCTCTCCCGGCTAAGCGTGAGGACGATGTGCTCCAGATCGCCAAACGTATTGCCCGACACGATCTCCACCCGATGACCCGCCCAGTACTTCACCAGCAGGCTGTTCGGCTCGCGCATGACCGCGTAGGCGCTCCGGCTGCGGACCCCCTGCTGGAGGACCTTGTGAAAGAGCAGGAGGAAGTTCGGGTCCGAAAGGCCGAAGCCGTAGAAGAAGAACGTGCGACTGAGGAGCAGGCTGTGCAGCAGCGCGACCATCTTCGGGCGGCGGTGCTCGTAGGTCAGGTAGTCTTCGCGGGTCAGCACGATGGTGTCGCCGAGCCAGAGGTCCCCGTGCATCTTGATGACGAGCCGACAGTCGTCCTCGCGTGCGAAGGCGTCGACCACCTCGTCTTCATCGACGATCAGCCGATAGGTCTCGCCGAGATCATTGAGCGTCGCCTCGACCAGCCCGTCGTAGTTGGTCGTGACGATGATCGGGAAGGGCATCTTGAGGACCTCACGGTGAAAGTCCGTGACCTTGTCCCCTAAGACCTCTGCCGTCGGGAGCAGGCCGGCCAGCTCAGCCTCCAGGCAGTCGCGACCGTTCGCCACGACGAAGAGCTGCGCGCGGTCGAGCGCGTCGAGCGTGTCCCAGCCGCTCGTGTCCGTCACCTGTGGGCGCAGCCTCTCGATGAGCGCGGGCCAGTCCAACTCGGTGACGCCATGGGAGAACCCTGCCCCCAGAAAGAGCACCGCGCGGCCATCTGCGACCGCACGGACCAAAGCCTCCGGTAGGGAGCCGACGCGCGCCATTCGGGCGGTAGTCTAGACCCACAACGGCGAAACGGTATCTTTTGCGCGGTCGAGCCGGAGATTGTCCCGGCGATCGGACCTCAATCCCTCAAACGTGGCCACGCCTTCGAGTCGCGAGGAACCACTTCTCTTAGGCCAACTTGGCCCAGTGGGCCTCCCGGCCGGGGATGAGCCAGGCGTGGTCCCGCGGCTCCAGGAAGTGATCGCTCGTCATGATGGGCCCGGTGGGGCCGGCGTCGAGCACGCCCTTGGCGTCGATGTTGTACGCGACGACGCGGGCCATCTCCTCGCTGAGGTAGCCGGTCTTGGGCACACCACAGGCGATGCGCGGGCGGGCGGATCAATCTGCACGCACCGCAGACCTCCGGGTGCGCTTCGGTCCGGTAGGTCGCGTCCATCCGCACGAACCCATCTGAAGTCGTGATCGTCGGGCAGGCTCGAACGGCCGGCACGCCTCGGAACGCGGGCGCGACCATCGTGAATCTTGACGGCAGCGTCCGGCCGTCTTGGAGCCGCACCGAGTCGGCGTCGATGCCCCGAATCCCGGCGCGCTCGAAGAGTTGATGGACGATCCGTTTGGACGAAGGTCTCGGTCTGGGAGACGACGAGGATGTCGTGGGCGTCCCCGACGCGGTGCTTCAGCTCCAGCGCGCAGGTGAGCCCCGCAAAGCTCGAGCCGATGACGACGAGTCGATGGCGCATGACGATCGGCTCCCGGTCTTGAGCCGCTGGTTCCACGGTCTTGCCGCACCCGTTCCGCCGCTCTCCTCGGCCTGCCACCGTCGTCGACGTTACGAAGTGAGAAGGCGGGCTCCTCTCGGTGTCACCGCTTCACGTCTGTGAAAGCCCGTTCACGGTGAGCCGAGCGGAGATCGTCAACGCGAGTTCACGGTGAGCACGGCAGATCGAGGCTCAGGGCCGTTTTGCGCGGTGGTCCGTGAATTGCGGGTGGGTTTGTCTCGTCAACCCACAACAAGGAGCCTGAAGATGAACTTCTCGAAGTCCCGAATTCACAGCCTGATCCTGGCCTCGTTCTCACTAACGACCCTGGCGTGCGAGACCATGCGCTCGTCGGATCTGGAGACGGCCGGGATCGTCCCGGTCGTCGAGTTCCTCTCGGCTGGCGACGGCACCGTCGAGGTTCGAGCTTCGCTCCGGGCCGGCGGGCTCGCCTCGAATACGTTCCTGGAGCTGACCGGCGGGGACCGGCTCGTCGCCCGCAGCACCGACGACCAGACCTCGCTGATGGGGACCACCGGGCTCTCGCCTTACCTCCTGTATGTCGGCTTCCTTCAGGGTGGAGTGCCGGGCACGGAGCTCTCCGTCTCGCTGCTGCGGGAGCGCCACGAGAACGCCACGGATTCGGCCGCGACCCTGCCGGCCAACTTCGAGGTTCTGGGGTTCGAGGGGGGCTCGGATGGCCGCGGCAAGCCTTTCATCGTCGGCGTCGATGACCTGCCGGTGCGCTGGACGAACAGCTCCAACGACCAGATCAGCGTCAGTGTGCAGGGCGTCTGTGTCAACTCCGAGCTCGGGGCGGAGCAGCCCGACACCGGCCGCCTGACCCTCTCCGCCGCCTCTCTCTACTCGTGGGAGGGCCGTTCGGGTGAGCGATGCACGGGCGAGGTCATCGTGCGCCGCGTGCGAGGGGGTCAGGTGGATCGGATCTTCGACGAAGGTAGGGTCACCGCGGTCCAGGAGCGCCGCATGACCGTGCACTTCGAGGTGCCGTAGTCTCTGGCTGAGCAGATCCCGGAGGCGGGACAAGGTCTGCCAGAAGTGGGCGAACCGCTCATGGTGGCGACCCGTCGTGGACAGGAGCCGAAGCGTGCCGAGCAGGGTCGTGACGATGACGCCTAACTGAAGGCCGACCTCGGCGTCCGTGACCAAGGGGGCCGC
>SHZC01000113.1 GCA_009692505.1 Myxococcales bacterium
CAGGCCGAAGAGGAAGCCGGTGTGTCGTCCGCTGGTGGCGCGGCACCCGCAGTCCGAGGTCGGAGACGACACCCCTGCGACCGGGCCAGTGTCGGTCGTGCCTTCGGCGAAGTCGCCGCCGCCGTCGTAGACCATGCCGTCGCCCGCCCCCCGGGCGTCGGCTCGGTCCCGATCGATCCAAAGGTCAGTCGGGCTCGAGACCTCAAGGGCGTCCGGCGGGTCGAGGTCGAAGGTCGGCCGGTCGGTTGGCTCGTCGGGCAGGCTCGAACCGTCCTCCGACGCGGTCGCGTCCGGCGGCGTCTGCGGATCGAAGCCATCCGCCGGCGAGGTCAAGTCTGCCCGCTCGGTCGCGTCGACGAGCGCTTGGGGGTCATCGTCCGCATCGGGGCCAAGATCCGGCGGGACTCCAAGATCCGGCAGAGGCTCGAGCGCCTGCTCCAGGTTCAGGATCGCCAACGTCACGCCCAAGGGCCGCGCCACACCCTCGCGCTCGACCCGGGCGACGAGCCGGTAGGTCCCGACCGGGTGCCTCTGTCCGGGGAACGCCACGTCGATCGTGAGCGCGTCGTCTTCCAGCCGTCGACGCTCGACGACCACCTCCTCGTCGAGGACGACGGAGAGCGCGTCATCGGTGATCGCCACCGCGATCCGGCTGAACTCCACCGGCGCGGACGGCCGGGGATCGGACACGGTGACCTGCGCGGTGAAGGGCTCTCCGCGACGGGTCCTGACCTCCGGCAACGCGACCGTCACCGAGACCCCCGGCAGAAGGGCGCTCCGCTCGAAGTCGGCGGACGAGATCACGTCGGGCCCGCCCGCCGCCGGTGAGAAGATGGCTTGTGAGACATGAGGCCCAAGCGCCTGCCCGAGGGTCACGGCGCGAGCGGTCCCCCCCCCTTCCGCGATCTCGAAGAGCCCGAGTGGCTCACCGTCCACGAGGACTCGCAGCGTCCCCTCCGTGCTCGCCCAAGCGGAGAGCGTCACGGGCTCCTGCGGCAGGGCCGTGCGCGGGTGCGCGACGAGGGTCAGCTCCACGTCAGCCGGCACGACCCGATACCGCCCGCCGCCGCTCGCGATGACCTCATCGCCCATCACCGCCTTGACGACGACCGTGACGTCACCGGCCTCGGCGGGGGCGATGCCTTCGAGGCGAGACGGACCGTCAAGCGATGCGACGACCGAGCGGAGTCCCGATGCGACGAGGACGGTGCCCTCGGGCAGGGGCTCGCTTGGAGTAATCGTCAAGCTCACTTGACGACCTGCCACGACCGGCTCCAGAGGTGCCGCAACGAGGAGCGACAACGCGTAGGCGACGATATCCACCGGCACCTCGGAGACGTTGTTCAGCTCATCGGACTCCTCGACGTCGTCGTCCGGATCGAGCACGACGCGAAGCAGATGACCGCCGAGGGCCTTATCCCCGGCCCAGACGAGCGTCGTTCGCCCATCGCCGTTGGTCAGGCCTCGGGCGACCTCTTCCCCGTCCTTTTCAAGCGCCACAACGACGCGCTCCGGGGACGCCAGAGGCGCCAGGAGCGCGACCTCGACGACGACCTCGTCGCAGGGGCCGAAGCCCGAACCCAGGAGCCGGACCTCCGCTCGGAGGTCAACGTCCGGCGCCCGAACGTCGACGACACCGACCCAGACATTGTTGTCCTCTCGGGCCTCGACCGCGTCGGTTTCGACCTCGACTCGAAGGGTCGTGGCTCCCGCCTGCTCGGGGCGCCAGGGCATCGACGCGAGGGTCAAGCCTGCGCCCGCGACCTCAACCTGCGTGGCGCCGAGCAGCGCGTCTTCGACGTAGACGGTGACGGTCGCCACCTCGACGGCTTGACCTCCGTGGTTTTGGATCGGCAAGCGAAGCTCGAAGGGCTGCCCGACGGTCGCGTCAGCAAGGACGGCGAGCGGCTCGAGATCCGGGGGGTTTTCGAGGGTGAAACGGGTGAGGTTGTTGTCCTCTCGCGTCTCCAATACGAGGTCGTCGGGATCGGTGACGAAGACGACCATTCGTTGCCCCTCGGAGACGCCGAGTTCCAGGGTGATAGGCAGGCTTGGACCGGCGTCGACTCGGGGGAAGATGAACTCCTCGAGCAGTCGACCCTCAGCCGGCTCACCATCGTAGGCGAGCACGCGCACACTCCGCGCCCTCGCGGCCCCCTCGTTGACGAGCGCGGCCGTCACGCGGACAACCTCCCCGGGCAGCGGCCTCGCCGGGTCAGATACGACCAGAGTCACTCGGAGATCCGGTCGATTCTCCGGGCTGAACAAGACCGGGGCGATCTCAGCGCCCGCACCGCCGACGCCCGTATAGATCGAGACCGGCCGGTCCGACTCGACAACGAGCCGACGACGCGCCGGGTCATCTTGCGCTGTGGCATCCGCGAGGAGGTCGATGACCTGCCCGCGCTGGAGCGTGGCGCGCAAGAGCTCGGCGTCCGTGTCTGGCGAGAAGACCCGCACGAGCGTGCTGTCGTAGAACGCGAAGACCGCCGCGAAGTCCTCGCTCCGACCGTTTCGGGTCAGCGGCACGAGGAACTCCCGATCGATGAGCCGCCCCGAGGCGCCGGGCACATAGAAGGCGTGCGCGTACCCATACGCCACGTCGGCCATGAGGCTCATATTGATCGCCGCGACCCGCCCCGTCGCCGTGACGCGCAGCGGGATGAAGTTCCACTCGGGGGCGTGGGGGAACGTCGCGGAGTGCAGGCCGTTCCGCGAGAGCAGCCCACGCCAGACGACCGCGCCCGTGTCGAGGCGCGTCAGCTCGATGCGGTTGTCGTCGTCGTAGCTGAGCATGACGACCTCCTCGATTCGCGCCCCGTACTTCTGGCTCTGTCGTCCCACGAAGCCGGTGAGGGACTGACCGGTGAGCTTGCCGTCCGGGCCGGCGAACGGGAACCCCAAGTCATCGTAAACCCAGCCGATGAGATCGGCGTCCAGCGCCTCGACGCGGAGCGTGCTGACGGGCGCGCCGTCGGGTCGGACGTGCGGGTGGAAGCCGCGGATCTCATCGGCGTCGAGTCGGTCCGAGATGAGCTCGAGCCCGGACGGCGCGTAGACCCCTTGCGCCCCGACGTGGGCGTATTCACTGACGAGCAGGCGCGTCTCGGCACCCGGCGCCCAGGCGATGAGCGAGGGGATCGCGGCTTGAACGAGCGGGTCAATCCGCCCCCCGTTCGAGGGCATATCAGACAGGAAATCCCGGCCCCGGATCTCCCCGTCACAGCCGCGCAGGATGAGCGAGGTCGCGTCTTGAAGTTCGCCGGAGTGGATGACGACTGGGCGATCCGCGCTGACCGTGGCGACCCCGCTCAGACCCGTGATGGTCGCCAGTTGTCCCAGGAGCAAGGTCCCCGTCGCTGGACGGGCGAGGGAGGGCGAGCGGACGACCCACCGCGTCTCCGGGGCGCAGGGGAAGATCGCCAGGTCGCGCGTGGAGTACACCTCGGTGCGATAGGGCAGGTCCGGCGCGACGGGCCGCTCGTCGGTGTTATTGCTCTCGTTGACCTCGGCGATGCGGCGGTCGGGATCCACCGAGATGCAGAGGGTGCCGGACTCGTCGGCGACGGTGAACCCGAGGATGGCCGGCGAGGTCTCTCCGGCGGGGACGTCGACCGTCACTTCGGAGAGGGGTCGGGTCCCGGCCGCGCAGCCGTTGGGCCCTTGGCTGAGCCGAACGACGACCCCCAAGGCATCCACTGTGCCCCGATTGTGGACCGGGACCACGCCGAAGACGACCGAGCCTACGAAGAGCTCGTCGTCGCTCAGCCTGAACGCCCCTCGGTCGATGGAGAGGTCGACGAGCGGCACGTCGAGGACGACGAGCGGGGAGTGTGGCCCCGGCGTGCCCCCCGGATTGAACGAGCGGGTGGTGTGTTGAATCGGCCCGCCGTGGGAGGGCTTTTGGCGAGCGAGAGGTATCTCGCAGCTCTGCGGATAGAACTGGCCCAAGGCGAGCCGCTCTCCCCCGGTCCGGGTCACCGTCAGGGTGATGGACGTTCCCCCCGCGCGGGGCGTGTCCGGGAGGTCGTGCACGACTCGAGTCGCCTCATTGCCCTGCACGTCGAGGACCACTCTTGACGGCAGGCCGAAGGGCTTGACCTCGATTTGATAGTCGACGGCCCGGGTCTCCGCGGAGGTGAACGCGAGGTCTATGCGGTCCACGAGCGTCTGGCTGACATCGAGCGCGCGGAGTTCGATGATCGGCCTCTCGTCGTCGAGCGCGGGGATCCAGGGCGGCCCGTTCTCGTTCTCGCTCCCGATCAGGTGGTGGTTCCCGTCGAGCGTGCCGGAGGACACGGCGATCGTGGTGTAGCCCGACGAGCGGTACTCACACCGCTGTGAACCATCGATATAGGCGAACGCACCCCAGAACGTCGGCCCCGCGGCGCTGATGGCATACGTCCCGTCAGCGGCGAGGGCGGAGAGGACCGTGATTGGGGCTGGATGCGGTCGGGTCTGGTGGAAGAATTCGCGAAAGGGGCTGACCTGACCGGAGAGATCGACGACCCGGAGACGCATCCGGTAGGACGAAACGCCGGCCCGGTACCTGAAGCGAATGGTCGGGGCCGCGCGGAGTTCGGAGACGAGCGGCTCGAACTCGTCGTTGAGGAAGAGCTCGTAGCGAGCGAAGTCCTCGGCCAAGGATACGGCGTGGCCGAGATCGAGTTCTTCCCTCCGGTAGCCAAATAGCGCCTCGGGCAGAAAGTCAACCGCGAGTGGCGGACCATCGTCGGCGATAAAAAACGGCGTCGGCGGACCGGGTGGCCCCACCGTGCCCCCGCCCCCGCCCCCGAGAGACGCAACCCTCAACGTATGCGCGCCGGGACGCCCGACGATGATCACGCTCCGCGGCTCTTGGGCCATGGCGACTTGCAGGTCGTCGACATAGACGCTGTAACGCCCGATGCCCGGTGGCGCGGCCCACGTCGCCGTGACCTGGAAGCCGTCGACGACCACGTTCGGCGCCTCTACCGCTGGGATCGCGAGGCCGAAGTCGACGGTGACCTCGACCCAGGGCGCGCGATTGCCGGCGGCGTCGAGGCCGGTCAGGCGATAGGTGTTCCGCCCCTGTGGTGGAATGTCGAGGTAGGTGCCCGGACGCACCACCACAGTGGTGATCACGACGCCAGCGCGTTGGATCTCGACCTGCATCAACTCGTCCGTCGCGTTGAACGAGAGTTGAACCTTCGTCAGCCCGCGGTCCACGACAGCGACGGCGGTCACGTTCGTCAGGGCGCGGGGGCCGGAGGTGTCCACATCGAGAAGAGTCGGCAGTCCCCTCCTCCCTTGGTGGTCGATCGGGAAGACCGCGACGGCGTGCGCTCCCGACGCCGCGGCACGTGTGAAGAGCCCCCCCGCCGGGTCGATGAGCGGGGGGCCGAAGACTCGGAGCCTGCCGCTCGCGGCCCCGTCGTCGGCGCGGGCCGGTCGCACGCCCTCGACGTATCGGTGCAGGCCGGGGGCGAAGGGGCGCAGTTGATGGCCACGCACCTCCCATCCGGGGCTGACCGACTCGAGTTCGACGCGGTTGACCGACCTTGGGCCGTCAAAGTCCGCGCCGACGCGCTTGAAGATCGCGCGCGTCCCCAGGGCCTCGACAAACGGGATCGGCATAACGCCGGGTCCGACGTTGGCCCAGCTCAGCGGGACGACTCGCGGGGTCAACTCGACGTCGATATCAGCCTCGCCGTCGACCTCCACAAGGTAGCCCGAGACGCGACGACCAGGAGAGGGCGTGACCCGAAAGACGAACGGACCGAGCGCCGGTTCGAAGGCCACGGCCGGGCCCTCGAGCGGGCGGTCGACGAGCAGCGGCTCCGACGACTCGCCGCGCGCTCCGTCCTCGACCGCGACGACGGTATAGCTCGACGGCTCCGCGCCAACGGCCTCGTCAACGACGGGTAGGATCGCCTGGCGCGCGGGGCCGAAGAGGGTCAGGTCGGGCGCGGCGATCGACTCGAAGAGCTCGACGACCTCGAAGTAGAAGCGGCGCGTCCGGATGGGCGCGAAGGTCCGATGAACGCGGGCGACGCCGTTGAGGGCAGAGGTGCTCTCCTCAAGGACGAGCTCGCGCTCACCGTCCACGAGGGCGGACAGGCGCCAGTGGACGACGGTGCTGGGGATTACGATCTCTGCGGCCCCCACGGTCTCGAAGTCGGCGAGGATGAGCTCGTTTTGTATCGGGACTCTGATCACGAGGCCGGGCAGATCGGTCGAAGGGACCAAGGCTCGGGTGAAGCCGCCGACGGGCAGGCCGTCCCGAAAGACCTCGTAGCCGAGCGCCGGCGGGTCGAGGGCGAAGGATACGGAGACGCCCTCCGGCATGGCCTCTGCGGAGACGAGCGTCGGCCTCCGACCTGGCGAACGCGCCTCGACCTCGAAGACCCGGTCCGGCCCGGGCGCGGTGGAGAGCGTCACGTTTTGACGGCCCGCCGCCGGGGGCAAGAAGTCGAAGATCGCCGGGGCCTCGGGGGTCGCCTGAATCATGACAGCGCCGAAGCGGACCGAGGTGGGCGCATCGACGGTCGCGACAAGCGCCGAGGCTCGCCCAGAGACCGCCTCGCCCAAGCCAAGCAGTCCGGTCGCCTTGACCCGGAGGACCCGAGGTGGCCCGCCGAGGACGAAGCGTCGGCTCACCTCATTGTTCAGGCGGTCCGGGTCCCGAAATAATCTCCCGCCGTCGACGCTGGCGTGAAAGTCCACCGGACCCCGTGCATGGGGGGTGCGCCACACGAACTGCCCGGGCGTCTCCGGTCTCAGCGACAACGAGACGAGGGGCCGGTCCCCTTCACGCGCTCGGAGGGCGACAGAGCGCGCCTGCCAATCCGCTGGGGCGCCGATTTGATACGAGACGACGACGTCCTGATCGGGCACCGGATCGGGCGGCTCGAACGTGAGCGAGAGCGAGAAGTCAGGATGGTTGACGAACGTCGCCGTCGCCGCCGCACAGTTGTTGGACTCGTCGAGCTCGCCGATCCGGTTGAGGCTGTCGACACAGAAAAAGAGCGACTGGGCACCAGCGGCGAGGCCATCGGTGGCGATGGAGAGCCCGCACTGGTGCAGCACCTCCCCGCCATAGGGCGCCGCCAAGAAGGGCCCGCAGGTGCTCGCGCCGATGGCTCTACCGGTGGGCCCGCCGACCCTCGCCTCGACCTCGACGAGGCCCATCGCCAGCGTGCTCCGGGAGGCCACCTGTGCGCTGAGCTGTGCCCGAAAGCCAATCTCCAGATCGCCGGTGAGGGCGGCATTTCTCGAGACGAACTCGAACTGCTGCACGTCCACGACGACGCTGCCGAGGTTGTTGATCTCGTCGCGCTCGATGACAGCGTCGTCGACGTCGACCTGCGCGACGAGGGTCAAGGCCCGTGGCTCGTCGGGGATAAAGCCCAGCGTCACGATGGTCGTCTGCCCGGGCGCGAGGGGCGGCACCTCGATGGACGAAAGCTCACCTGCGCCGCCCTCGGAGACGACCATCCGGGTGGCCGGCGAGGATCCCACGCCCGAGTTTTGAACGAGCGCGCTGATCTCGATGGGCGTGTGAACCCCGACCACCCGCCCGGGGCTCACCGTGAGCGGGCCTTTGATCTCAAGATCGGCGTCATCGAGCACACGAAGGCTGCGGACCGCCCGCTCATTGCCCCGAAATCCATCCGCCGTCTCGTGTTCGGGATCAACGACGACCACCAGGCGATAGACCCCGGCCGCCAAGCCTGCCGCGCCGCCGACCACTGTGACCTCGGCGTGTGGGGGCAGCGCGGGCAGGACGCCGCTCGTCAGCAGGGGCGCGCCTTGCTCCGGGGGCCCGAGATACGCCCTCACGACCGTCGCCTCGCTCGCCACGTCGCCCCGATTGCGAACGGTCATCGCCAGCTCGAAAGCGGTGTCGTGAGGCAGATGCAGCGGCCTCGTCGCTATACCGTCTGGTCGGATCTCCAGGTCCGCCGGGGAGGGCGGTCGCACGCGGACTCGAACGGATTGACGGTTGTTCGTCTCATCGCGCTCGGCGACGACCTCGGTCGCGTCGGCGACCACGGTGAGGGAGAGCCCGCCCATGCGTGTCTGGGTGTCCACCTCAAGGTCGATCGTGTGTCGCTCCTGGCCAGACAAGGCGGGCACATCCACGACGGAGATCCGCCCGCTGCCATCGCGAAGCTCGAGCACCGACGCGCCGGCGTCATCGAGCCCCGCGTTTCGGAGTTCAATCTGGAGCCGAAGCGGCGTGCCCGCTGGGACCTCCACCGCGTCGACCCGCAGCCCCTCCAACTCGAGATCAGGGCTGGCGAAGAAGAGCGCGCGTGCCGCGGCCGCTGTCCCCACGATGTCCCCATAGTGCCCGTCGGCACCGGCGGCGGCCCGCAGCTCGGCGAGCGACTCGACGGTGAAGCGATCGGCGGCGGCCAACGCGTCTGCCCGGAGCGCGAGATACAAGACGGGCGCAGGGCTGAGATCGGCCCCGCGAAGCCACGTCACGGCCCGAATGATGGCGCCCTCGGTCGGCGGCGTCGTCGGAAACGCCGCGAGGGCGCGCACGGCGAGGGCGGTCGTCGGCAGGTCGGACCCGAGCTGGGCCGCCGCGAAGCCGCCGTCTTGAAGCTGCCGTCGAAGCAGCGCGAAGATCGCTGGCTCCACGAGCTCCGGGGGGGCGTCCATCTTGGCGAGCGCCAGCAGCGACTCGGCGGTGTCGACCGTCGCCGCGAGGTTCAGGGGCATGGGCGCGAAGCCACCGTCCAAGCTCCGTCCGGAGCGCAGCAGCGCGAGGCCAAGGGCGGGGGGCAACGCGAGGCCGGCATAGACCGCGTCCCGAGGGGTCGATAGCGGCAGGGAGGCGAGCAAGGAGACCTGTGCGGGCGGCGGGAGACCGATGAGTTCAAAGGTCCGCGCCGTCTCGGCCAGGCTCCTCGGGCGGAGGTCCACCGAAGAGGCGAGCGTTGCGAGCGCGGCCCCAAGCTGTGGATCCAAGCCCGGGCTGGAGGCGGCGACCGTTGGAGCGACGATGAGCGCGAGGGTGGTCATCCAAGACCACTGGCAAGACCACTGGCAAGACCACCGGCTCTGATGAGGTGAACGCATCATCCCGCCTCCATTCTCAGAAGAACATGTCGGACGCCGGCGACAGTCTCGCCCCCCTGCCCCGGATTGGCGACGATTCGGAACCGGACCTGCGTAGATTTACCGATCACTCAGGACGGCGACCTGCCGTACCGTCGACCGCGTGCACACAAGCCGCGCCCTCGCCACAAGCGTCTTTCTCATGGCCTACGCCGCGGGGATGAACGTGCACGCGGACGAGCCCCCCGAGGGCCCCGCCGAGGGGCCCGTGCAGCACGACGTCGCCGAGGGGCCCGTGCAGCACGACGTCGCCGAGGGGCCCGTGCAGCACGACGTCGCCGATGGGACCATCGAGGTCGTGGCCCCCCGAAAGACACTCTCACCGGAGGGCCACGCCACGGGTGCCATCACCCACAAAGACGTCGACCGCGAGCTGCCCCGGTCGCTGCCGGACGCCCTTCAGGTGATCCCCGGCCTCTGGATCCAGCAGACCTCCCACGGTCAAGCCTCGCCGTTCATCCGAGGGGTGACCGGCCAGCGCGTCCTGATCCTCGTCGACGGGCTGAGGCTGAACCACACGCTGTTTCGACAGGGGCCCAACCAGTATCTCTTCACCGTCGACTCGCAGTCGATCGATCGCGTCGAGGTCGTTCGGGGCAGCGCGAGCACGGAGCTGGGCGCCGATGCCTTGGGCGGGGCGATCTTGATCCGGCCGCGTGATCCGAAGCTCGATCCCCACCGCGACGAGGTCATCTGGCACCCTCGCCTGCGCTTCCGCCACGCCACCGCGGACCAGGACACGGGCGGCCGCGTCGAGTCGGACCTCCAGTTGAACGACTCGACAGCGGTGCTGCTCGGCGTCGGCTACCGCGAGGTCGGCCTGCTCGAGGCGAGCGGCCCCGTCCACGGTGACGGCGGCCGGGAGCCTCAGTCCCCGTGCTTCGAGGTCGACGGCGAGGTCCGCTGCGTCGGCGTCGAAGGCCAAGCCCCGCCCGACCTTGGACCCCGCCGCCTGCAACACGGCACAGGCTTCGACGAGCTCACCGCAGACCTTCGCGCCGTGCATCGTCTGGACGCCGACACCCGTCTCACCGCGGCGGCTTATGTCTATCGGGAGTTCGACGCCCCGCGCACCGATCTCTGCCCGCCCCCAGAGGCCCCGTCCGAGGAGTGCTTCACGTACACCGAGCAGTTCCGAACGCAGGCCTACGCCAAGCTCGAGGCCGGGCCCAAGCTCGCCGCGCTGAACCGCCTGCAGCTCGCCGCCGGGTACCAGCGATTCCACGACCGATATTCGCTCGACCGCCCCCGCTCCTCGGTGCGGCTTGGCGGCCGCGACGACGTGGATATGTGGGAGGCCTCACTCTTCGCCCTCTCCTCGCGCCACACAATGGGGCCGCTCGCCCTCGAGGTCCGCTACGGCGCCTCTCTTACCTACGAGGCCGTGTCGTCGGCGGCGTGGACGCAGTTCACCTCCAATGACAGCCTCTTCTTCGGTTCACGCGGCATCTATGTCGACGGCAGCTCGTCGAAGCACGGCGGCGTCTTCGTCGCGCCGACGCTGGACCTCGGGCGTGACCTCACGCTTCGCACGGGTACGCGCCTGCACCACGCGCGCGCCGACAGCCCCGCCGAGACCGAGTCGGGGACGACGGCCGTGCATCAGAGCTTCACCTCGCTCGTCGGGAACGCCGGCCTGGAGTGGCGCTTCGTCTCCCCCCTCGCGGCCTCAGTCAACGTCGAGCAGGGCTTTCGCCCCCCAAACCTCGATGACCTGACCTCGAGGCAGGCGACCGGGCGTGGATACCAGCTCGAGAACCCTGACCTGCGCGCGGAGACGGCCCTGACGATCGAGGCCGGCCTGCACCTCCGCACGCGGCGGACCACGGCCGCGATCTGGGCCTATCAGATGCGCCTCACGGACACCATGGAGCGGGCGCGCGCCGACTGCCCGACGTCCGACTTCGAGTGCCGCGCCAACCGCGCGCCGCTCCAGCTCGTCAACCTCGACGGCGTCTCCACGATAGAGGGGGTCGACGCCGAGGTTATGGTCAAGCTGCCTTACGATCTGACCGTTCGCGCCTTCCTCTCGCGGACGGTCGGCGAGGGTCAAAATCCAGTCGAGGGGCCCGGCGAAGCGAAGCGCGTGCCGCTCTCTCGGATCCCGCCCCTCAACGGCCACCTCGATCTTGGCTTCGAGCACGCCGAGAGCGGGGTGTACGCCGGCGCGCGGTATGCGTATGCGGACGAGCAGGCGCGGCTGTCCCCCTCCGACCGGACGGACGTGCGTATCCCCTTCGGCGGGACGCCCGGCTACCACCAAGTCAAGCTCCGGGCGGGTCTCCGTATTCCCGCCGATTTCGCGCTCGGCCTGGTCATGGAGAATGTCTTCGATTCCAGCTATCGCGTGCACGGCTCCGGAGTGAACGGCTCGGCGCGCGGGCTCATGCTCAATATGGAGGTCATGCGATGACGGTTCGTAAACAGTCCCGAATCTTGATGCCGAGTCTGGCGGGCCTGAGCTTGCTGTCGATCCTCGCGTGTGAGGCCGACGACCCGAAGGCGCCCGCCCAGGGCACCGGAGGTCAATCGGGCGACATCGGCGTGGTGTTGGACGGTGCTGGCGGTGGACCGGGCGACCGCGGGGTGGTTCTAGACGGCGCAGGAGGTCAACCGGTCGACAGCGGCGGGGTTTTGGACGGCGCCGGAGACCAGCCACCGCCGGGTGGCGCCGACATGGGCCCGCTGCCCGACCTCCCCGTGCCGCCGATGTGTGTAGCCGCGGCCACCGACTTCCCCTCCGAAGCCTGGGGCCTCTGCCCCGCGCAGGACGGGACGCTGCACGCCTTCGAGCCGGAGAACATCTCCACGATCGCCCGGATCGACGCGTGGACGAGCATCGCTGAGCTGCTCTGGGAGGCCCCGGCTGCACCTCGCCCGGAGGCCTTCGGGCAAGCCCGCGTGATCTACGCCCAGATGGAAGGCCTCGACAGCCGCGTCAGCCGCCGCGATGACCGCCACCTCACCGCCACCGTGCCCGAGGGGACCAACTGCCGCGACGCGGGCGTGCCAGAGCTCTACCCCGAGTACTGCGTGGGGCCGGGCCGAATCCTGCCGATCCTGACGGCGGCCTTCGACGCAGGTCAGGCGGGGGTCTTGCCGACGGTCAACGCCGCACGCATCGAGGCCGCGCTCCTGTGGTTCTTGTACGTCAGCGTCTACAAGGAGGCGGTCACCTGCACGACGACGAAGCGGGACTGCGACTCGGCCTTCGCGTACTACACGGGAGACGGCGAGAGAGGCGCGCCTGAGGGCCTCGCGCGGTCCATCAACGCCGCCTCCACGGAGGGCCACTCTCGGACCTTCGACGCCGTGCTCGCCGTCCACTGCTGGCGCGAGCTTGACGCCCCGGACGTCGCGGTCGATCTGCCACGCCGCGACCTCGCGCTCGCTCAGCTCGACGTGGCCCTGGACTTCGGCGTCTCGCGGATCCTCACCTCGAGAGTGGAACGCTGGGCCGCGGCGAACGGCGCAGCGAAGGAGGCCGACTGGGCGTTTCTTCAGGTCTTGGGCCAGGGTTTCTTGCGCGCGATCGCGCTTCAAGACGCAGACGTGGCCATCGCGGTCGCGGCCGTGCTCGGGGGCGATGGCACGGGCGTCCTGGCCGAAGGACTCACCGGCCCGCTCACTCAGCTCTTCCCCTGCCCCTGAGTCTGCGATAGGTCCATGTCATGCAAGGATCCCGTCTCGTGCTCGCCTCGACCTCAGCTCATCGCAAAGCACTCCTCTCCCGCCTGGGCCTGAAGTTTGAGGCCCACGCGCCGGCCTTTGACGAGGTGGGCGCGGAGCACCTCTCCCCCTCCGAGATCGCGCTGAGCTATGCCCGGGGCAAGGCCCTGGCGGTCGCCGGGGCTCTCGCTGGACAAGACGTGCTCGTGATCGGCTGCGACCAGGTCTGCGAACTCGACGGGGAGATCCTGCACAAGTGCCGCACCGAGGCCGAGGCGCAGGTCCAGCTCGAACGTCTTCAGGGCCGAACCCACGCGCTGCACGACGGGCTCTTCCTCTACCGAACCTCGACGTCTGAGTCGCGAGAGGCGCTCGTCACGACCCGACTGACGATGCGCGCCCTCGACGCCGATCAGATCGCCGCTTATGTCGACCGCGACAGGCCCCTTTACACCTGCGGCGGCTACACCTTCGAGGGCACCGGCGTCGCGCTGTTCGAAAACATCGTCGGCGGCGATGACTCGGCCATCGTGGGGCTGCCGCTCATGTCGCTCACGCGGCTGCTGACGGACTTCGGTGTGGATCCGCTGCGAGACGGGCCACTGCGACAGTGGCCCGCATGAGCTCCACCGAGAGGCCGATGAGCGCGTTCCGCTCCGTGCCGCGCACCGGCGTCATCTACGTGATGACCGAGGCGGCGCGCCACGGATATAGGCCGAGCGACGCCGCGTGGGCGAACCTCGGCCAAGGCCAGCCCGAGGCCGGTCCGCTGCCGGGCGCGCCCCCAAGGATCGAGTCCGTTCCGGTCTTCAGCCAGGACGTCGAGTACGCGCCGGTCCCGGGTATCTGGGAGCTGCGCGAGGCGGTCGCGGGGCATTACAATCGGCTCTATCGGCGGGGAATGCCGTCGCAGTACAGCGCCGAGAACGTCTGCATCTCCTCGGGCGGTCGCGTGGCGTTGGCCCGCGCGGCGGCGTCGCTCGGGGAGATCAACCTCGGCCACTTCTTGCCCGACTACACGGCGTACGAGGAGCTGCTCTCGGTCTTCCGCTTGTTCTCGCCGATCCCGATCCTGCTCGACCCTGACCGCGGCTACGGCTTCTCGCTGCGGGAGCTGGAGCGGGAGATCGCCGGTCGCGGGCTGTCCGCCCTCTTGTTCTCGAACCCCTGCAATCCCACGGGCAAGACCCTGTTTGGCGACGAGCTCGCTGGCTGGTGCGGCGTCGCTCGGCGCCTCGACTGCGCGCTGCTCATCGACGAGTTCTACAGCCACTACATCTGGAACGACGCCGCCTTCGACGGGCCCCCGGTAAGCAGCGCGGCCCGGTTCGTCGAGGACGTCGAGTCCGATCCCGTCATCATCTTCGACGGCTTGACCAAGAACTGGCGTTACCCCGGCTTTCGCGTGGCCTGGACGCTCGGGCCAAGCTCGGTGATCAACGCGATGAGCAGCGCCGGCAGCTTCCTCGACGGCGGCGGCTCAAGGCCCCTGCAGCGCGCGGCGATCCCCTTGCTCGAAGACGAGAACGTCCTCGCCGAGACGAGCGCCTTGAGGCACGTGTTTCGTCGGAAACGCGACGTCGCGCTCCGAGCGCTGACCTCGATGGGGGTCCACGTGGATCGCGAGCCCGAGGGCACGTTCTACGTCTGGGGTGATGTGAGGGACCTGCCCCCGCCCCTGAACACCGGCATGGGCCTGTTTCGACGCCTGCTCGATGAGCGGGTCATCTGCGTCCCGGGCGAGTTCTTCGACGTCAACCCCGGACGTCGGCGGGCCCAACACAAGCGTCGCTTCGGGACCCATGTGCGCTTCAGCTTCGGGCCGGAGGAGGCGGCGGTCATGGCCGGCCTCGACCGCCTCTCGCGGCTCGTCGCGTCCGGAGGCTGAGGTCAGGTCGGGGGCGTGGGCTCAGCCGTGGAATCGGCCGCGACCACGGTCCGCGCGCCCCTCAGATCCACCGAAATGACCGGCTCAGTGTCGGGCATGATGTTGAACATCCGCAGGCCGAGGTGGTCGGGATCCGTGCAGTCCAGCTCGATGCGCCAGCCCCAATCGGGCCCCTCACCGGCGGGGTACGTGCCGTAGGCGACCAGCCGCGCGCCCTCGAGGCGACCGTGGAAGGTCATGGCGGTCGCCGCGTGAAAGGTGTCGTGCCACACGCATCGCAGGGCGGCCGGCTGTCCGACGAAGTCCATGCGTCCCGTGTGGGGTGCCCCGCGGTAGGTCCAGGTGTACGTCAAGCTGCTTGACGATAACGCGAGCTCGCCGTCTGAGAGCTCGGAGACCGGGCCGTACATCCAGAGCCGGTTGGGCCCAGCGAACGAACCGAAGTGGCTTTGGGGCATCATGGCGTCGGACCCTACTCAAAAATCCGGGGCGTCACCTCAGAATGCGACGCCCGATCCCAGACTCAGCGTCGGGGTCCACTGGTCGACCACGCCGCCTTCGTCGCGGGTCGAGATAAACAGCGGCAAGGATATCTGCGAGAAGAAGCTGAGCCGCGCGTCCGAGATCCGGGCGACCTCGAACCCGAAGCGCCCGCCGATCGCCGTACCCGTCTTATGCGCCGTCGCAAATACGCCTTCACCGAGCAGGGGCGCGGGACCGCGGAAGCGCTGGTGTTCGAGGCCCACGAGCCCCGAGACGAACATTGAAGACGTGGCACGCCCATCGAAGAAGTGACTGAACTCCAGGCCCCCACTGTAGAGCTGCCGGGCGTGGGTCGCCTCGCGCCCTCGCTGGTTAGGATCAATCGCCACGTGCAGTCGGACCGCGACGTGCCAGTCGTTGACCTCGCGGCGCAACCCGAGACCGATGCCGGGCAGGAAGTCGACCTCGCCATGAACGTAGACCGCCGTCTGGGTCATCTCCCCGCTCATCAGGTTCTCGCCTCGCTGCTTCAGCGCGGCCCCGCGAACGGAGAACATATCGGTGGCGCCGGGTCCGCTGAGCAAGACCGGGTCGTTGTGCAAGGCGATGGTCAAGCATTTTGACAATGCGGCGGGCAAGTCGTCGCCGGAGACGCGCTCCCGGTGGGGCACCTGCTCGTTGAGGCGGGCAGTAATGAAGCGCCCCTCTTTGACGTCGATGAACTCGATGCGGAGGAACGACTTACAGGCCGCTTGATCGGTGGAGGTGCGGTGCGTCGGGTGACGGTCGACCTCGTCGCGGACCAGTCGCTCGAGCTGGGCGGCGTCGGCGCGGGAAGTGAGGACCTCGACGCAGGTGGAGAGGCTCTCGTCGGCGGCGTGGCTCGCGGTGGGTGCGGCGAGGAGGGCGATCGCGAGAGAGCGGCTGGTTGCTATCGCGCGAACGCCGTTCATTAGAACACCAGCCCGACCAGGATCGTGGCGCCGGGCACATACGCGCTGATGCCGCCGGCCTGGTTGTCGGTGTCGACGCGATAGGTGGGCAGGTTGACCTCGCCTTCGATGAAGAAGTGCAGCGCGCTGGCCCGCATGAACTCGTAGCCCAGGACGAGGTCGACGTTGAGCCCGCCGGTCCAGAGGCCCTCGCGGTCGTCGGTGTCACGGCTGCCCCTCTCCAGGAGGATGGTATACCGGGCCAGCTCGAAGCTCGCCCCGCCGCCGGTGTACCAGGAGGTCACCCCGGTCGCGTCCAGGTACCGGAGGAAGTGGATCCCGGCGCCATAAGAGCTCGCGAAGTCCGCGTGTCCGCCGAGGTCGTTCTTCAAGAGGGCTCTGGAGCCCGTGCCGAGGGTGAGTCGACCGAAGACGTCCACGCCCCACGCCTGGTACTTGCCGCGCGAGCCCATCTGAATCGCCACCGGCGCGAGATACCGAAACTCGTCGGCCGGTGCCTGACTGGCCGTCGTCGCCGTCGGGAGCTTCGCGATCCGGGGCGAGGTGCCGAGGGCCAGCGTGAGCAACATCTTGCCCTCGACCGTCCGGAGCTGCCGCACGCTGTCGGCGCGCAAGACCGACTCCCGGTCAATCGTCTCCGCCATCGGGAGGTCGTGCAGAAGGGCGCGCGTCATGCGCCGGGAGAGGACGACAAACTCGTCGAGCTGGACGTAGTCGACCTTCTCTTCGCGGGACGTGCCCGTGTACCGCCCGAACGCCGTATAGCCGCCCTCGAGCGGGTACAGCTCGAGGGTGATCCGCTGATCGCAACCCGTGGTGACGGCCTCGTAGCCGACCTCATGCGTAACCTGATACTCCACGAATCGCGTCAGGTACCGCGCCGGATCCACGATGTGCTTGCGGGCCTTCTCGGAGTCGTCGGCGATCTTGAGCTGGGCGGCCATGACGGGCAACGGCAGCGTCGGGGCGGGCTTCGGCACGGCGCTGGCGGTCGCCAAGGACGGCGCGGCCGGGGCTTCGGCGGGCATAAGCTCTGCGCTGACCGGCGGCGGCTCTGTGCTCACCGGCGGCGGGGCCGCGTCCTCCTGCGTGGGCGCCGCGCTGACGGGCGTGGGCGCCGCGCTCACTGGCGTGGG
>SHZC01000114.1 GCA_009692505.1 Myxococcales bacterium
ACGACCTTGATGCTGGCGGCGAGCACCTGATCGACCTTGAGCTGCGAGCCTTCACCGGCGAAGACCAGATTCAGCACCTTTACGGTCGCGGCCTCGGGGTTGAGCTGGAGCGCGCCCGTCATGCCGCCGAGCGTCAACTCGACGTCCTGAGGCTCCTCAACCAGCTCCGTGCACTCGAAGGCCTCCCCATCACCCGAGCAGGACTCGCCCCCGAACGACCCGGTGCCAGCGGCCTTGATGCGCCCGATGTCAAACGCCAGGACCGACAAGGCGTTGGCTGCGGCGGGCAGCGTGAGCTCGATCGCGGTCGGGGCGGCCTCGACTGTGAACGGCCCCTCGTCGCCTTTCACGGCTAACGACAGGGCCTGGGCGATGCGGGCGATCACGCTGATGTCGCCCGCAGCGTTGGCCGACGTTCGAATCGACAGTCGCCCCGTGCCGGTCCACTCCTGATCGGGGGCCTCGGGGTCGTTGGCCCGGGCGAGCTCGGCCATGACCACGCTCGCCACGGCGACGTCGAGCTCGGCGCCGAGCGAGAGCGCGTGGAGCTCGACGGTCAACGCCTGGAGGCGCAACTTGCCGAAGAGGACCGCGACGTCGAGGTCCCCTTCGGCGGGCTGAGTGACCCGGAAACGAATGGGGAATCGCTCATGCCAGTCGAGGCAGTCGGCCAGCGCCTCGGGGTCGGCCAGCAACTCGGGGTCGTCCTCGCCTGGACCTTCGCAGAGCTTCGGGCCGTTGAGGCGATAGGTCACCGAGAGGTCGTCCTCGCTCTCGACGTTCTCGTCGGCAAAGACCTTCGCCCGAAGCTCCTCCGCGATGTCACGCGCCATCTGGTGCGGATCTGCAGGCTCCTCTTCGATCATGTCCACGCCCTCGCCATCGATCACCTCCTCGACCCCCGAGGCGTCTCCGCCCGTGGGGTCACCAAGGTCAACCAACTTGACGAGTTCGGCGAACCGCTCGTGATCCGCGAGGGTCGTGGCGCGCTCACCGAGCAAGCCAATCGAGTGCTCGACGTTCCGCACGGCGATCAAAGAGGCCTGCGCGTGGGCGATCGGCAGCGCTGCTTGCGGCTCGGCGTCGCCCTCCTTTGCGGTGCAGGCAAAGGTCAGCGCGGCGAAGGGCAGGACGGCGAGGGATCTCTTCATGTCTTGACTCCAGCGTGGGTTGCGGCCCACAACCTAGCATCTTCCGTGCCAGCTGTCTAACTGCTATGCTCCCGCCGTGCGCTCCGCTTGGGACATCGTCGGTCTGGCCTCGCTTCTCGTCTTCGGGGGCTCTTTGTACGCGCTCAATGAGGGCACGGAGGCCGCCCGCCTGGCCACCCCGGTGGAGTTGGGCACGGCCACGGAGCTTCAGGCCGGCGACGAATGGCTCGGGCTGTACTTCGGTGAGCAGAAGGTTGGACTGACGCATATCCACAAGGAGCGTCGGGAGGCCGGAGGATGGGAGTACGAGTACCGCACCTCGCTGAAGCTCGACGTCGCGGGCACGGGTCTGTCCATCGATCTCGAGGTTCACGTCGACCTCTCGGACCTGCTCGCCGTCGAGAGCTTCACCTTCGCGCTGGAGACGGGCGCCCAGAAGTTCCGAGGTGAAGGCAAGGTCACGGACCGAACGGTCGACCTTCGGCTGAACCTCGGGGGCGAGCGTGTCGAGCGGAGACTCGAGTTGCCGGAGCCGCCTGTCCTCAAGGAGAGCCTCGGTCCGCTCCTCAGCCAGCGACTCCCGCCGAAGGGTGAACGCCTCTCATTGTCGACCTTTGACCCCTTCACGATGTCCGAGCAGCTGTTGGTCATTGAGACGATCGGGCCCGACTCGCTCGTGGTCATGGGACAGGAGGTGCCCGTCACGCACATCCGCCAGACCATCGCCGGCTCGGTCCTCGACGCCTGGGTGACCTCGAGCGGCGAGCTCTTGCGTCAGGAGCTGCCCCTAGGGCTGGTCGCCCGTCGTGAGACCGAGGAGGAGGCGCGGTGGGGCATGGCCGGCGAGCGGATCGGGGCCCGCGGGCTCCTGTCCTCGGTCGAGCTCGAGCTGCCGGGGCTGCCGCCGCGTCTGGGCGAACGACCGGAGCTTCGACTGCGGGTCAAAGGCCTCGATGCCTCAATGTTCCCGCAGCGGGAACCGCGTCAGAGCGTGGACGGCGAGACGGTGACGATCAGGCGTGAGCCGGTCGGGCCGGGCCTGCCTCGACAGGCACGCGAAACGCGGTCGGAGGCCGGCGCGCGAGATGTGCATCTTCAGGTCCGACACCCGAAGATCCGGGCACTGGCGACCGAGCTGAGCGAGGGGGCGCTCGATAGCGTCGAGGTGGCCCGAAGGATCGTCGCCTTCCTGCAGCGCGAGCTTACAGTCGAGCGGAGCGCCGGGGTGCCGACCGCCCTCGAGGTTTTGGAGACGCGGCGGGGGGACTGCAATGAGTTCGCGGTCCTCTTCGCCGCCTTGGCCCGCGCGTCCGGAGTGAGTGTCCGGCTGGTCTTCGGCCTCGTCTATCGCGACGGGCGGCTCGCCTATCACGCATGGAATGAGGTGGGGGTCGAAGGGGGATGGTTGTCGGTGGACCCGCTTTGGAACCAAGTCCCGGCCGACGTAGGGCACCTCATGCTCTCGAGCGGCGAGTTGGATGCCCAAGGGGTCCTGCTTCGGGCCATGGGTCGGATTCGCGTTGAGCTGCTCCCGCCGCTGCCGACTTCCAATTGATAGCGACGGCGGCAACGCGCACAATTCGCCCGCGTTCTGGCCATTGATCCCGTGTACCAAGGAGTCCGCTGTGTTGAATCGAAATCGGAGGCGCGCTGTTCGCCTCGCCCTGGCGCTTGGCCTGCTCGCGCCCATCGCGCCGATCACGGCGGACGCGATGCCCGAGGGGACGGTGCAACTTGGGCCGACCCAGGGCCTCGCCGGCTTCAGCATCTTGCTCGTGGACGTCAACGAGATCGGCGAGACCATCAGGGTCTGCTCGAGCGATGACGGACAGAAGGATCTGCCCGTCGGTGGCCTGGTGCTCGACCTCAACGCCCCGGGCCCGAACCCGATCGTCGAGCCCCGGCGAATCGGCGCGGAGATCCTGCTCGCGCCTCCGATCCTCATTTTCTGCGACGCCGACGCCGACTGCGACGGCCCGACGCGATGTTATTCGGCGGACCTCTTCCCCCTCGCCGTGCCCGGCCTTGCAGGGGTCTGCGCCGTCCCCCTCTCGGTGACGACGGATGGGGCCGGTCACTGCACCGCGCTGACGGGTCCGACGAACTGGCAGGACCACGTCGCCACGGAGGTGGGCGGCTGGTATCTCAACTTCGTCTCCGAGACCGAGACCTTGTCCGCGTCCGACGAGTCCACGCGGTACTTCGCCGTTGACGTCCTCCGCCCGAACGGTGAGAGCGCGGTGGGTGGACGGCTGCATACGCCCATCTGGCGGATCAACGCCCATCGGTTCGACTACGGATCCAACGCGGACTACTTCGTCGTCTCCCCCGTGACCTCGGCGAATGGTCGTGGGGCCCGCGTCTTCGTCATCGACTTCCAGAATACGCAGGGCTTTCAGTACCAGGTCCTCGCCAACGCGCTCGGCATCGACGAGCACGAAAACCAGAGCGCGTGCCAGTTCGGCCAGCCCGATCCCATCACCCGCGACTGCCCCTTTTTCCAGGGCGCGCCCCTCAATGCGGCGTTCTACGAGTTCCAAGTTTATCTGAACTATCCCGATCCCGCGCCCGCCCTGGCCGCGCTGCCGGTGCTGTCGAACGTGACGTTCAACGACAGCGCGGGCACGACGACGCTCTCGCCGGATGGCGATGGCGTCCAGGACACGGGGGCCTTCGAGTTCCAGAGCAACGTCACCGGGGTCTACAAGATCACCGTCGACACCGACCGAGACCTGGCCTTTGACGCGAGCCGCGACCGTCAGCTCTCCGGCGTGGCCCGCATCGGTGGGAACCGCTCCGTCTGGGATGGGCGCGACCGCAACGGCCTCGTCGTGCCCGACGGCGAGTACACCTTCACGGTCGAGCTGATCACGGCTGAGACGCACTTCCCCATGGTGGACATCGAACGCAACCTCGACGGGCTCGTCCTGTACGAGCAGCGCGGGATGGCGGCCCCTCGCGAGCCTCGCAAGATGTACTGGGACGACGCCTTCATCCGGGGCCCCGCCGATCTCATCGCCGCGACGGACGACGAGATCGAGGCCCTGCCCGAGGGCTCGGACATCCCCGGCGGGGGGCTCATCGCCCATCAGCGACGTCGCTGGCAGCAGCCCCGGCGCGGCAACCCCCTCGACCTCGACGGCATGGGCAACCCCCGCCTCAATGACGTGCCGCAGATCTACGACACCTGGGTCTTTGGCGACGTGGATCAGGAGACGGCGGCGGCCTGCAGAAAGTGCATCGCGCCGGTTGCAGTGATCGTCGTCGGCGGCCGAGATGAGCTCGACATCGACGATGATGGTCTCGGCGACGATCTCGAAGACACGGACGGCGACGGCGTGGTCGACCCCGGCGAGACGGATCCCACTCGGGCGGACACGGACGGCGACGGCCTCGCGGACGGCGCCGAAGACGCGAACCTCAATGGTCAGGTCGACGCGGGGGAGACGGATCCCAGACTCGCCGACACGGACGGCGACGGCCTCGACGACGGGGTCGAAGACACGAACCGTAATGGTCAGGTCGACGCGGGCGAGACGAGCCCCGTCGTGCCCGACAGCGACGGCGACGGCCTCAGCGACGGCACCGAGACGGAAACCGGCACCCAACCGCTCAACCCCGACAGCGACGGAGACGGGATCGGCGACGGCCTCGAAGACAGAGACCACGACGGCCTCGTCGACGCCGAAGAGTCCGATCCTCGCCTCCCCGACTCGGACGCCGACGGCCTGACGGACGCCGAAGAGGACGCGAACCTCAACGGCGTCGCGGATCCGGGCGAGACCCATGCCTTCGACGCGGACACGGACAACGGCGGCGAGTCGGACGGCAGCGAGCGAAGGGGTGGACGCGAAGCGGTCGACAACCCACTTGACGATGTGCTCGCCCCCGGCGATCGCGACCAGGACGGCTCGGACGATGCAGAGGAGGACGCGAACGGGAACGGTCTGCGTGATCCGGGCGAGACCGATCCGGACAACCCCGACTCGGACGGCGACGGCCTGCCCGATGGGATCGAGGTTCACGGCCAGAACCCGACCTCGCCTGTCGAGGCCGACAGCGATGGTGACGGCTTGAACGATGGGGTCGAAGACGCCAACCACAACGGTATCGTCGATGCGCTCGAGACGGACCCCAACGAGGCGGACTCGGACGGCGGCGGCGAGGACGACGGGAGCGAGGTCGCCGGTGGTCGCGATCCGGTCGGCAATCCCGACGACGACAGGGCCCAGAACTCGAGCCCCGACGCCGGCCAGGCTCCCGACGCCGGTCAAGACCCCCAGGTCGACGTCGGTCAACCAGACTTGACGGACGCCGACACGGACAGGGACGGCCTGCTCGACGGCGTCGAGGTCAACGGCGACAACCCAACCGATCCCAATAACGCAGACACGGACGGCGATAAGTTGCCGGACGGCGACGAGGACCGGGATCACGACGGCGCGATCGACGTCGGAGAGACCGATCCCAACAACCCGGACACCGACGCCGATGGGCTCAACGACCGCGTGGATCCGTCGCCGCTCGAGCAGGAGCTGACTGTGGACATGGGGCTTTCGGGCGACGCAGGTCCGAGCATTCCCGTCTTCACGGGCAGTAGCCTCGCGGACGGCTGCTCTTGCCGCCTGGGCGGGACGTCCTCGCCGCTGACGCTCTGGCTCGGCGGACTCGGTGGGCTCCTGGCGATCGTCTCGAGGCCGCGCCGCCGTCGCTGAGAGGCGGCTATTTTCTCGACTAGATAAAAGGCTCCCCGCAAACTTCGCCGACCCTGCGGACATACGTCGCCGCACCGAGCGTAGATACGAAAGAACGATGCACGAATTGCTCGCGCAAACCCTCGATGCCGAAGACCACCCCGACCGGGACGGCTATGTGCGCGCCGTGCGGGCCCTCGCCCTGGCGCTCCTCGCGCCCAAGACACGGAGTGACGTGCAGACCGCCCTGCTCGAATGGCTGATCCCCACCCTCTCCGAGGACGAAGCCGTGTTGTCGTCGGCCTCTCTTCGCGGCATGAGCGACTGGGATGAGGCCCTGCACGACGCGGGCGTGGACATGATCGCCGACGCCACGGCCTTCGCGACCTTCCTGGAACGCACCGCCGCCTGCTTCGAGCAGCGCCCCGAGGTCACGCCGAACCTGCGCTCGATGCTCCAGGCCAAGGTCCAGTGGCGCGCCAAGGACCGGCTCCGATCGCGGACCTTGCGCCAACGGCGAGAGCGTGCGGCCCAGGCTTCGCCGGTCGAGGCTTCCGGCGAGACCCAGAGCCAGCTCATCGCCCGCCTCTGCGTCGAGAAGGTCATCCAATCGCTCGGGCAGGAACCGCAGTTCGCCGATGCCTTCGAGGGGTTGCTCCGCGGCGACTCCATCACCGAGGTCGCCGATCGTACGGGCCTCTCGCGCCAGCAGATCTATCGATTGCTCGCGCGGGCCCGGGACTTCATCGCCGAGGATCAATCGAAGACGAGGCGCGCCGATGTGTGAGCTGACCCCCCAGGTACGCGCGGTGGCGACCGCCAGACGCCTGGCCGAAGACGCTGAGCTGTCCACCCACGTCGTCGGTTGCGGCGACTGTCTGGCCGCGGCGTTGGAGGCGACGTTGGCCGCCGTCGGACTCCAGGGCTCCTCGCTTGAGGATCAAGCCGCGTTTGGGGCCATCGGCGTCGAGATGGCACGGGCCACCTCCGAGGACGCGATCTTCGAGCTGCCGCCGGACACCTTTGGGCAAGCCTCGGTCTCGCGTTACAACTCGGGCCTCATCGATCTCAAAGCGATCAGCGGCCTCGGCAGCGTCGCGGTCGTGGACTCTCGGGAAGCCGAGGACCTCGTCAGGGGCTCAAGACCTCTGCGTCTCTTCGCCGGTGCGGCGGCCCTCGTGGCCGCGGCCGTGGGCATCACGCTCTACGTCACGCAGAAGCTGGGCTCGCCCATCCCAGAGACGCCCGCAGCGGTGGTCGAAAGTGCCCCGGCTGTGGCGATGGCGACCGTCGCCCCGGCCGCCGTCCCCCTTGCCCTGAGCCTGCCGGTCTCCTCGACCGCTCCGGCCTCCGTCGCCGCACCCCCAAGTCTCGCGGCGTTGGCCAATCCAGCCCTGGCCGCGCCGCCCTCACCCACCGCGGGCGGTGCGAGCCCGCGATCGAACGGGTCAAAGACGGAGGCCGCACCCACACCCAGTGCCGTGACGGCCCCGGCTCCAAACGAGGACGCGCCCGCCGCCGCCGTGCCCACCGTCGCGCCTCCCTCCGTAGCCGTGGCCGCCGCCCCGGTGGAGAAGTCGGGCCCCGATGAGGTGGACGATCTCCTCGGTGCCCTCGACCGCGGCGGCAAGAAGAAGCCCGAGGCGGCCGCTGCCGCGCCCGAAGATCCGGCCTTTCCGGCTCAGCTCACCAAGTCGCAGATCGTCAGCGTCATGAAGAAGGCCGCGTCCAGCGTGAAGGGCTGTCAGGATCGGATGCCCGACTTCAGCGGACTTGTTCCCATCAAGGTTCAGATTGACCGCGGCGGCAAGGTGACGGGGGCCACAAGCGCCGGAGCCGCCCAGGGCACGCCCATCGGCGCGTGTGTCGAGAGCGTCGTCCGCGGCTTGCAGTTCCCGCAGTTCTCCGGCGAGCCGATGAGCGTGACCTTCCCGTTCTCACTATGAGGGGGCGACCCACGCAAGCGGCCCACGGCGCTTGCGTTCGAATCGTCCCGTCGACAGAGTGCGCAGTGTGAAGACCCCCCCTCGAAGAACACCTCGATGGCGCGCCGGGCTCGGCCTGATCCTGCTCGTCTCTGCGGCGGCCTGCTCGACCCGCGACCCATCCCCCGACCACCCCCCGTTGCCGTCGGCGGATGACCTCGCGGTCTCGGACCTTCAGGGGCGTTTCGAGAAGGTTCGAGACCTCGCTGCGGCGGGTGACGCGCCGGGCGTGACGGCCGCGCTCGTCGACTTCTCGGCCACCGAGACCGACGTCAAGCTGCTCTTCGGAGACGAGGTCGGCTCCCGGCTCTACCCGTCGTACCGGGACGAGGTCTTGAAGGCCTTCGTCGCCGAGGCGGGCGCCGTGCTCGTCGAGCGGGTTCGAGCCGGTCAGACAGAGGTCTTCGTCCATCAAGTCGGCCCGGCGTTCCCCGACCACACGACCGCCACCGACGAGCACCTGATCGCCGCCCTCAAGACCCCCGCGCGGCTCTACTCCGTGCGCCTCCGCACGCCGGGTCAGACGCTGGGTTTCCGGCTCAACGGCTTCACCAAGCTCGGCGACCGCTGGCTAACGCTGCTGAAGTCCGACGCCTTCCTCGGGGCCGAGCCCCCGTCAGCGGCAGGCGGTCTCTAAACCGGCCTCCCATGGCGCGCCGTGACGACCGTCCGGATGCCCCCGCGGACGTAGAAATCGCCCACGACCTCCATGAACCGGGGCGCCGTCAGCGTGACCAGATCGTCGAGGATGCGGTTCGTCACGGCCTCGTGAAAGTGGCCCTCGTCGCGAAAACTCCACAGATAGAGCTTGAGCGACTTCAGCTCGACGCAGTGGGCCTCCGGAATATATCGAATCTTCAGCGTGGCGAAGTCCGGCTGACCGGTCACCGGGCAGAGGCAGGTGAACTCCGGGCAGTCGAAGGCGATCTCGTAGTCACGCTCGGGCCGGGGGTTATCGAAGCACTGAAGGTCGCGGCTGGATTTGGTCGTCATAGCTCCACCGTAAGTGGATCGACCCCTGACAAGCACCTGGAATCCGAGCGCAACTTCTGTTGCGATTGTGCATCTCTGGTGGCGAGATTTAACGAGTCGGCCTCGAAGCTTCCTTCGAGCCACGTCCACTTTCTTGAGTAGGAGTTTTCCCGATGAATTCCCCCCTTCGAACCCTCTCCCTGGCCTTGGCCCTGACCGGCTTTGGCGCGACCCCGGCCCTCGCGGCCGACACCTTCGTGGTCGACAACGCCCACACGGCGGTCCTGTTTTTTGCCGGACACTTAGGCTTCAGCACCACGGTCGGCTCGATTCGCAAGATCTCCGGCGAGTTCATCCTCGACGCCACCGACGCCTCGAAGAGCAGCATCAAGCTCGACCTCGACGTCAGCAGCCTCGACACGAACGAGGCCAAGCGCGACGAGCACCTCAGAGGCCCCGACTTCTTCAACGTCAAGCAGTTCCCCAAGGCCACGTTTGCCAGCAAGACGGTCGTCCAGGGCAAAGACCGCACCTTCGAGGTGACCGGCGATCTCACGATTCACGGCGTCTCCAAGGTCGTCACGATCAAGGTCAAGCAGAACGCCCGTGGCCAGGATCCCTGGGGCGGAACGCGGACCGGCTTCGATGGCGAGCTGATGATCAATCGCTCGGACTTCGGGATCAGCGGCATGACCGGTGGCATCCCGAATGAGGTCAAGCTCTGGCTCAGCGTCGAAGGTCTCCTGAAGAAGTAGGCTCCAATGGACGAGGTCACAAAGCTCAAGGTCACCGGGGTTCTGCTGCTCGTCGTCGTGCCGCTTGTGACCTTGCTTGCGACCGCGCTCTTGGGCCTTCGATTTCTGAGAAAGGCCTCGGGCGAAGTCGTCCTCACCCTCGCTATCTCCGTGGCCATGACGTGTACGCATATAGGGCTGGTGGGACTGCCCACCTTGCCCATCACCGACGTCACGCGTTACGCCCCGTTCTTCTTCATCGGCGTACCGGCGATCTTCGTGTTCATCGAGCGAAGCAGCCGGCTCGGCCTCGTCGCGCCGTTGGCCGCCGTCTCCCTCATCGTCGCCAACGGGCTCATGCTCGGACCGGTCTACGGCGGGGAGTTTGCCCCGCCCGATCGGGTGGCGACGGGGGCGGCGATCGGACTCGCGGTCTGGCTCGTCGTTGACCGGCTGGCCCGGGTCCTGCCGACGCCCGCCCTCTTTGCGTCCTTGAGCCTCGCCGCGCTCGTCGCCGGCGCCTCGTCGCTCGTCTCAGGCACGATGCTCCTCGCGCAGGCCCTCGGCGGAGTCGCTGCCGTCAACGGCTTCACGGCGCTGCTCACTTGGCGCCAACCTCGCTTGGTCGCGGGTCGAGCTGCGGTGGCCGCCGCCCTCTTCCCGCTCCTCGTCGGCGTCGGAATTTCGACCTACTACGGAGAGCTGCCCCCCCTCTCGGCCGCGCTCCTCGTCCTCTCCCCGACCGGAGCCGCAGCCGGGCTTCTCAGCCAGAGTCTCATCGGCGCGGCGCTGATCGCGCTCTTGGCCACGGCTGTGACCCTCGGCTTGGGTCTCTGGTCAGCGCTCGCCGCCAACGCGGAGCGACATCCCCCGCCCGTCGAGGGGAGCTCCGATTCAAGCGCCCCGTCCCCTCAGGACTACCGCTAAGGGACGTCGGCGTAGATGAGCTCGATGGGGATGCGCCCGAGGTCGCCCATGCGTCGACCCAGCAGCCCGCCGACCGCGGGATCCTCCACGTCGGCGTGTCGGGCGGCGAGACGTTCGCTGCGGGCCTCGGCGCTGCGCCCCAGAGCCTCGAGGGCCCAGGCGCGTCCGAGGTGACCGCGAGCCCGTCGAGCCGATACGTTGGCCCTCAAAGCGGCCACACCGAAGTGTCGTTCGGCCGCCGCCAGATCTCGGTCCCGGAGTGCCAGGAGCCCCGCCGCGTGATGCAGGCGATCGTCGTCGGGGCAAGAGGAGAGAGCGTCGGAGACCTGCTGCCGGGCGGCCTTGACGTCGTCGTACTCCAGGAAAGCCCGGTACGCCCGCGCATAGGCCTCGCTGGCTGCCGCGCTCGGTGAAAGCCGGCCGTCTCGGGGCCTCAAGGTAGGCAAGCTCGGCGCGGGTCCACGGGTCTCGAGATCGAAGCCGAGATACGGGCCCGCCGACGTAGGTGCCGGCCCCTGACCGACCCAAAACTTTCGGTCCGAGGGGCGAAAGATCACGCTCTGGACGGTGTAGGGCGTGCGGATCGTGTCACCAAAAACCGCCGAACGTTCTCCGGCCGGACGCCCACCGGAGTGGTCGTCGAGGATCTCCGCGAGGGTCGTCTCCGAGTGTTCCGACGAGACCTCCCGAAGCGCCGCCCAGACGCGCCGATGACGGGCGTGGTTGGCCTGGCGATACGCCGGATAGACGTCGTGCTCGGCCGCCACGAGGTCCGGGTGCTGGTAGGCGTTGGCATAGCCGAGACAGTCGTCAACCATCTTGACGATACGGCGCGCGCCTGGGAGCACCTCGTAGGCGATGGCCCGCTTGGGGTCCGAGACGACGTAGGTCCAGCCCCCCATCGGTCGATGCCGGTCGAGCAAGGTGATCGCCTCGTCGACGCTATGGGCCTCACGCAGGATCCGCTCACCGATGAGCCCCACCGGCTCCCCGTCGAGATCAACCTTGGTCGGGAAGTGCTGGTGCACCACAAAGGTCAGACCGGCGCTGTTCATCCCGGTGATGCCGCCGCCGACGAGCCCTGCGGCGCTCAGCCCGACGAAGGGCAGGCCGTCATCGGGCTCGTGAAAGGCGATGACCGGCTCGGCGTCCCAGCGACCTACGCCGGTGAAGTCCAGGTTGCGGGCGTGAAGGAGCTTGCCGCGGCGGGTGCGGGAGGGTCCAGCGACCGCCGAGGTGCAGCCGAGCGGCGGGCAGGCACACCCAGCGGCAGCAGGGACCCCCGTGAGCCGACCGAAGATCGAGACCGCGTGCAGGACCGCGTCGGGCATCGCGAAGGCCTTTAGGACCAGCTCCTCGGGCAGGCCTGCGCCATCGGAGAGCCCGGCGGCGGTCGCCCTTAGGAACGGCGGCCACCGCTCAACGACGCGAGCGCGCAAGACCCGCTGGAGCACCGAAGCGACGGTCGATCCGGCTCGACCCATCGACGAGTGCCGAAGGAACGTGTCCAGGTAGCTGGCGAAGAACGGCAACGGTCCCCGGCCGATGACGTGCGCGAGCAGGGCGCCGTGCTGAAACGCCAAGTCGTAGGGGCTGCCCTTCAGTCGCAGGACGTGAAAGCCCTCGTACTTGATATGGCTGGCGGGACCACACGTCGTTCGGCCATCTGCGTGGTGGAACAGCTTCACGGCCCCTCGTCGAGCGCCACGCCGAGATCACGCCATCGCGCGAGCTTCGCCTGCAAAGCTTGGCGGCTGATGCTCAGCGCGACGGCCGCGCGGGTGCGGTTGCCCCCATGCTCGAGGAGGCATTGCTTGACCACCCGTCGCTCGAGCTGATCCATGACCTCGTGCAGGTGTCCTCGGGGGATGTCGAAGTCGAGGCTCGCGCCCCCCGGAGCCGCCGCCGTTGGGGCGAGGGCACCGCTCAGATCCCGCAGCGCGATCGGCTCAGCGTCCCCCGCCAGGATGACCGCGCGCTCGATCTCATGCTCAAGCTGCCGAATGTTCCCCGGCCAGCTACACCGCGAGAGTGCGGCGAGAGCCTCATCGGTGAAGCCCGGGACCACCTTGCCGTGCCGCGCGACGGCCGCCTGACGGAACTGTTCGGCGAGCAGCTCCACGTCGCCCTTGCGGTCGCGCAGAGGCGGGAGAGACACCGGGAAGACCGCGATGCGGTAGTACAGATCCTCACGAAATCGCCCTGCTGCGACCTCGGCCTTCAGATCCCGGTGCGTCGCCGCCACGATGCGGACGTCGACCTTTACAGGCCTCGACGCGCCCACCGGCTGCACCTCCCGCTCCTGCAGAACGCGAAGGAGCCTGACCTGCAGCGCGGGTGAGATCTCGCCCATCTCATCAAGAAAGACGGTGCCTCCGTCCGCCGCTTCGAAGAGCCCTGCGTGGTCGCGGACAGCCCCGGTGAAGGCCCCCTTGCGATGGCCGAAGAGCTCGCTCTCGAGGAGGCTCTCGGTCAACGCGCCGCAGTTGATCGGGGCGAACTGCGCCTTCGCCCGACCGCTGTGGGCGTGGACGAAACGCGCCGCGAGCTCCTTGCCGGTGCCCGTCTCGCCCTGAATGAGCACGGTTGCCTGAGTCCGGGCGACCCGTTCAAGCTGACGCAGCGCCTCCAAGAGGGTCTCGCTTCGGCCAAGGATCGGGCGAGGCATGAAGCGGAGCGCGGTGTTCTCGGCCTTCAGCGCGGCTTGCTCTCGCACGAGCACGCGAACTCGCTGCGCACAGGCGAGCGAGGCTGCGACGTGGGTGCCCACGACCGAGAGATAGCCGATGTCGTCCGGCGTAAACGTGCCGGTCGCGGCCTCGACGTGGAGGAGTCCGATGACCTCGTCGCCGACGAGCAGCGGCATGAGGACGGCCGCCGCGATGCCCAGGACGCTCTCCGTCGAGGGGCTTGAGCCTTCGATATAAGCGACGACCTCACGCCGGGTCACGGCGCGATCGATCAACGTGCGGCTCGGTCGCGTGGCCTCGCCTTCTCGGGACCGGCTGAACTCCGGCACCCACCCCTCGCGATCGAGGGCTTGAAGGAGGACCGTGAGCGACCGCACGGCGGGGAAGCGGTTCAGCACCTCACTGCCGAGCGTCGCCATGACCTCCTGGGCGTCGACGCGGCCGCTGACTCGACGCAGGAGCCGGAAGAGGTCACGCAGCGTGCGGTCCTCGCTCGGCAGCGGCGCGTCGTCGTCGAGCGCGGTCAGGGCGCGCGCCGCCACGATCGTCGCGCCGTGCCCCTCAGGCCCCATCGCCCCGGCGGGTCCGATCGGGGGGGCATCGACGAGGAGGAGCGTGATCGGCGCGTGGAGATCGCCGAGCCGAATCAGGGAGCCCTTGCCCACCGGCACCGGCTCATGCGGACGAAGGACCGTGCGCTGACCCTCGGCCTCGACGAGCGAGCCGTTGCGCGAGCCCAGATCCTCGAAGGTATAGGACTCGCCTCGGCGCACGAATCGGCCATGCTGGCTCGAGATCCGCGCGTCGGCGATGACCACGTCATTGCCCAAGACCCGACCGACGGTGATGACCGCTCCGGCGACGTCGAGGGCGCGAGGCGGCTCTTGAAGGCCGCTGTCTATGCTGAGCTTGATCGACACTCAGAAGCCATAACGGACCCCGAGCGTCAGCGGCAAGAGGAACGAGAACGCGGCGCGATCTTCTTCCTCTACTGAGAGGATCGAGGGCACCACCCGAACGTCTAGGGAGAGCCCGCCGTAGAGGCCGAGAGCGACCTCCAGGGGCGCCTGGACCAGGAGGCAATAATAGACGTCCGTGCCCGTCGCGCCGACGGCCTCAACCTGCGCGCCCCCCGCCGCGGCCCCGAAGCCGAGCTCGACGAACGCCGCTTTTGTGCGGAGCTGATACTCGGCGACGAGGGACATGAGCGTGAGGTTGACGAGCTCGAACGTGCGCGGGTTGTGGTCGCTATACGAAAATGACAGGCCCACGGCGTGTGAACCCAAGAATACGACGCCGCCGGTGGCCTCCACGCCGAGCCCCTCGGACCACCGCTCGCCATCACGTCCAAAGAGGCGAAGGGTCGAGGCGTCCAGACGCAGGAACGGCGCGGCAAAGGGCGGTGGCGGTGGCCGCTGCTCCTCGATCAGGACCCGCAGGCGCGGCGGCAGCCTGGGCTCGGGCACATAGTCCGGCGACAGAGCGAGCAGCGCCGAGAGCGCCACCCGTGCGCGCAGCTCGTCTCGTCGGGCCAAGGCGAACTGCGCCTCATACAGGCGGGCTTGAACCTCCGACGCGCGGGTCAAAGGCCCCCTGAGCGCCTCCTGCAAGCGGACCTCGACGCAGTCGTAGTCGACGACGTCGAAGCAGGCGATCGCCGCTTCGAGCGCCAGCTCCGCGGGGGGCGGCGGCATCACGAAGGGCGTGGCGAGGAGGACGAGTTGGGCGATCACGGGCGTAGTCGTCAGTACACAGTGAGCTCGCCATGAGCAACGAAGGTGCCTCGATCGTTCCGGATCCTCAGGCTGAACGGGCGTCTGCCGGTGACCGCGTCGGCGTATCGCACGATGGTGAAGCGCAAGACGAAGCGGTGCTCGAAGACGAACTCCGTGGCCCCCAAGCCGTCGCCGAAGTCCGTGTCGAGGATGGAAAACGTCCTCAACGTCGCGCTGTCGATGCTCTCGCCCTCGTCGGTGTCGGCCCCTTCGAGCCGCAGGACGACCGGGACTGACGTCTCGTCCTGGCCGATGAAGGTGCGGCTCAGGACCACATTGACCTCGTTGGGGCTGCCTAAGCTCAGGGCCGTGCTCTCGCAGGCGAGGAGCAGGCTTGAGAGGCAGACGCGGAGGAGGCGTTTCGAGTTCACGGGGCCGAGTCTATAACTACGCTTGGGCCTTTCGCGCGCCCTTCGTCCGGGGGACTTCGACGGCGTCGACGAGGTGCGGCTCAGGATCAGACGGCGGCCGCCCCCTGAGCCCCGATCGAGGCACACGTTCGATGCCCACGACCCAGACCCGCAGGCCACCATCGTCGCTTACCTCCACTCGGACGAAGGACTTGAAGTCGGCGATCCGCAGCGCCGAGAAGGCCTCGTGGGGGTGCAGTCCGAAACACTGAAAGGTGAGGGTCAGGTACAGCCCAAAGACCGCCGAGCCCAGCACCCAGCCGCCCGCCGCAAGGGCGAGCAGGGAGAGGAGGCCGTCTCGATACACAGGCACCGCAAAGCGCGTGAGGAGCAGCGCCACGGAGAGCTGCGTGAGCCCGTGCGCGAGGCCGATCACCCGTCGCCGCGTGGGGGTCAGGGCGTTCGTCGAGGTCGTAAAGCTCGCGTATGACCAGAGAAAGAGGGCGATGGCGATCAGCCAGGCGCCCGAGAGGAGCGGGTCGACGAAGGCCAAGAGCCGGGTCAGGGCGGCACCGAGATCAAAGCCCCCCGTCGCGTGAACCGTGAGCAAGACGGGCGCGCCCACGACGCAGTAGACCAACGCCATGAGGAGCCCGAAGTTGGGGTTCCGTATGAAGAAGATGACGTTGCCGAAGCCGAATTTTCGAGAGGTCGATGCGTCGGGATAGGCGGCGCGAGCCTCCAGCTTAATATCCCCGTCCCCCTGGGGGAGCGTGGCGTCGAGGCGAAAGTGCGAGGTCGGGTGCAGATGCGCGCCGCCACCCCCCGCGGTCACGGCCTGGACCGAGCCGTCGTCGTTGGCGTACCGGAAGTAGTGGTGGTTATCCCCGGCGATGGCGAGCGCGAGCTTCGGGCCGATCACCGCGCCCATGAGGTGATCGACGCGGGGTCTAAACCGCGCGTCCGGGAACCTCCGCCGACGCGACTGGGCGCCTTGCCGCGCGCGCTGCCAGACGGGCGACGGCAGCGCGAGGATCACCCGGTCATCGACCCCGACGTGGGGGCTGGACAGCAGAGACTCGAAGTACTCGAGCTGGCGCGCGTCGATGTCCCCCTCGAGCTGAAAGTCACAGGCGAGCAGCCAGTAGCCCATAGGCAATCGGAGCGCGAAGTAGCTCCGCCGCTGGTACGTTCGCCAGGAGAGCGCCGGGGGTCCAACCAACTCCTCCCCCTCGCAGAACAGCCGCCGAAATATGCGGAGCCCGTCGTACCAGTCGTGGTTACCCGGGATCGCGAAGACGTCGCGGTGCTTGAGCGCGTCGGGCCTGGTCGCGGCGTGGTGAAACGGACGGAGGAGCCGCCGCCGATACTCCGCACGGCCGGCCGTCGGGTAGACGAGATCGCCGCCGAGCACGAGCGTCGGAGCGTCGGGGAGGGGCTCGCTTAGACCCAAACGCAGGTCCCGGCGGCTCGAAGCCCGGATGACCGCATAAGTGCTGTCGAAGCCATCCCCGGTATCGGCGATGTAATCGAAGGCCAACGGCCTGCCGGGCGCGGCCTCAAGGGCCAACATCGGCGAGTCGAGGTCCACCGTCCGCACCTCGCCGCTGCGGAGATCATAGAAGACGGGCCTCGTCTCGTTCGCCATGCCGAGGCGCGGATCGGACCAGCGCCCGAGTCTGCGTGCCACGACCTCGACGAGCTTCATCCTCAGGAGCAGAGGGACCTCGTACCACCGGACCATGGCGCCATCGCGCCGCTCCAGGCGGAGGCTGTCCCACAGCAGTCGAAGCAACTCTTTCACGCGAGGCCCACGAGCCGATGGTGAATTGGGCGGACGCGCTTCATCGCACCTTCGCCTTGGGCCGTAAAGGCACGACGGTGAGCAGGCCGCTGAAAGAGCAGTCTGCCCGG
>SHZC01000115.1 GCA_009692505.1 Myxococcales bacterium
GGGACGGCCTGCGAATTCCGGCCGAGGGCTAATGGAGGCCTGATCATGGAACCTTATACACCCCGCCTAAACCTCCCGATCCTTGCGGTCCTCTTGGCCGCGTGTGCCCCGGACGGGCGGGACATCGTCGACCTTAAACCGCCGTCCAGTCAAGGGATCGTGAGGACCACCTCGTCGATCGAGCTGCCCCTCGACAGCGAGGAGGTGCTCCTCAACGTCGACCTCGCGACCATCGAGCTGACGGCGGATGAAGGGGGCAACATCCACTATACGACGAACGGGACAATGCCGGTCCCGCGAGGGGTGGAGACGAGCACGGGTGGGCAGTCGGTCTTGTTTTCGATCTCGCGAGACACGACGGTTCGGTGGTTTGCGGTGGACCGTTCGGGCAATCGGGAGGTCGGCGATCATGAGGGGCACGTCCGGTTTGACCGGGTGACCCCGCTGGTCACAGTCGAGCCGCAGCCGGTCGGCGATGAGGTGTTTCCTGACGCCATCGAGGTTCAGATCGACGCCGACGAGCCGTGCACGATCCTGTATACGCTTGACGGGACGCTGCCGCGCGCCGGGCTGCCGGGTACGGAGGTCGCGGACACCGAGACGAGCGTGGTCCTGACGCGCACGTCCACGCTACAGGTGGTCGCGGAGGACGCCGCGGGGAACCGTCGCATCGTTCAACCGCTGACCTACCGCATTGATACGTCGGCCCCGGACTCCTTCTCGGTGCCACCTGGGGGCCACTACCTCGTGCCCATCGAGGTGAACCTGATGGCCGACGATCCGGCCGCGAAGATCCACTTCACCACTGATCTCTCCGAGCCGACCAAGACCTCACCGGTTTGGCCCGGGGTCCTGCTCGTCGAGGACGCGCTCACCCTGAAGTTTCGCGCCATCGATGCGGGCGGTAACGAAGAGATTCCACGGACTGAGAGCTTCTCAGTCGGCTCAGCTGGCCCGCGTGAGCCTCGGGATGGGGCCGCATCGGAGCGGGTCGACTCGATGGGGCTCGCCGCTTTGGCTGCAGCACTCCTCGAACAAGCAGGCACGCTCTCGGGTCGCGGTAGCCTCGGGGCGGGCTTCGACTTCGACGCCTGGGCCGATGCGCGGGTGGCTCTCGACGCGCTCATGAACCAAAGCCACGCGGGCATCCCGGGGCACTTCGCGGCTTCTACGTCCGCCCAAGCTCGAGACGCCGGCGCCTCTGTCGACGCCAACGGCAATATGACCAACCTCGACGAGGTCCTCTTTGCCCGCCTGCAAGCCCTCTCGGAGCTCGCGGGCGCCACGATCCCGGTCGGCCTTTTTCCGCTCATGGTTCCGTTCCGCGCGGCGTCGTCGGTCTTTCTCCGCCCCCTGAATGTCAACCGCCGCTCGGACGGTCTGCCCGCCTACGTCGACGACTACCGGACGCTCCTCTGGGACGGGGCTTCGGGCGGGGAACGGGTGCTCTCGGCCGACAGCCTGGGCGCGACCCTCTCGGCGCTCGCGGCCCGCGCCTTGACCGGTACGCTCGCGGATCACGGCGTCGGGGACGATGTGTACTCGACGGAGATCGGGCCGCTCGTGGGCCTCAGATGCGGCGGCTGTCACTCGAACGGCGGCGTCCCTCCGGTCTTCGAGCGCGCGGTCGATTTCGAGGCCGCCTTGGACCTCGCGGGCTTGCCTCTGTCGTTGATCAATCGCTTGGACCCAGGTTCCAGTCGCCTCGTCGCCCTGCTCGGGGGGACTGAGGCTCACTACGGTTCGCCCATCACCTCCGAGCAGCGCGGCGCGGTCATCGAGTGGGTGACCGCCGGCGCGCCCCCCCCGCCTTCGGAGGACGAGCGCGCCGTCGGCCTCGACGCCCGAGAGGGGCTGGCCTCGGTGCTGGCGATCGAGCAGGCGCAGTGGCTGCTGTCGCTGATGGGCTCACGCTTGGGCTACGACGGCTCGGCGGCCGAGTCGGGGGACCTCTTCGCGAATGAGCGGGCCTACGTCGCGCTGGAGTATCGCGTGGCGGAGGGCCCAGCATTTGCGGGGCTGCCGCGAACCCCCGAGACGTTCATCGTGGTGGATGGCCTCTACGATGTCGGCGCGCAGGCCCGGATCCTCAAGGGCGCGCTCGCGGTCCTCTCACTCGGGCAGAGTCGCCCGACCCTCTTTTCGAGCGGACCCTTGTCGGGCCAGCCGGGCCAGCCCTCCGCGCCCGACCTCGCCCGCAACTTGGCCTTACACGTCGTGGCTCAACTCGTGGAGCGGACGTTTGTCCCCGCGGACTCGACGTATCGGACGCGGACCGCCCATGACGGTCGGAGGGACCCCTTCGTCGTCTCTGCATCGCTCGCGGACCTCATCACGGTGTTCGAGGCCGCTGCGGCCTCCGGCCTCGGCGAGGCGGCCGCGCTCGCCGCCCGAAGCGACGCCGCCGCCGCGCAGCTCGAGGCTCAGTTCGCCACGCAATTTGGGCTGTACCGAGGCACCTTCGACGTGTTCGCGCCGCAACAGGTCAGCCAGCGGCCGACGCTCGACACCCAGATGGCCATCCTCGAGGCGCACCACGCGAGGGCAAGGCGCGGCGCGACCGGAGCCTCCGACGCGGCGACCGCGTTGGAGGTCGCCGTGGAGCGATGGCTCTGGGACGACCTCCATGGTGCCTGGCAGACGACCTTCGGCGAGCGGGCCTACGCATACACTCCGGCGCTCGCCGCGCGCGTCCTCACGGCAATGGGGGCAGCGCGTGAGGCCTCGTCCTCGGCCACGCCGCCCAATCGGCTCTCCCGATTCCATCAGACCGTTATCTCCCGAGGGCTTCGTTTCTCGGAGACGTGGCTGACCGGCGAGTCGGAGAGCGGCATCGACGACGACGGAGACGGCGTGCCCAAGCCCCAGGGTGTCCCGGTGAGCAACGGCATCGCCCCGGTGTTTCGCCGCGAGGTCCGCTACGAGTGAGGCCCCACGCGGCGACCGCATGGCGTGGCATCAGCTCCATCATGAAGCGCGGAGTCTGGCGGCTGCGAGCCGAGCACCTCCCCGACGAGGCCGACTTCACTGGCGTCAACCGCGTTTCCGTGAGGGTTTCAGTTTCAGGAGAGGGGGACGGACGCCCTCGCACCGCAGCGGCGATCTCAGCCTCAGTCAAGTGCTTGCGGGGGTCTGGGTCCTGTGGCGTGCTTGCTCGCGCGCTGTCCAAGTTCATCGTGAGCGCGGCCACTCAGACCTGACCGCGAAGACTGACTCCGCCGGTCCAAAGCACCTCCGGAAACTCGTGTGTCTTGCATCAGGCTCCTTCTCGTTCTGGTCACACTGGCCCTCCAGGCATGCGGCACCGACTCGCCGTCGGGTCTAAGCCCCGACGGCTCGACGCCCGATGGCTCGACGCCCGACGGCTCGACGCCCGACGGTCCGGTCGACGACTGCGCCGGGGTGATTTGCGCCCATGACGGGGCCTGCGTCGACGGCGTGAACGGCTTCACCTGCGACTGTCAGCCTGGTTATGCGGGTCGGCTCTGCGAATCGGAACGCTGCGGCGACGCCAACTTCGACAACGGCGATGGGTGCTCCGCCGTATGTCGCCTTGAGCCGCTCTCTTTCAGCTGCGCCATCCTGAACGACCAGATGCAGGAGGCCGCAGCGCCGAAATACCCGGTCCACACGGTCGTCCCGGCTGGCGTCACCATCGAGCGGCTCTCGACCTCGCCGGCGATGATGTCGCAGCGGTTCACCTGGGAACCCGTCCTCGAGGAGGTGCCCGGCTGCAACGGACTCAGCCGCAACAGCTGGCCATCCGACGACTTCCTGATGGTCCTCGACGATACTTGGATTCGTGACTACAACGCGCACGCCGCCGAGTTCGCGCGCCACGGTTACGCCAGCCTCGAAGCCTCTCCGGGCATCCTGCTCGACAGGGTCGGCTACCTGTTCGAACGCCAATTTGGCGTACGCGTCGGGCGAGCCGCGTGGTGGCCATCAACGGCCTTGAGGAGAAGTGCGCGGCGGACCTCAACGGTGATGGGCGAGCGGACAATTTAGTGAAAGATGACGAGCGAGACGAGACGAACACCGGGGCCGCCCTCGAAGGCCTCGGCATCGCACTCGGACCGCGCGAGGCCGGACTGCTGCGGCTCGGTGTCGGGGCGGCGTTGGGGCAGGTCTATTGCCACAGTTTTGCGCCGCTCGACGGCCTGTGCGGCACGTCGCTCTTCACCAATCAGGTTCGGCCCTTCGCCAACGATGGCAGCGGGCGCTTCAATCATCAGGCGGCCGTCAGCCTCGCCCATGAGAGGGCACATTTCTTCGGCGTCTGCTCGAGCGAGAACCATCCTCATTGTCTGAATGGCCACCTGGCCAACGAGATCCCGGACATCATGGTCTGGAACGGGGAGCCGGTGAACGAGGTGCGCCCCGAGGGCATGCTCATGAAATGCCTGACGGCCTGCACGCCCGTCTACGACGAGCTCCTCACCTGCGACAACGGCGGGTTGGACTGCGTCTCCACGTACTGGTCGTCGAGCGTCGACGGCGTCGAGCCGCGCGAGGTTCGCCCCCGCGACGAGAGACTGGCGGTTCAGTGCTGTGAGGGCGAGGCGCCCTTGAGCCCAGTGACCTGCGTCACCGCGGGCATTGGCGGCGTGGAGACGGCCGCCGGCGACCTGGGGTGCCCAAGCCTGATGACTTGGCCGGAGGCCGACCAGCTCTGTCGCCAGGCCCAGAGACGGCTCTGCACGGTCGAAGAACTTGAGGATGCCAGCCCGACCCTATGCGCGAGCGCTGGCTGCGGCAGCGGTCAGGCGCGCGGTTGGACGGCCACGCCCCGCATCGAGGCGGCCGAGCTGGTCGGGCGATACCAGCGATTGCCTGTCGAGGACCCTTTCCACGACGTCACGATCGTCAGGGCCGACGGCCGGTTGATGTGGACGAATGCGGCCGCTGTCAGTTGGTCGCTTGGCTGGCAGGACGGCCGGCTCTCGGCAGGGGAGGATAGCCCCTACGGCGCCCAGGACCTCACGGTCTCGTTCGAGCGTGACGCGCGGGGACAACTCACGCGCAGGGTGCGTGCTGTCGTATTCTTGGACGAGGCGCACACGCGGCAGTAGCGAGGACACCCTCAAGGCGCCCTGCCTCCTAAGCCGTAGGCAGCCGCACATCGAAGGTGCTCCCGGCACCCGGCGCCGATGTCACCGTCACGTCTCCGCCATGCAATCGGGCGATACGTCGGACGACGGCGAGCCCGACGCCCGTGCCTGGACGATCCGTCGCGGCGCGCTGGAAGAGGTCGAAGATTCGGAGCTGGTCCTCGGGCGAGATCCCGATGCCCTCGTCTCGTACGCGCAACGTCGCCCAGCCCGCACCGGTGCCGATGACGCCGACCTGCAACACCGGCGCGTCCCCGTCGCTGTATCTCAAGGCGTTGCTGACGAGGTTGGTCAAGATGGTTGACAAAGCCGCCGGATCGCCGAGCAGCGGTGCATCATCGGCCAGGATCACGATGACCGCTTGACGTGCCGTCAACTCCATCGAGAGCTCTCGGCGGACGTTGTCGATCAGCTCGCTGAGCTGAACCGGGGTGGCGACCGAGTCGCGGGTCGACCGCGCAAATCGCAGGATGCCGTCGATCATCGCCTCGCCACGTTCAGCCGCGCCCGAGATTCGCCCGCAGTAATCATGCAGCGCGGAGTCCGGGGGCTGCGAGGCGAGCTCCTCCTCTACGAGCCCGATGTAGCCGCCTACGGTCCGGAGGGGTCCCTTGAGGTCGTGGGCGATCTGGTAGGCGAACGCCGTGAGCTCGTCGATCCGCTCGCACTGGACCCGGTCGTGTTCGACGTGGGTGGACACGTCCCACATCACGACCATGCAGATGCCCTGCCGCCCAATGTCGTCGGGGAGCCAGTGGGCCTCCAGCGCGATCGGCAGGCGATCGCCGTGGGCCGTGATGAGATCCACGCGCTCTTGGTCGACCTTGCTCTGTGCGGCGATGAGCTTCCAGAGGATCGTATAACGCTCAAGCCACGCGGGGTGGATCAGCCACGTCAGGGGCATCCCGATGCAGTCGTCGGGCAAGCCGAGCTCGTCGCGGAACCTCCGGCTCGAACGCACGATGCGGCCCATGCGGTCAAGCGCGCACATCATCGTCGGGGCCGCGTCGTAGACGTCACTCAGGGCGGCTTCGGCTTGCTGGAGGGCACCCGCCTGGCGGGCCTGCGCGAGCTCTGCGGCGAGCAGCGGCGCCACCGCGCGCAGCGGGTCGAGCGCGGGCGTCCTCTGCCCCACCGCGCAGGCGAGCAGCAAGAGGCCGACGCGCCGGCTGGTCATGGTGAGCGGCACGATCACGAGGTGATGAAACCCCAAGCGGCCAAGTCGACCGGAGAGGCCAGGATCATCGAGCTTCAGCTCTCGGATCTCCGGCTCCGTGTCCGCGCCGAGGATGACACCCAACTGCTCCCGGTCGACCGAGAGGTCCGGCACGAGCTCGGTGTTCCGGTGTCCCCCCGAGGCAGCGTAGACGAGAAACTCTTCGCCTTCGGGCGCGAGCACGGCGCACAGCGTGAGGCCGAGGTCATGGGCCAGTCGCTCCATGCTCTGCTGGAAGCCGACTCGCGGACTCCGGGCCCGAGAGAAGATGGCGCCGATGGCCGGGACGAGGTGGCTGGCGCCATGGATCTGCTCGCGCAGACGGAGGACCGTGGCGACCGCGCTCGACAAGACGGTCTGGAAGCGATGGTTCGCCTCTCGGCCGACCTCCGGCGTGGCGGCCTCGGCCATGAGGTAAACGCCGACCCTCGCGGAGACCTGCAACGCGGCCCGCACAAACTCCGCCGCGCTCTGGTCCCGGTAGGGCGGCGGGGAGACGAAGCGCGTGGCCTGCTCGTCGGAGAGCACGGCCCCCTTAAGCAAGACCCCGCACAGCGTCGTGGTCCCCCGAGCGAGCGCGAGGCGACCCTCCAGGCCCATCGCCGTGTAGACCCCGCCCGCCTCGTTGAGCGCGTCAGCCCAGAGGCTACAGAGAGCCTCATTTCTGGCCTCAATCAAGGCGAGAATGGCGTCGGCGGTGTCGAGCATTCGGGGCATTCCTACCACAATCAGCGTCTCCATCGGTCCGGGATTGTTGCCGATGGGCCGTGCTCGAAATATAAGCCCAAGCATGTCGGTCACCGTCACCTGTTCGAACTGCCAGTCGCCGGTCCCCTCCGAGCACCGTTTCTGCGGCGGATGTGGGCAGGTCGCGAAGCCCGCCGCCGAGGCTGCAGAAGCGGCGGTCAAGACCGCGTTTTTTGGCGCCATGCAGAACGCGGGCAAGGCCAAGCTCATCCTCATCCGGGGCGAGGGCATGGATGGCGTCAGCTACCACCTCAACGCGAATGAGCACATCGCCGGCCGCAAGTCCGGGGCCATCCTCTTCCCCGAGGACAACTACCTCTCGCCGCGGCACGCCAACTTTTTCTACGACCAGGGCCGACTCTTCGTGCGGGACGAGGGCGCGCTCAATGGGATCTTCATTCGAATTCGACAGCCCGTCGAGCTTGAGAACGGCGAGCTGTTTCTGGCGGGTGAAGAGCTGCTCCGCGTGGAGCTGCGCGACACCGGCGGAGAGAGCGTCGGCCCTGACCACACGCACTTCTTCGCGAGCCCACGCCCGGCGTCGCGCTTCCGCGTGACGCAGCTCTTCGAGGGCGGCCGCTCGGGCCTCGTGCACTACTCTCGAGACGCGGCGGTCGTGATCGGCCGGGAGAGCTGTCACATCAACTTCCCAAATGATCGGTTCATCAGCGGACGGCACTGCCGGGTTGACTTCGGACCGACGAAGGTCGTCGTGACCGATCTGCAGTCACGCAACGGGACCTATGTTCGGGTCAGCGGCCAGCACGAGCTGACCCATGGCGACTACCTGTTTCTGGGTCGCCAACTCCTCCGCGTCGAAATCACCAACGTTTAGGCCGACGGGGAACCCGAACGTGATCACCTGCCCGAATTGCAGCCGCGACAACGAGAACCACTACAAGTTCTGTCTTGGGTGTGGCACCGAGCTTGGCAAGGCTCCGCGAATGTCGCTGCCCGCGCCGACCGCGCTGCCGCTGGGGCTGAAGGGCCCAGCCGCGGCTCGGATGGGCGCGGCGCTCGTGCCGCCTGCGAAGCCGGCCGTCAAGAACGCCCCCCCGAGGGTCATTGCCATCCCGGAGCCCCCCGAGCCCCCCGAGCCCCCCGAAGCCCAGGTCGAAGACCCGATGGTCGACGAGGTCGCGATCGAGCGCGCGCCCGAGCCGACGCTGATGACCAGCAACTCGGAGATTCTAGCGGCGATGGCGGCTGAGGCCGCGGGGCATGAGACCGAGCTGCCTTGGGATCATTCACTCGACGCCTCGGCCGATCTCGCGTCGGCGATGGCCGCCGCTCAAATGGCCGGCGCGATCTCGGACGAGGTGCCGTTCCCCCACGTGCCGACCTCGGTCGCTGCGCCTCTGCCGACCCACTCGGACGCTCGCCTCTGCGTTCAATGTGGCGCGGCGGTGCCCGACGGCTTCAAGTTCTGCGGAGTCTGCGGGACTCGCCACGACGCCAGCCCACGCCGTGCGAGCCCTGCCGGCAGCCCCGTCTTCGTACCGCTCGTTCAAGACGTTCAGGCCGCGCCGGCTCGGCTCGTGGTCATTCATCCCGATGGGACCGAAGGGGATGTCTTTCCCCTGACCTCCGGCGAGACGACCGTGGGCCGGTCCCACCCGTCGAGTATCTTCAGCGAGGACCCCTTCCTCTCGCCGCGCCACGCGACCTTCTACTTTGTCAAGGGCCAGCTCTTCGCACGGGATGAAGCCAGCCTCAACGGCGTCTTTCTTCGGATCAAAGGCGAGGTGGAGATCTTCCACGGCGACATGTTTCGAATCGGCCAGCAGCTCGTGCGCTTTGAGGAGATGACCCAGGTCCGGCCCGTCTTGCCGGGCGCGGGTGATGGGACGGCCGTGATGGGGTCGCCGGTGCGTGGGGCCTGGGGTCGCCTCTCCGCGATCGTCGCCCTTCAAACGCCCGCGGCCGTCTGGGTCCTTCGGCGGGCCGAGGAGAACATCGGGCGGGAGCGTGGGGAGATCACGTTCCCCGAAGATGGCTTCGTCAGCGGCGGGCACTGCAAGCTCTCCCACCGCACTGGCCGGTATTTCCTCACCGACGTCGACAGCACGAACGGCACCTACCTTCGAGTGAAAGCCGAGGCTATACTCTCGCGGCATGACCTCATTCTCTTGGGTCAGCAGCTCTTCAAGATCGAGATCTCTGCCTGAATCACCGAGATGTCCCGGTTGACCCACCACTCCGGCACCACGCCGGCTCCACCGCGTCACGGACCGTATGAACCCACCCGACAACTCAAGTGGCCCCGAACTCCCTCCCGATCACACCCCGGGCCGGACCCATCGCCGAGTCCCGTTCAACGTCGAGGTCTCGCTTGAGAGCGAGCACAACTTCTATACGGGGTTCACGCAGAACATCTCCTCGGGCGGGCTGTTCATCGCGACCCACACCATCCGGCCGATCGGGAGCGTCATCGAGTTCACGTTCACCCTCGACCCCTACCCGGAGAAGCTGACGGTTCGTGGTGAGGTGCGCTGGATCCGCGAGGGTTCAGGCCTGACCTCTGATATGCCCGCCGGGATGGGGGTTCAGTTCACTGACCTTCACCCCACGATGGCCGACCGGATCAATAAGTTCATTGATCGGCAGCGCGAGACGATTTTCTTCGACGAGTGACCGGGGGCGCCGGCTCGGACTTGGGCGCAGGCGGCGCCTCTGACAGGGCGCGCTGAGGAAAGTGCTCGTCGATGAAGCGCTCGATCCGCAGGTTGATCTGCATCGGGTGCTCGACCGGGGAGGCGTGAGTCCCGTCGCGAACACAGACGGACTCGGCGGTGGGGATGCGGTGGGCCATCTCCGACGAGAGCCAGGCCGGGGTGAACCTGTCGAGCTCGCCGGAGACCACGAGCGTGGGCACATCTATGCTCGTCAGGTAGGCGGCCGCTGAGTGCGCTTCGGCGCCTGCGAGCATGTCGAAGAAGACCTGCGGATCCATCTCCGCGAGGTGGGAGAGGTAGAGATGAAGGTCGTGCTTCCGCAGAAAGTCCGGGTGAAGCTCGGTGAGCTGGGCCAGGAAGCTGGAGAACGCGGTCGGAGTGGCCACCCGCCACAGAGCCCGGAGTCGCTCGCCGCCCAGCCGAACGCCCGCGCGGAGGAGGGGCAGGAGGTGCCGCATCGCCTGCCCGTCGCGGAAGGTCGAGGCCGGGTTGCCGTAGCTCCCGCAAAGGAGGACGAGCGCGGCCACCCGAGGCCGGTCCCGGTTCCACAACTCCAAGGCGACCTGCACGCCCATGCTGTGCCCAATCACGACGCAGCTGCGGCTCTCTGCGGCGTCGAGCACCCGGCGAAAGTCGTCGACGACGTGCCCGATCGCGACCGCCTTCGGATCAACCGGCGCGCCGCTCCGCCCGTGCCCTCGGGTGTGTGGGTGGATCACCCGTCCCCGAGCGCGGAGTCGCGGCCGGAGGTATCGCCAGATGTAGCCATCGCAGCCGATCCCGTCGCAAAGGAGCACGTCGGGACCGGGCACATCGGTCTCGAAGACCGCGTCGAGCTCGTAGTGGATCCGAGTCCCGTCAAAGCTGTTCAGCGAGGCGTCGACGCTCATTTGATCGTCCACGCCACGGTGACGACGCCCGGCGGGCCGGCGATCTGCAACTCGAGCTCACGAGGCGTTTTCAGGGCGGGGAAGTCGACCCAGTAGGCCGTGCTCAGCGAGCTGAGATAGGGGAAATACAGCGCGAGATCGGCAAGGTCGTCGTCCGAGATCCGCACGACCGCGTTCGACTCGAACGCATGCCCGTCGACGGTCAGCGTGGGGTGGAACGTGCCGTCGTGTCCGAGGTCATCCCATCGGCCATCCTGCGGTACGAGGGCGACGAGCGCTCGGGTGTGGGCCGAGATGTGCGCGGCGTCGGCGACCTGTGTGCTCGCCAGTCGCTCGGCGGTCCAAGACTCGCGCTCGGCGCGGTGCTCGGCGTAACGCGCGATGAAGCGCGGTGAGAAGAGGGTCGCGTGCACGAAGAGCCGTCCTTCGAAGCCCTCGTAGCTCTCGCCCCGCCGGGTCCAGGTCTCCAACTCGCCGCGAAAGGTCGTCTCCCGTTCGGCCCCTTCGCCCCGTTCGGCGGGTTCTGATTGAACCAGCCAGATCGCCGGGGGCGCGGCACCACAGCCGGCCACAAGACAGGCCGCAAGGGCGATGACGAAGGCCGCTCGCTTCACGGCGTTGAATCTAAGGGAAAGTCGTCGGCCGTGTACAAGCAGGTCACCGGCAGCCCCGTCCGCTGAAGCGCCGCGACCCCGCCGGCCAGCCGGTCGACGATCGCCACGATGCCGACAGGGACGAGGCGCTCCTCCAGGACCCGCTCCAGGGCCATCAGCGTCGCGTTGCCCGTGGTCACAACGTCTTCGAGCAGGATGACCGGGCTCCCGTCCGGGAGGTTCGCGCGGCCCTCGACATAGGCTCCCGTGCCGTGGCCCTTCTTCTCCTTGCGAACGATGAATGCGTGCAGGTTTCGCCCGGTTCTGACCGACGCAAGGCTCGTCGCTGTAGCGAGCGGATCGGCGCCGAGGGTCATGCCGCCGACGCCGATACATTGCAGACCAGCGGCCGCCTCAAGCTCGCAGACCGCGGCATAGAGCAGATGACCGAGGTGCCACGCGCCCTCGGCGTGGAGGGCCGTCTGCTTGCAATCCAGGTAGAAGCTGCTCGTACCGCCCGCGCTCAGCGTGACCGTGCGTCGCTGAAACGACCGCTCGACGAGGAGTTCGAGCAGTCGCGCGCGAGACGGCGCGGGCCCGACGCTCACTTCTTCTTCTTGATTGCGATCTGCTTCTTGGCTGCCCCATCGGGAAGCTCGGGCTCGTCATCGTCGTCGGCTGCGGCCATTTCCGACACGGGCACGGGCACGGGCACAGGCACAGGGGCCGCGATGGGTCGGCTCGCCGGCGGCGGGCTTGGCGCAAAGCGGGGCGCGGGCGCCGGGGCGGCCACAGGTGCCGGTCGGCTCGCGGGCACAGCCGGTCGCTCTCTCGACGACGGCGGGGCCTTGACCACCGCGATCTCCCCCATATCGATGAGGCCCGAGAAGGTGGCCCCGTCCTGGACGACGACGCGCGGCGCGGTCAAATCGCCCCTCACACGCGCCGTCTCGGAGAGTTCGATGATGTCAGCCGCCACGATGCTGCCCACGACGATGCCGTGGATGATCGCCCTTGTGACCTCGATCGTCGCGTCCGCTCGGCCGCTGCTGTCGATGGTGACGGTGCCCTCAAGCCGGAGAGAGCCCTGCAGAGAGCCCTGCAGGACGAGGTCTTCGCGGCCGCTGATGTGCCCCTTGACCGTCGTTCCCGCCGCGATGAGCGATGTGCTTTCGGACATACCTTATCGCCCCACGTCCATGTCGATGTTGCCCTTGAACAAGGCGCCATCGGCGATGAGGATTCGCGGGGCCTTGACGTCGCCAATCATCCGGCCATCGGCCTTGATCTCGACGCGCCCTCGCGCCTGGATGTTGCCTGTGACCGCGCCGCCGATCTCGACGGCCTCAGCGTCCATGTCCGCCTCGACCCGAGCCGAGTTCTCGATGAAGACGTTCTCGGTGACCGCGATCCGGCCCTTGATGGTGCCCTGGACGACCAGCGCGTCGCTGCCGGTGATCTCGCCATCAATCGTGAGGGTGCTGCCGATGACAGTATTCGCCATGGGGGTGTGCTCCTGAGTTCGCGCAAAGGGATGTCTTGAGGATTGCCGAGGAGATCGCTCGCTCAGCGCCGCTTGGGATCGGGGGGGGGGGGGCTGCGGCCAGCGGCGGGATGTCGACGTTCATCGTGACGCGGCCCTTGAAGCGCGCGCCGTCTTCGATGATGAGCCGAGGCGTCGTGATGTCGCCGACGACCAGCGCGCCTGCCTCAAGCGCGAGCGCCTCTGTGGCGATGATGTTCCCCGTGATCTGCCCGGCGACGCCGACCGCCTTGGCTTCGATCTGGGCGAGGAGGACCCCGCTCCCGGTGATGGTCAGGTTCTTGGACAGCCTTACGCTGCCTTCGATTCGACCCTCTACGACCAGGTCTTCGTCACCAGACACCTGGCCACGGATGGTGGTTCCCGCTGCGATCATGTCGACTGCGCCTCCAACTGAACTATGGGTGCGCCCTAATAGCCGCCGTTTCCGACGCTGTCAACGTGATGTGCGGCCCTGAATCACGCAGACGCCGTGGGACTCAAGCTGGTCCCGCTCGACCGCGAAGACCCGCGGGGAGGTCCGCTCACGGGGGGCAAAAAGCCCGATCTGCCAAGGATGATTGAAGAAGGTCCGGTGCAGGAGCTGCGCGTCATCGGGCGGGGCGTCTGCTGTCCCGATCGTGCCGTCGAGGGAGGCGAACCAACCGACGAGCTCGCCGGCCGGGAAGTGGTACTTCAGCGCGAGGGCTGCGGCTTTCCACTCCCCCCGCCACTGCTTGAGGAGGTCGAGGAACGACGCGACCTGAGCGCCTCCGACGAACCCCTCGACCTCGACGTAGGGCCGATGATTCAACGGGCATTGGTAATGCGAGCCGACGAGCAGCCCGGCCGCGATAAGACCTCGGCTGCCCGCGGCCTTTCCCAAGTCGCCGTTGCGGTGAACTTGGGCGAGCACGTCGCCATAGATGTACGCCGCGGCTGCGGACGAGTCAGCATCACCGACGACAAGCGGGCGTGGGCGAGGCACGGGTTCGATCACGGGCGTCCCCATCGCATGAATCGTGGCCTCAGACAAGCATTGACCCCGCGAAGAGGGGGGAGGGGACAGAACCCGTGAATCGTACATAGGGCTCTCGGGAGTTTTGCCCGGGTCGTCGCGACTGACGTATATAGAACGTTGCCTTTGCTTCTTAGTTTCGGGGGTCGTATGCGGAAGGTCCTTGCGGTCGCGTGTTTGGTCGGGCTGTTTGTCGCGGCTTGCGATGGGGGCGGATCTTCAGGGGCCAGTTGGTCGAGCAGGGTGAAGTCGACGACCCCGCCTGCGGTGGTGCCTGATCGGTGGCGCGTCTCGGTCAAGCGACTCGCCTCGGCAGATGGCGGGGCGAGCGAGCGGCTGATCTCGGAGCGGACCGTGGGCGTCGATGGCCGCACGATTCGGACGGACGGGCTCGACGTCAGCCGGCCGTTTCTCCCTGCGGGCACGGGGGCGATGTTCGTGCACGCCGTCGCCTATGCCGGGGACCAGGTCGTGCTCGTCGCCGACGGCGCCATCGGGGACGGCAACACGGGCGCCTTCGAGGTCAGAGCCGTCGCCTACGCCCCCGAATGTGATCTTGACGCCGACACGTTTCGGGACTGCAGCAACGTCGCGGCCGCGTGCTGCAGCAGCATCGCCGAGGAGGCGCGCGCCGAGACGGCCGACTGCCTCGATGACCGGAACGATCTCGCGACCCCTCGTCTGCCCGATGCGAAGCGGCGCCTGGCCGAGGCGATTCATCCGTTCCAGGCGACCGAGCGCGGCGACGACTACGCCGTCTGCCAAAACGGCCAGGACGACGAGTGCGTCAATGGTGATGTGCGCTGTGACGAGGTCGACGGCGACGGCGACATGGTCCTGCTTATCGACGACTGCGACGATACGGACGGCACCTTCGGCAAGGGCAAATACGACCTGCCCGGCGACGAGATTGATCAGGACTGCGACGGGAGCGATGGCTTCGGCGTGGACGCCGATCGGGACGGCTACAAAGCCGATGATCCCGTGCTCGCACTTCGCGACTGCGACGATGCGGACCCTTTTCGCAGTCCGGGACGAGGCGAGTCGGCCTGTGATGGCATCGACCAGGACTGCTCGGGTGACGACGCCTGCCTCAGTGACGGCCGCATGGCTGATCTCGACGGCGACGGGCTCACCGCCCCTGCGGACTGCGATGACCATGACGCCGGCGTCCGGCCAGGGCGCCTCGAGCGCTGCGGGGACGGCGTCGATCAAGACTGCTCCGGCGGGGATGTGCCCTGCGCGGCCGAGGATCTTGACCACGATGGATTTACCGGTACCGACGACTGCAACGAGATGAATGCGGCGGTCCATTCGGGCGCGCCCGAAGCGTGCGGGAACACGGTGGATGAAGACTGCGACGGGGCGGATCTGAAGTGCCCAGGTACGACGGACGACGACGCGGACAACTTCCCAATGCCGGCAGACTGCAATGACGACGCGGACAACGTGCGGCCCGGCGCGCCCGAGCTCTGCAACAACGTTGACGACGACTGCGACGGCATCGTCGACGAGGGGAATCCGCGCCTCTTTTTCGGCGACCCGCGGCCACACGCCGAACTCTGCGGCGTCGACATGGGGGACTGCCGACAGGGCCCTTACGTCTGCACGCATGATGAGCTCGGCATGGTCTTGGACTTATGCTTGGGTGAGCAGGGCACCGCGGAGGTCTGTGACGGCCTCGACAACGACTGCGACCGGCTCATTGATGTCCGGGCCGATGGGGTGCTGTTGCCGGGCGAGGGTGAGGTCGTCTGTGGACCGGAGATCGCCCGCGGCATCTGCCGGACGGGCTTCTTCTTCTGCAAGGACGGCGCGATGTCCGAGTGTCGGGGGGCCGTCTTGGCCGCCGAGGAGACTTGCGACGGCCAAGATGAAGACTGCGACGGCAATACGGACGAAGCGCAGGGAGGCGAGGCCCTCTTCGCCGAGTGTTACGACGGCGCGGTCGAGACCCATAACATCGGCGACTGCCACGGCGGCGTGAGGCGCTGCGAAGGCGGCTTCATGTCGGGCTGCATCGGTCAAGTGCTGCCGGGCCCCGAGGACTGCGACGGTCGCGACGAGGACTGCGATGGGGCGATCGACGAGAACGTCAGCGAGCCCTGCTGGGAGTTGGCCCCCGAGCTACGCAACATCGGCACCTGTGAGGATGGCCGCCGCCTCTGCGTCGACGGCATGCTCGGCGCGTGTCTTGGTCAGGTCGAGCCCACCGGCGAGATCTGCGACGGCGAGGACAATGACTGCAACGGCATCGACGACCAGTTCACGGTGCCCTGCTACGACGGACCGCCGGAACAACTCGTCCAGGGCCGCCGATGTCGCCGGGGGCTCCGCGCCTGCATGGAGGGTCGTCAGGGCCCGTGTGAGGGCCAGCAACTCGCCGTGGATGAGGTGTGCAACTCCCAGGACGACGACTGCAATGGGATGATCGATGAGGACTTCGACTTGGCCAACGATCCGAACTCCTGTGGCCACTGCGGGACCGTGTGCCCCGCCGGAAGGAGCTGCTGCAATCGCTCCTGCCGGGCCACGAACACGAGGACTGACTGCGGAGCGTGCGGCGTGAACTGCGGTGATGGCGCCGACGAGTGCGGCCCAGGACCCGATGGGCAGCTCACTTGCCTCTTCGGCGAGAACGCCGCGTGCGAGGGCGATTTGGTCTGCAGCAACGGCGCTTGCATCTGCCAAAACAACGGCGACTGCCCCTCCGACCAGCTCTGCTGCAACCAAGCCTGCGTCGCGACGAGCGCGGACGGACCCTGTGCCGCGTGTGACGACGTCGGCTGCCTAGTACGGCAGGCCAACGCCTGTGTTGACCGCGCCTGCCAGTGCGGGGAGAGTGGGCCGTGCCCGGGCAATACGGCCTGCGAGCAGTCGTCGCCCGGCGCGCCGTTTCAGTGTCTGGGCTGCTCGGGCGATGGCGACTGCCCGAACCAGAATGTCTGCTGCGGCAACGTCTGCAGCACCGTCAGCCCCTTCCAGCGGTGCCAGGGCTGCGAGACGGCCTGCGACCCTGTAAGGGCCGATAGCTGTCTCGACGTGGGGGGCGGCGCGGATCGCCGGACCCAGTGCTCCTGCGGCGACCTTGGCACCCCCTGTGTGGACGGGTCGCAGTTCCAGTACTGCGTCGGCAGCGCGTGCGAGGAGTGCCGCAACGACGCGGACTGCCCGATGGGTCGACGGTCCTGTGTCGACAACGTCTGCCGCGCCTGCGACCCGTCGAACCATGAGAACTGTGCCGCTGACCAACTCTGCTGCAACTTCCAGTGTGTGTCGCCGGGCCAAA
>SHZC01000007.1 GCA_009692505.1 Myxococcales bacterium
GCAAGTACTGGCACAGACGCTCCCGAGCCGCGCCGTCGTGCGCGCCGACCGTCGTCCCCGCGTGGAGGTTGAAGCCACCATGCAGTCCCCGAGTTCCCGCCTCACCGGCCGGTCGCGCGAGCGCTGGGTCGACGAGCCGGTCCCTGGGAGACGCAATCGACTCCCTCTGTGCCAACGTACCTGAGACGGCGCCCCCGCAGAAGTTTAGGGTAGAAAACCTCGAAGGGCGAGGATGGTTTTGACGATGCGTGCTGTGGTGAAGTCGGGCGCAATGAGCCCACCAACCGGAGTCAAGGTCTACGGGCGGGAGCAGAAGCAGGGAGACGGCACATGGACCGTGGTTCTGCGGCCCGACTCGACCGATCCGATCTTCGGCCTGCTCACGCTGGCCGGCCTCACCGGGGGAGATCACGTCGTGCTCGCCGAGCTGGTCTTGGTGCTGTGAACGATCTCCACGACCCGCCCCTACTTCAGGTTCGCGTCCACCATGCCCATACGAATGGCGTAGCGCGTCAGGCCGGGGATGTCGTGGATGCCGAGCTTCTCCATGACGCGTGCCCGGTGGTGCTCGGCGGTGCGTGAGCTGATCTTCAGCGTGGCGCCGATCTCTTTGCTCGAGTGCCCCTCGGCGAGGAGCGTGAGGACCTCGCGCTCGCGGGGCGTGAGGTCGTCGACCAAGGCGGCGCGCTTGGAGGCTGGAGAGAGGTACTGCCCCCCGGAGGCGACGATTCGGATGGCCACGACCAGGTCCTTGACCGCCGAGCCTTTGAGGACGTAGCCGCTCGCGCCTGCGTCCACGGCCCGCTGCACCCAGATGCCGTCGTGGTACATGGTCAGGACGAGGCAACGCGCGCCCAAGCCAGACCCGGAGATTTGCCGAATCACCTCCAGGCCCGAGAGGCCTGGGATCGACAGATCGCAGATGACCACGTGAGGCTGCTTCTCCTGGACGACGAGCAGGCCCGCGCGCCCGTCACCCGCCTCTCCGACGACCTCGATGTCGCTCGCGGTTTGGAGCAGCGCGGCGATGCCCTGGCGCACGATCGTGTGGTCTTCGATGAGCACGACCCGAATTGTCTTGTCCGTGAAGAACCCGTCCATGCTGTCTCAGACACCAATCGCCAGCGCACACTTCAGCGCCTCGTCGAGAGCAACCAACTGCCCAGGATCGAGTTGACCGACCTTGCGATTCAATCTCGACTTGAACAGCAGCATCAGGAAGTCACAACGAATCGCGGAGGGGTAGCGGACGCCATTGCGTTCGTCGACGTGGACCTCGGTCGGGATGTCGATCACCTCCGAGTATACGGGCGCACAGATCACAGTCTCAACGCGCTCGTTTGCCGCGATGAAGTCGCGAGCGACTACGACGTAGTATCCAGGCTTCCCCCCGCGCTCAGGCTCGGTGACCTCCGAGCGATACACCTCCCCGCGATTCAAGGCTCGGCCTGATCGGCGACCAGCGCGGCGGCCTGACGATTGATCTCGTCGATGCGCGGCACCCATCTGGCCCACTCCGCCGACTCGCGCGCCACTCGGTCCCGTTGGGCGATGAACTCGGCCAGCGCCTGCCGCACGACCCGCGAACGGTTGGGCGTGCCGGTCGCCGCGTCGCCGGCGATCAAGTCGAGCTTTCGAAGCATCGATTCTTCCAGAGTGATCGCTATGGTCTTCACTCACTCACCCTATTGCGAATCGGTCGTCATCACAATGGAGCCATCGTCACGCCTCGCCATCATCCGACAGCCAAGCCACGACGCGAAGTCCGTTCGGCACGACCTCCTCCAGGTCCAGGTATCCCCCGGCCGAGTGGACTCGCTCCCGCGCGCCGACGAGCCCCAGGCCCGCGGGCCCGGTCCGGTGGCGGGCCGAGGCGTTGAGCCCGATGCCGTCGTCTTGAACGACGAGACGCCAGCCATCGTCGAAGCGCGACAGCTCAAGCTGCACCGAGGTCGCCCGTGCGTGCCGCGCGACGTTGGTCAGGCACTCCTGCGCGACACGGAAGAGCACCGCGCTGACGACGCTCGATGGTTCAGCGCAGTCCGTGTCGAAGTGGACCTCGACCTTCAGACCCGACTGGGCGGCGAATCGCTCGGCGTGTGCGCGTAAAGCGTCGGCGAGGCCGAGCCCGTCGAGCGCGGCGGGTCGAAGTCGGTGGGCCAGGCCCCGCACCTGCTCGACCCCGTCGTCGACCGCGGAGAGCGCGGCCTCAAGCTGTTCAAACCCCGGAGCGCCCTCCGGCACCGACTGACCCAGGGTCGTCAGGCGGAGCCGCAGAGCGGTCAGGGTTTGGCCAAGCTCGTCGTGAAGGTCCCGACTGATGCGGGCGCGCTCCTGCTCCTGGACGGACAGCAGACGCGCGCCCAAGGCGGTCAGCTCGGCCTCTCGCTCGGCGAGCTCGGCGGTGCGGAGCGACACCCGCTCGTCGAGCGTGGCGTTGGCCTCCTCGAGCTGCGCCCAGAGCTCGGCGTCCCGCTCGTCGGCGCGGCGCACGGTCAGCAGGGGCACGAGGATCAGGCACGCCGTGAGCGCCAGACCAAAGAGCACCGCGACCTTCCAGAGCGTGCTCGCCGTCTCACGGGCGTCGGCGGCGTCGAGGCGCACCTCCAGCCGACCGACGACCGTGCCTCCGGATTGCGGCGAGGTCCGGTCCCGAATGAGCGACCAGGCGGAGACATCGTCGGCACGGGGCTCGGGGCCGGCCATGAAGACCCGGTCTCGCACAGCGTCGATCCGCACCGAGGCGGACACGGGTGCCCGGGTCGCCGACTCGCAGAGCGCGCGGAGGTGCACGTCGTCGTAGGGCCACAGCGAGCGTCGGACCTCGACCGTGCGCTCGATGCGACGTGCCAGGTCCGTCGCCCACAAGGCGGCCTCTGCCGTCCGGGCGGCGAGCAGCCTCTCGGCGTAGAGGCCCGGGAGGGCTACGGCCACGACCAGTCCGGCGATGATCGACAGCGGCCACATTCGGCGCGCGAACGGTGGTTCCAGCGGCGTGGGCTTCATGGGGCTTCGTAGCCGAGATCAAGCGCGACGACGCTCGCGGACTCGCTGACGGCGAAGGCCGCGAAGGCGTCTAAGGGAGAGGGCCCGGCACCAGCTTGGCCGCCAGCGAGCAAAAGGTAAATGGTCAAGTACGGTTGACGAGTTAGCCCCTCGATGGTGACCGGCCAGTACGGTGAGCCATGCAGTTGGGCGGTGCCCAGGTCGAGGACCGTCAAGCTGCCTGCGGTCCGACGGAGGAGATCACGCGCGGTCTCGGCGTCGCTCACCGACGTAGCACCGGGTCTCTGACGGGCAAAGGTGAGCGCGGCCGAGACGCCGTCGTGGGACGCGGCGAGGGCCTCCCAGGCGGCGTCTGTGGTCTCGGGGACTCGGATCTGAAGGGCCTCGCCGTCGACGATGACTGGGCCTGTAGCGCGAATGAGGCGAATGAGCGTGTCGACCTCGAGGTGGCGAATCGCTGTGCCCGGACCTGCCGCGAGGAGGACCCGGCTCCGGGCGATCGGCCGAGCGGCGGGAGGCGCCTCGGCGCCCACAGGCAAGGCGAGCAGGGTCGCCGTGAGTACCCCATCCTGAATCGCCGCGAGCGCGCCTGAGACCGACAGCGGCTGATCGGCGACCGTGAAGCGTGGCATGCCCCCTCGGGCCCAGAAGTGCCGGGAGAGCTGACCGAGCAAGGGTCGGCTCGTCGCGTCTCCGGCGATGAGCGGAGACGCTGAGGGATCAGCGACGGAGGGCGCAAGGGCCGGCACCACCGGGTCCGACCTGCAGCCCGACGCGAAGAGAAGCGAACCGACGAGGAGCCGGAGCACGGCGTCGCGGCCCAGCATGAGGCTCAACGCAGACCCCATCGGAGGGCGACCGCGACGGTGGCGAGACCCAGGCGCGAGAACGTCAGGCGGATCTCATCTTCGCCGCCGATCTGACGACACCGACCATGGAGCGTCACTCGATTCTCGGGGTCGATCCGGATATCGGTCCAGTCGACGCCGTCTTGCCACAGGCCCGTGCCGAGCGCCTTGGCCACCGCCTCCTTGCCCGACCAAAGCTGGGCGCCACGGGCGTCGTCGGCGTCCTGGGCTCGTTCCTCCGGGGCGCAGATGTGCAGGAGCAGATCCCGCGGCCCACGACGCGTCTTCGACAGCCTCGCGACATCGACCACGTCGACCCCGACGCCCTTGATGACCCTGTCGCCGCCGCTCAGCGCCGACGCTCCCGACGAGCAGGCACCCAGTCGGCGACCTCCTCGTCCGTCGTCTCCGGGATATAGATCAGGGGCATCCCGATGACGCGACTCAAACGCTCGACCGTCGATGGGCTGAGGCGACCGAGCCCGGCGCCCTCGATGAAGATCCAATACGCCGCCACGGCCACGTTCTGGCCGAAGTCGACCGTGCGAAGAGTCAGGGCGGATCGGCAGCCCGGACAGCTGACGCCGAACCGCTCGGGCGCGACATACTTGAGCCGGTCGAGGGCCTCTTTGACTTTCTCTGAGTCGAGGGTATCGCCGCAGCCGAGGCAGCTGGCCTCCGGAAAAGACTTGCCCGCACGCTCCGGCAGAAACCGAGGCTTCGGGGACCGGACGATTCTCAAGGCGTCGAAGGTCAGCTCGGCGGGCAGAAACGAGTCGAGCGCGTCGGCATGAAAGAGCCGCGACGCCGACCGCCCGGGGCTGTAGGCTCCATCGGCGAACGGACCCACGATCTCCTCGTCCGATAGCCAGGTGAGCAGCGCGGTCTGGGCGGCCTCGGGCGGCACAGGCGCACGGAAGCTGCGAGGCGCGAGGTAGACGTTCAGCATGACCGGGGTTTAGCCCGAAGCTCGCTTGGCGCGCAACAGGGCACCGAGAGTGAGACCGGCCCCGACACCGGCCCAGCCTGCGGCCTCGACGACGGCGAGCAGAACCGTGAGGAGCGCGAAAAAGACAAAGGCCGTCCGACCCTTCAGGCGACCGAGAGAGGCGGACACGAGGTGCACGTCCTCGCGTTGGCGGTCGGGCGGCGCAGTGTGGATCACCGCGCCGCCGGTGGAGACGGCGAGGGCGTCAAGCGCCGGGAGATCGGGCCCCATCACCCGGAGTTCGTCGGGTACTCCGCTTGAGAATACGGCGAGACGACGGCCCGTCGTGAGGTCCACCGAGACCCGCGCGGGACCCTCCGGCAGCGCGGGGATCGGCGCCTCAAACTCGCCGGGTTTGGAGAGCCGAAAGGGCCGGCAGAGAGGCGTCATGTCACCGCTCGAGAAGCAGGCAGGCGCCACCGGATCTTCGCCGGGTGCCGAGCCCGTGGCGTACGAGAGGACGACCCGCCGAAGCGAGGCGTCGACGCGCAGCGCGGGGTCGTTCGCGGCGGCCCCGCGCGCAGGCGAGAGGAGGGCGGCGAACCCAGCGTCGGGCAGCTCGAAGTCGTCGGTGGCGAGCGCGATGACCCGGCCCGCGCCCACGAGCCACTCGGCGAGGAGCGGCTCGCCTTCGACGCGCGCGAGGACCCGCGCGGCCGGATCAGCGGTGACGCGAATTCGAGCCGCGACGGTGGGCGTTCGGGTGCCGATGCGAGCCGTCCAGAAAGGCCCCGCCTCAACCTCGCCGCCGCCCCCCTCGAGGCCGTCTCCCACGGCGTCAAGGACCCGGGTCAAGGCGAGCGACGGGGCCTCTGCTGCGGTGACGATGGACACGTCCCCGCCGGTGCTGCGCGCGAGGCTCCTCAGCGGCTCGGCCGTCGCCTCGTCCCCGACGAGCACCCCAATCAACCGCGCGCCGACGGAGCGGAGACCGGCGACGTGGCGCACGGCGTCGGCGTCCGCGAACTGGCCGTCGCCGACGAGTAAGACGAGGCGCGTCTCGGCCTGGCTGCCCGCGAGGATTCGAGTCGCCGCGTCCAAGGCCGGCTGAAGCAAGGTGCCGCCCTCCGTCGTCGACATGAGCGGCAGACCCCGGCGTTTCAGCTCAGAGACCGAGGCCCGAGGCGAGAGCGTCTCCGCAGCGACGCCGAAGGCCACAACGGCAAGCTCGTCGTCGTCTGGCAAACCCTCGCTAGATAGCTCGTCGTCTGGCAAACCGTCGCTAGATAGCTCGTCGTCTGGCAAACCCTCGCTCCGGAGCCCCGACACCAAGCTCGACGCCAGCCGGCCCAACGCCGCCGCACCGATGCCCCCGGCTTCGACGGCCATGCTCCCGCTCCGATCCACGAGCAAGACGACGCAGACGCGACCTGACCCCTTGGGCCGAACGTCGGACTTGAGCGGCGAGAGCGCGTCGAGCTCGGTCCCCGCGAAGCCGCCACGTCCAAAGGCCCGCGCGCGTCCCGAGAGCAAGAGCAGACCGCCGCCGCGAACCCAGCCGGTCAACTCTCGTCGCAGCTCGGGGCTGAGCGTCTCGGCGGGCGTGTCGTGCATCCAGACAACAGTGGGGCGGTCCTCGAGTCGCAGGTCCGCCGGCCCGACGAGGGCCGTCACGTTTGCTTGTCCCTCTGCGGGCGGGTCCGAATGCAGCCCGCCCGCTCGCGCCCATCGGAGGGCGCGGGCTCGCCCATCGGCGGTCGGCGAGACGATGCTCAGGCGCGTGCCCGAGTCGTCTTCGATGGGCACTCTCAGGACGTCGTTTTGGACAAAGGGATCGTCCGGCGAGGTCGCTTTAATCGTCAAGACCGTCCGTCCGCCCGCGGCCAGCCGGGCGCGGAAGGGCGTCGGCGCCGAGCGGTCGAGGTTACGCTCGACGGTGACCCTTCCAACCTCGATCTCGGCGGTGACGTCGGCCGTGGGATCGCCGCTGCCGCCGGCCTGAAGCAGGGCCTGTATGAAGACGGTGTCGCCCCATCGACGCGCTTGTGCCGAGAGGACGGAGACGTCCGTCCCGGGCACGATCACCGGGGCCGGGAAGATGGGCACATCGGAGACGAGCGGGAGGTCGCGGGCCCGACCATCGGTGACGTACACGATGCTGCCCGCCGCGCCGGACACCACACGCGCCGCGGCGAGCAGCGGGCCTGCGAGCGTGCCGCGCTCGAACTCGGCTTGGGCGAAGGTCGACCCAACGCCCCGAACTTGATCGTCGCCGAAGACCACAAGGACGTCCTCGGTCGGCAGCGACGCGAGCAGACGGTCGACGAGCGCCAAGGTGGCGGCGCGTGGCATGGAGCGGCTCGTGTCCACGGCGATCGCGACGCGGCCCCGCTCGCCAAGCCCGTAGTCCGGATTGACGACGACGAGGAGCGACGTCAGCACGGTCGCAATCGCCCAAGGCGAAGACCACCGCCGTGAGGCGAGGACCACGAGCACGGCGAGGACCACCGCGAGGATCGCCCGAGCGGCATCTGGCGCGGGAGCCAATTGACCGACAGCTGGCGCGGGGATCGCATCATCGACGGCGGGCTGGTCGGCCGCGGAAGCCGAGACCTCAAAACGCGATGGCGGCTCCAGCGGCTCTCGAACCACAACCGACAGGCCACGCCCCCCCGCGTCGAGCTCGTAGACCCCCACGGCGTCGAGCCCATCCACCCGCACGATGCCCCGGCTATCCGGCGAGAACGTCCGGGTCGAGCCGAGCGGGTCCGTGAGGCTCAACGTAGACGGCGTCAGAACATCGAGCGTCTCTCCCGCGTTGACGGTTCGACACGGAGCGCGGCTCGCGCGGTCCGCGTCGATGGCCTCCGACACGAAGACGGGAAAAGCTGGACCCTCATCGAAGTCCGTCTCGTCGAGCGGCAGGCCCCAGCGCCGGATCGGTCCCGCGAGCGACGCGCCCGAATCCACTACGATCTCATCGTCGGCCCAGAAGTCAGCGCGGGCTCCGGGAGCGAGTCCGACGATCCGATTGGCGGTGGCCATGGGCGAAGGGCGGTCGTCAAGGGCGTAGAGGGCCGCGCCGAAGGTCAGCCGTCCCTGCGCGTTGGATGCGAACGCGAAGCGTGTCCCAAACCCAAGCAAGCCTGGATGGGCGGTCGTGATGATCGCGAGCGGATCGAGGTCCATCAGTCGCCAGTCGGCCTCGGCGACAGGTACCCGTCGAACCGTGTCGAGCAAGCGAAAGAGGCGCTCGAAGCTGTCGGGCCACCGCTCGTCGGAGATGCGGAGCTTTGAGGCATCCGGCACGCAGACCGCGACCTCCAAGGCCGGGTCCGGCAGCGCCCCGACGACCCTGACCTTCGCGACCCCCGACGGCAGCGATGTGGGGATCGTCGGCCGTAAACCTGGGCCAAAGGCGTGAGTCTCGCCCCGGGAGTCGACGAGAATGAGGGGTGCTGATTCCTTGATGAGGCCCTCGCCTCGCTGCACGGTCACGCGCACACTTTGCCCCTCCGTCACCGCGCCCACCGCGAGGGCCAAAGGCGCGCGATGCCCCGATCGCGGAAAGACCGGCGACGCGCCCGGCACTCTCGACAGCCCCAGGGCCAAGGCACCGTGTAGATCCGGCGTGATGGCCACCGGCAAGACCTCTGTCACGACCGTCGGCGGGCGACCCGCGCGGACGATCGTCAACGGGCTTGACCATTTGGGATCGACCGTGAACGGACCCTCGGCGATGACCAGCGTGCCCCCGCCCGGATCCGTCGGGGCCGCGGCGATGGCCACGAGCGCGAGCACGAGGAGCGCGCGCAAGGCGAGCACGATCGGCGAGCGCAGCCGCGCTCCGCGTCGACCGTCGAGGAGCGAGCGGGGCAGGAGATAGAACGTAGTCAGCGGGTGCTCGCCCTCGGGCCGTGAGCGGCGATGAAGGGCGTACAAAACCGGCAAGGCGACGAGCGCGAGGCCCGCGAGCGGGAAGGCCAGGCTCGGGAGGTTAGCCATGCCCGCTCCCGCGCCCACGAAGGACCGCCTCGGTGAACGACGCGAGGACGAGCCCGAGGGGGGTATCGCTCTGAACGTCGTGCACAGTCACGCCTTGCCGGGAGGCCGCCGCCAACCATCGCGCGCGCTCCTCGCCGATGCGCGCCAGGAGACCTGCACGGTCAAGGGGCAGGCCAGCGTGGCCGTCGGACTCGGGATCGCGCACGCCGCGCACGGACTCGGGCAGATCGAACTCGCCGCGCGCGGAGAACCTCAAGGCATCTGTTCGATACCCAGCTCGCGAGAGGGCCGCGAAGAAGGGCTCTGGCCCCGCCGGATCGAGGAGGTCGCCGAGCACGATCGCGTCCCCTCGACCGCTCGACCCCGCGGTCCGGGCGCCGTGCCGGGCCGCGGTTCGGGCCGCGTAATCGACCGCCAGGGCCAGCGCGGTCGGTCCCCGCGCCGTCACCTTGCCCAGAACCTCGAAGGCCTGCCGCGACATCCCGCCGCTGAAGTGCGTCGTCTGCACGCCCCCGTCACAAGCGATGTGCAACGCGACGTCGTGACAGGAGCGCAGACCCCCGTGGATGAGGACCGCCGCGACCCTTCGGGCGAGGTGCAGCTTCGTCGGCTCACCGAAACCCATCGAGCCCGAGGCGTCGAGGAAGACCTCCAGTCGACCGGCGCCCTCGTCCCGAAACGTGCGGACCCAGAAGCCCCGCAGCCGGACGTAGAGGTTCCAGTCCAGGTGCCTGAGCGGCAGACCCGGCGTGTACTCGCGATGGCCCTCGAAGTCGGTGCCCGACGCGCGACCGCCTTGTAGCGGCCGACCTCGGATCGGCAACCCGCCACCTCGGCGCAGGAGCAGATCGTACCGCTCGCAGGCCGACAGCGTCTCGGCGTCAGGGAACGGCTGCGAGTCCGGCGACACGACGCCCTCAGCGGCCCGTCAGGAGCGTGTCGATGACGTGCTCGGCGGAGACTCCAGAAGCCCGCGCCGCGAAGGTGAGCAGGAGTCGGTGCCGCATGACGGGGGTGCAGACGGCGTCGACGTCTTCGAGGGCGACTTGCAGGCGACCGGCGCAGGCGGCGCGGGCGCGGGCGGTCGCGAGCAGCGCCTGGGCCCCACGAGGGCTCATGCCGAGCGCGACGTGCCCGGCGTGCCTGGGCGGCAGGTTCTCGGGCCGGCTGCGGAGGGTGAGGTCAACGATGCGGCCGCGAACGTGATCGGCCGCGGGCAGCGACGCGACGTGCGCCTGGAATCGGAGGAGCGCCTCGCGATCGAGGACCACGTTCACCCGCGCGAGGCGATCTCCCGGCTCGACGTCGAGGATGCCGAGCAGCGTGTCGCGATCAGGCTGAGGCACGACGAGCTTGATCAGGAACCGATCGGCCTGCGCCTCGGGCAGCGGGTAAGTGCCCTCCATGTCGATCGGGTTCTCCGTCGCCATCACGAAGAACGGCGGTCCGAGGGGTCGGGAGCGGCCATCGACGGTGACCTGCCGCTCCGCCATCGCCTCGAGCAGCGCGGCCTGGGTCCGAGGGTTCGCGCGGTTGATCTCGTCGGCCAAGACCAGCTGCCGGAAGATCGGGCCGGGCTCAAACGTGATGGTGGGCCCGTCTTTCGTCTCATGCAGGGTCTGCGTGCCGATGATGTCGGCCGGCATGAGGTCCGGGGTGAACTGAATCCGCGAGACCTCGAGCGCGAGTGATTGGGCAAGTGCCTTGACTAAAAGTGTCTTGCCGAGTCCCGGCACGCCTTCGAGCAGGACGTGCCCATTGGCGAGCAGCGCGAAGATGACGCCATCGATGGTCTCGCGCTGCCCCACGATGACTCGGCCGAGCTCGGCGCGGAGTCGAAGGACGGCGTCGCGAAGCTCGACGGCGGTGTTCTCTACATCCTCGGGCGTCACGGTCTCTCCGGCATCTGCGGGTGGTTTGGCTTGTGTCGAGGCTCGGCGGCGAGCGCGTCAAGGTACGCCGTGATCAGGGGCCGCTGCGAAGGCGGGTAGGCCCGAGTCGGCCCGGTGAAACGCTCGTCGTCGGTGGGTGGGGCTCCCAAACTCTGACTGGAGGGCCCGGCGTTTGAGCTCCGGCCAGGGCCGCGGACTGGACCCGAGCCGCGAGCGACGGACAAGGCTTGCGCCGAAGCCGCGCTCGTCGGGACCGGGACAGCCGCCGCTTGAACCTGACCGGCGGAGAGATCCCCCGCTGCCGCTCCGATGCCGCCCACCTGAGGGGTCGGTGGGAGCTCGCCGTCCTCAGGCAAAGGGGGCGGTGGACTCGAGGGGGCCGCCGTCGCGCCCTCAGGGGCGAGCCTGGGTGCGCCAGGGCGAGCGTTCGGTGAGAAGGCCGCCTCACCCTCGACGTCGGCGCGGGCCATCTGATCTTTGACGGCCTGCGGTCGCGACGTTTCGGTCGTCGACGGGTCGAAAGCGAGCTCGAAGCCCGGCCCTTTGGCGTTCAAGGTCGGGCCGCTTTGGAAGCCGTCGTAGAGAGGGCCGTCGAGAAAGAAAGGAACGGTAAACAGCGCGAGGCACAGGAGCCACCTTCGGCTCGGGGCGCGGACGAGGTGATCGTCGGTGAGCCCAGCGAAGGCCCGCTCGGCCGCGCGCCGCTGCGCGACATGGCCGGGGCTGACTGAGCCGCGCAGCTCGAACGCGCAGGTGACGGCGTCGCTCAGCCCCCCCCGGGCGTCCACCAGGCGGCCGAGATCAAGGAGCGTGGGGCCGGTGAAGGCGGCGACGAGCGCGCTGAAGACGACCGCCGAGGCGAGCAGCCCGACGACGACTGGCGGGGCTCCAAGGACGCTGGCGGCCGTGAGGAGTAGCGAGACGATGGACGAGGCGCGCATCGCTCGGAAGAGCCGTGCACGCCGGCGCAGGCGCTCGAGACGCGACCCGATGGTTAAGACCATCATCGAGCGAACGGCCACAGGAGCCCGACGCAGACGGCGAGTCCGGTGGCGGCGGCTGGCAGGACCGGCATGAAGGCCCGCACGGCCACTGTGGCGAAGACCACCGCGGCGAGCGAGCCCATGGAGACGCTGGCCGCTCGGACCACGCTCGCTCCGGAGTGCGCGCCCAACTCGTAGAGGAATCTGCCGTCCGCGGCGAGCGCGAGCGCGGTCCCGACGAGGAGCAAGACCCCACGCGCGCCAAGCTTGACGACACGCCGACGTCGAAAGTCGTTGTCCACCGGCAAGCCCACGACCGCCCCGACGCAGAGCAACGCGACGAGGGCGACCCAGAGGTCGAAGTGCAGGCGGAGCAGGAGGTCCGGGAACGAGAGGCCCACCGGCCGTGGCCAGAGGTCTTGGTGGGCGAAGGCTGTCGCCACGATCAGCGGCCCGAGACACGTGGCCACGATCGTGACGCGGATCGCGGCCTTCAACTCCCCCACCCGAGCGCGCCCGCGACCGAGGCGGCAAACTGCGGGGCCGTGCGGAGGTGCTCGGCGACGACGGCCCCGCCGGAGATCACCAGCACCCGATCACACAGCGACGTGGGGAGGTGGGGCGCGACCGCCGTGAGCACGACCGTCGATCCGCTCGAGGCCGCTTCCTTGACACAGGCGGTGACCTGCCTCAGGCCAAGGCCGTCGAGCCCATCCGCGGGCCCGTCGAGGAGGAAAAGCCGGGGTCGTCGGAGGCTCACGCGCGCTAAAGCCATGCGGCGTCGCTCGCCGCGCGACAGCGTCGAGACCTTGCGCTCCAGCAGGCCCTCGATGCCCAGCGCGGACAGGACGTTCTGCCGCCCTCCGAGACGTTCGGCGGACACCTCATCGAGGCTCGCGAACAAAGAGAGCCACTCGTCGACGGTCACGTCCGTGGGCCCGGGCAGCTCGTGGGTTGTGAGACCCGTATGAGCGTGCAGCCTCGCCGGCTTGCGGCTGATGTCCGTGCCCTCCCAGACGAGACGACCTCGAGTGGGCACAACCGCGCCGGCCATCACCGCCAGGGCCGACGACTTGCCGCCGCCGGTCGGCCCAATGAGCCCCAGGATCTCGCCGGGTCGAGTTGACAGGGACAGACGCGAGAGCCGCTCTGTAACACCGTCCGTCCACACCACTCCGACAAGCTCAAGCACCTTCAGCCTCCGCGTCTCGTCAATGGCCACACTTCAGGGGCCACACTCATCGCCCAGTCATGGCGGCGAAGCAAGCGGCGCGGGCAGCACCAGCGCGGTCGGCGAGGGCGCGCCTCCGGCAATGACCTCAAAGGCCCGGGCGTCTGGAGCGGCCAGCTCACCGTCGAAAATGACGGGCAGGAGCGTCGCGCCGGACAGGCCGGAGTCGGCGATGAGGGGGAGCCGCAGCGCGCCGGCCTCACCGCTCGGCGCGAACCGTGAGCCAATGTAGAGAAGCCGAACGCGGGACGTGGACGCGGGCTCCGAGACGGTCGTCAAGCGGAGTTGACGAAAAGGCTCGGCGTCCCAGACAACACAGCTCCCCAGCGGTTCACTCTCCTCGAGGGCCATCGCGCTGTGGCCGAGCTCGAAGGCGTGAGGTCCACCCCGAGCGAAGTGGTGATCGATGTTCATGAGGTGAACCGCAGCGTCCCCTTCCCCGTCCTTGAACGGTAAGGAGAGGTCCAGGATTCGGTGGGGCTCGGGCGTGGAGCGGGCCCCCGGAACGACCGCGGCGAGGAGCAGCGTCACGCCGAGCACAAGACCGCCCCAGACAACGCGAGAGCGCGCGATCAGGCCGGCGACGACGACGAGCGCCAGGACACCGAAGACTCGCGGGCCAAACGGCAGGATGGGTTTGCGGGGCAGCGGGGTGTCGGCGTCCATCGCGGCTTCCGCGGCGGCGGCGCGGTCGGGACCGGCACCGAGCGTTGCGAAAACGAGCGCGCTTACGGTCGCGTCGAGCGCGTCGAGCTCGAAGGCGGTCATGCGAACGGTCCCGAACCCAAGGGCTCGCTCGACGACGAGGGGCTGACCATCGGCCTCGACGGTGGCCCGCGCGTCTGGGCCCTGCGGCAAGAGTCCCTGAATTCGGATGATCCTTGGCAACGCCAGAAGCCCCGCGGGGCCGAGGGGAGCCGGAGAGGTGGCGATGGCGGGCAACCACGCGGGCGACGCGCCGGCCCCGGCCTCGAGGTTGCCCATGTCCACGACGAGAGTGGCGCCGGCCGCCACGGCGTCGCGCAGGACCCGCCACTGGGGCTCGGACAGGCGCGAGCGATCAGCCCCCCCCACCGCGAGCAGGCGGGCGTAGCGCAGCCCCGCGAAGCTCGTCGGGAGCTCCGCCGGCATTACGCGCCGCAGGCTGGTCAAGCCCACCATCGCCATCAGCTCGGCCGACAGCGTCCGGGACTCCGAGGTGATGAGCACCGCGGGCAGCCCTTCAACGAAGGACGGCGAGGGGATCTCGGCGGTCACGACCTCGCGTTCGAGCTGCAAGACGACAGGCGGGGCTCGCTCGGAGCCGCCCCTCGCGCACTGCACCTCCAGGGCGGCCTGCCCATATCCCGGCACGTCGCGGCCGGGTGCGGTGCCCTGCCCTTCGAAGCGCAGAGGCAGGACGTGGATCTGCGTGTTCTGCAGGACGAGGCGGTGAGAGCCGCCGTCGCCGATCGGCCGGACGTCGACCGGCCCCCCGAGGGCAAACAGGAGGATGAGGACCGAGAGCAAGTCCTACTTCTCGTTCTGACCCGCGCTGCGAAGGGCCGAGGACAGCGCGACCAAGGCTCGAGAGGTCACGAGCACGGGGTTGTCCTCCCAGTATTTGCCGTTGTCGTTCTTCCACGAACCGTCGGCGCGTTGCACAGCGACGAGCCGCGAGGAGAGGTCCTGCGCCCAGTTCCTCTTCTTGCCCTTCTCATCGGGGACGTAGGGCTCACCCATGGCTTCGAGCGCGGAGGCCGCGGTGTGCAAATAGTAGAAATACGTCGTCGTTCCGAGGCCCGGATGGGACGTGAAGTCGTAGTTTTTCTGGATCCATCCCCACGCCGCCTTGACGCGTGGATCGTCCTTCGGGACTTGGCTGAAGACGAGGCTCTTCAGCCCGGCGAAGGTCATGGCCCCGTAGCTCTTCGTTTGGCCCGCCTTGCTGTCGCCGGGCTCGTAGACGAAGCCGCCGTCGTTGCCGGCCCAAGGCTGATCATTCGACTCACTTCGGTTCTGGCAGCGATTCAAGAACGCGGTCGCCTTGCTCCAAACGTCGCTCTTGGGGTCGAAGTCGGTCTTGCGGAGCGCCTCGAGCGCCAAGTGCAGGTTCGACAAGTCGGGCCGCTCGTCGCCGCCATAGCCGATGCCCCCGTAATACTTGTCCTTGGGCTGGTACTTCTGGTCCTCGTCGGCCTGGTCCGCGACGAGGTACTTCTGACCCTTCTCGATGGCGGCCTTGAACTTGACCGGGTCGAGCTCATCGAGCGCCATGATGGCCAGCGCGGTGTTGTAGGCGGGCGTCGCATCGCCGGTGATCGCCCCGTCGGCGCGCTGCTGGGCGAGCAACCAGTCCGCCGCGCGCCCGACAAAGGGCCCGTCCTCGGAGCGGTACTTGCGGTGCGACTGGGCGAACGCGAGCAGCGCCATGGAAGTCAGGCCGACGTGATTGCCGTAGGAACCATTCTCGGCCTGCTGCCCACGCAAGAAGTGCAGGCCACGATCCACGGCCTCACGCGCTTCTTTGACGGACTTGGCCTCGAGGATGCCAACCGGCGCGGCCGCCGAAGCAGGCGCGGCCACGAGAGCGGGCGGAGCCGCGTAGGCGCAGGGGGACAGCGCGAGCGCGGCGGAGAGAACAATAAAGAGCTTCATCTAGGCGACTCCTCGAGATCAGGGGAGATGGACCGAGCGGCGAACACGACCGCGATGATCGCAAAACACAAAGCGACGACGAAGGCGAGGGCCGTCAGACCCCACGGCAGAGGCCGCGCGTCGACCATACCGCTCCACGTATAGGTATAGAAAATCGGATCCTGAAGGGCCGTTCGGCCCTGGGCAGCGAGCACCGCACCGGCCGGGTTCATCCCCACCGCGAGCGTCGCCGGCCAGTGGCCGTACCCCCGACCAAAGATCGGGCCGAGGATGACAGGCAGCGTGAGCCAGACCGCGAGCGCGCCCATCACGCGTACAAAGGCCTCACCCGCGTCCGCCGACCGCCGATCGAAGGCATCAGAGACGGCGACGACTGTGAAGTAAAAGAGCGCGAGGACGATCGCGGCCGCAGGCTCAAAGCCGCTACCCGAACGGGTCAATACGAACGCCCAGACGGCCGAGACGAAGAGGCCCGGCACAAGCTCGAACAGCGCGAGCCTCGAGGCCCCAGGTGTGAGGCGCATGGCGAACCGCGAGCCCTCCACGCGGCGTCGCTGGTCGCGGCCCAAGACGAGGAGGGGCAGGAAGATCGCGACGGCCTGCGCGAAGAGCGCGCGAAGCCCTTGGCTCGACGGGGCCAGGAGGGCGACCACAAGGGTCAAGGCCAGCGCCGGGCCGGTGCGTGAGAGAGACTGCCGAAGGGCGAACCTGAACACGGCGCACACCTAAACACGGACCGCCTGAGGGCTCAACGGGGAACGTGAGGTGCGCGCCGTGAGCCCCAAAAAGTGTCGAAGAGGCGCGCTCCCAACGCCGCCCCCACACCGTCAGCGATCACGTCGCCGAAATCAGGCTGGCGACCCGGCACGAAGCTCTGGTGAAACTCATCGGTCAGACCGTAGAGCGCGCCGATGACCGCGCACAGGAGGGTCGAGCGGCCCGTCGACAGCGAGAGCGTAAGCCCAAGCGGCAGGTACACGAGCACGTGCGCCAGCTTGTCGAGCCCGGGAAATTCGAAGCTCGGGAGGTTTTCGGGGCTGCGGGATGAGAGGGCGAAGATGAGCACCGCCGGTCCGATCGGGGCGAGCCGGGAGGCCACGGTCCGCAGCGTCACGCTCGGTACTTGCCGAAGTCGGCCGGATCCATCTCGGCGAGGGTCTTCAGGAGCAGCGCGCACGCCACGGCGTCGTCGACCGGGACGGCGGTGAGGACCGCGGGCAGGCCGGCAGGCGGCACAGTGGCCTCGTCGAGGTGCGCGGGATGGGCCGCCTCGAGGACGGCGGCGGCGACCCGAATCGGCGCGTCGACGCGAACCGCGAGGGCGATCGCGTCGGAGGGTCGGCAGTCGATGCGGTGATCGCCACCGGCACCGTCCCGAATCCAAAGATCGGCCAGGAAGACCCCCTCCTCGATGGCGCGGACGTCGACGCGCGTGACCACGCCTCCGAGCCGCTCCACGATGAGTTGGATGAGGTCGTGCGTCATGGGCCGTGGGGTCGGCTGTCCGCCCAGGTGCGCGGCGATCGCGGTGGCCTCGGGCACGCCGATCCAGATCGGCAGGAAGAACCGCTCACCCAGGTCCTGAAGCACGAGCACGGGCACGTTGGACTGCGGATCAGCCACGAAACCCCGGACGACAAAATCAACGTAGAGCCCGACTGCGGGAGGGCTAGGTGCCATGGAGACCTCTCGCACCGAACCTAGGCACCAAGCCCCGAGGGGGTCAAGGGGTCGATGGCGTTGACTTCGACGAGGCGTTCCACCAGAAGGCAGGCTCGGTCGCTGAAGAGAGGCGCCCCCGCATGAACTTCGTCCGTCGTGTCCTCAAGGCCCCGTACCGCCTCGTCAACCTCTGGCGTCGGGCGATGGAGCCGGCGGCGCCATGGCTGGTGCTGTCGGCGGTCCGTGACCTCGACGCAGCCATCGGACCCGACGCTCGGGGCTTCGAGTGGGGCAGCGGCCGAAGCACGATCTATTTCGCGAAGCGACTGAAGACCCTCGTCTCTCTGGAACACGACGCCGCTTGGCATACGCGCGTCCAGGCGGACCTTAAAGCCGAGGGCCTCGACGGCAAGGTGGAGTTGGTTCTTCGCCCGCGGCGAGAGGGCGCGTTCGACCCGGAGACGGCGAGACCTTCGGGCTGGCTCGCGTTGGGCTATGTGCCCCGAAAACCGCACTTCGCCGACTACTTCGACTCCGTCCTGAATTATCCCGATGACCACTTCGACTTCGTGCTCGTCGACGGTCGAGCGCGCGTCGCTTGCATCCTCAACGCGATCCCCAAGGTGGCGCCTGGCGGGCTGCTCGTCCTCGACAACTCCGACCGCGCCGAATACGCCGTCGTCTTCCCGTTGCTCGCCGCGTGGACGCCGCGGGTGTTTACCGACGGCGAGAGTGAGACGCGCATCTTTACGAAGCCGGCGACCTGACCGTTCCGGGACCTCAGCGACCGGCGAATCGGCGGTAAGGCGAGCCGCGGCGCACGGTGAAGTCAAAGGCCCCCTCGAGGTGGCCGACTTGTTGCCCTGTTCGACCATCGATGAGGTCGAGAACGAGCGACGACGCTTCGACTTCATCGCCCTTCGACTTGCCCAGCGTATTCAGGGTGATGCTGCCGGAGAGGTGTAGGGGGACGTCCGAGCCAGGGCAGGTCTCGAAGAGGCCGATCCCCGCCCGAACATCCTCGCTCAGGCCGACCGGACGCGCGACGCCCAGCTCGGCTTGTGCCGTTGCGAAGTCGCGAAGGTGCAGGTGCAGCCCATCGACCCGGCCGAAGTCCACGCCGCTGGTCTGCATACGAATGATGGCCTGGTTTTCGAGATACTCCAGCGTGAGGTATCGGGCGTCGAGCCGATAGCTTGTGACGCTTGAGTGACAGTCCGGCACGTGTAGCCAGCCGACGAGCGTGGCGGTCTCCAACTCCTCACCGCAAGCAACGACGAGCGCGAAGCCGAGGACGCCCAAGCGTCTTGACCTCACATTAACCTGCGAGGTCGATGCGCGCGCGAACGTGCAGTCTCAACCGCGCGCGGATGGCCTTGGCCGGGATCGCGACGGCCCGAGGGACGACGAAGGATGCGTCGAGCAGGAGCGTGAACATGAGCGACTGGATCTGGAGCGCCGCGTCGGCTTTGCCCGTCGAGGCATAGATCAGCTCGGTCGAGGGCACGGCCTGTCCGGCCAGGATGGGCTTGATCCGCCCGACCTCCCGAGCCGCCGCATCGAGCCTGAAATGGTCAATCGGGGTGACGAAGAGCCGGGCGTCCTTGAGGTCGACGGGCATCCGATTGGGAGCCGGCACCTCGTACTCCACCGCGACGAGCTCGACGGCGAGCAGCTTGCCGCGATTCTCCTCGATGAGCTTCGCGTCGTCCTCCCGACCGCGGGCTCGAAGCGCGGCGATCACGTCGACCGGCACCGGCACCGTGAGCGCATACGAGAGCTCGGCCGACTGCGCCTCAATCGCCGATAACGGCAAGTCGGCTATGAATGGGAGGCGAGTGTCGATGGTGACGATGGTCGCTTCGTCGACGCCGACGAGGGCCCCTGGCACGGAGCAGGAGAGCAGGGTCGCCGCGGCCACAACTCGAAGAAGACGCCTCATGTCGGGGCCTCGGGCAGGGCGTCCGGGGCCGCAGCGCAGGCCAAGCCGACGCAGCCCCCAGCCATCTCCCGACAGCCACGGTGCATGGCCGCGTTACAGGATGGGCAGTGCCACGGGTCGTCCGCCACACGCGCGCCACAGCCACGGCAGAGGAACGACAGCGACATGGGCTCTCCGGCCTCGACGAGGGCGGTCGCGAGGTCGTCGAGATCATCCGACAATCTGCGCAGCGTGTCGACCAGGCCGGGCGCGATGAGCTCTACGGCCCGCCCCCCGTCGGTGCCGTGAGGTGCCGTGGCCCGGAGGATCACCACCGTGCCCGCCAGGAGGACCTCGACGTGGTCGGCGTGGGCGTGACCCTGGAGGTCGTCGAGCAAGAGGCGCGTCTCGGCGTGCCGGAGGACCCACCGCAGGAGCCGCTCGTCGGTGGACTCCAAAGAGCAATACGCCAAGTGGTGGGGCTCGTCGGCGTCGAGCACGACGGGCGTCAGACCCGGTGCCCGAAAGCGGGCCGGGGGTGCCGGGGGAGAGCAGATACGCGCCGCGAAGCCGAAAGGCAGGCGCTGGTGGCCGCGAACCTCAACGACCCAGGCCGAGCGTCCAGGCGTCCGCGTGGCCCGGATGCGCCCTTCGCCCGACCGCAGCGCGAATCGAATAATCGGAGAGGCGCGCCTCCCCCAAGGCACATGGCAGGTGCCCGCCAAGGACCGCGCGACCGTCCAGAAGCCGACTTCTGCGGTCGTCTCCCCCGCGCGCACGCTCTCGACCCAGGCGACCAGAGGCGGCGCGAGGAGCCAGAAGAACGCGCTGAGGACGACGAGCCAGAGCATTGCCGAGTCTCGATGATTGCAATACGTTCCCGCAGCACTATCACCTCGGTCCCGCGCCCGTCCATGTTGCCGCCCCAGCCGCCCAAGGGCCCCTCCCCGCTCTTCGGGCGCGACACCGAGCTTGAGCATCTGCGGCGGCTGCATCGGTTGACCGTCGAGACGGGTCGCGGACGGTGCGCCCAGCTCACCGGGCCGACAGGGATAGGCAAGTCGCGGCTCATGGAGGTGTTCCGGGTCGAGCTTCGGCGTGCTCAAGAGGTCGTGCTCGAGGGTCGCTGCCGCAAGACGGATCACCGGCCCTTCGGCTCCATGGTCGAGCTGCTCGGACAGGCCGCCGAGGCGATGGCCGATCTCGGTCGCGTGGCCCCAGCCACAGAACGCGCGCTCTCGCTCTTGTCCGGCATACCCCAAGGGGCGGACGCCAGCGCGCCGCTTCATCGGGACGACGCGCGCCTGAGGTTCTTCGAGGCCGTTCGACTGGCGGTCCTGGAGCTGACGTCCGGGCGCTCGCCTGTCCTCTTTCTTCATGACTTGCACCGTGCGGACGTCGCCACGATCGGGCTTCTTCGTTACCTGATCGAGAACCTCCTCACCGATCCCGCGTTCGACTGGACCTTGCCTGAGCTCGACCGCGGGCCCGCCCCCGGGTTTGACGCGCTGCTCGTCTTGTCGTTCCGAGAGGTCGAGACCACACGCCCCCTGCTCGAGCTGACGCGGGTCTCGTCCGCCGTAGAGCACCTCCCGCTTCACGGCCTCGATCGCCGGGGCCTCATCGCGTTTCTTCAGAGCGACGCCTTCGTTGAACGGATCGAGCAGGCGACCGGCGGCAACCCTGCGGCGCTTGAGCAGGTGGCCCGGTCCATCGTCGGACACCCCGAAGCGCTCTTTGCCACGGCCTTCGATGACCTCGATGTCGAGGCACGCGCGCTGCTGGATGCCCTCGCGGTTTTTGCCCGGCCCATTGGTCCCGAGCCCCTGCGCGAGCTGGCCCGACTCGAGGGGAACATCCTGCCGCTCGTCGCGCGCCTGACCGGGCGTGGCCTCCTGGTGCGTCGGCTCGATCAGGGCGAGTTTCGCTTGCAGTTCGCCCGAACGGCCCTTCGGGATGCGTATGACCTTCAGCTCCCGGACGATCACCGCCGCGAGCTGCACCTGAGGATGGCCGAGCGGCTCGTCCCGATGGCCGGTCTCGGCGTCGAGGCCGAGGAGGTCGCCAGCCACTACCTCGAGGCCGGTCGCCCAGCGGAGGCCATCCCCTTCGTTGTCGCCGCCGCTGAGCGTCTTGTCTCGGCCCACGCTTATCCCCGAGCGGCGGAGCTTCTGGCCCTGGTCCTGCCCTCAGCGACGGGGAGCCTGAGGCTCGATCTGCTCGACCGCGCCGCCGAAGCCCAGACGCTCGCCGGGGACTTCGCCTCCGCCCGAGAGACCCTCTGCGAGCGACTGTCCGAAGCAAAGACCGAGCGCGAGGCCGCCACGCTCGAGGGCCGTTTGGCCCAGCTTGAGCTCTGGGCGAGCGCGCCCGAACAAGCACTGAAGTACGCGGAGCGAGCGCTGTCCCGGGGCGGTGATGATGCCCTTGCCCAGACCTGGCACGCGCTCGCCGCCGAGGCCGCCTGGCAGATAAGCGATGCCCAGGGCGCGCTGCGACACTGCGAGGAGGGTGATCGCGCGAACGCCCCGGTCACGACCGACGCGCTGAAGCTGCGGAATACTCGCGGCAAGGTGATGCTGGCGCGCGGGGCGTTTGCAGAGGCACGGGCGATCTTCGCTTCGAACCTCGTCGATGCCGAGCGGCTCGGAGACGTCGCCCATCAGACCCGCGCGCGCATCAACCTGGGCATCGTGCAGCTCGGTACAGGCGAGACCGAGGCGGCCGCGTCGCAGTTCGAGACCGCCCTGGTGCTGGCCGAGCGAGCCGGTGACCTCCGCAACCTCGCCCTCGCGCTGGACAACCTCGCGGTCCTGCACCATCGCAGCCAGGCCTTCAGCCCCGCCCTTGATCTCTATCACCGGGCGTCGTCCGTGTTCCGGCGCTTGGGCAACATCGCGCAGCTCGCGCACACCGCGCTGAACCTCGCCGATCTGCACCTCGTCGTCGGCGATCTCGAACGGGCGACGCGCCTCGTCGACATCGGCCGCTCTCACATCCGCCGCGCGCGACTTCGCCATCTGGAGGCCCAGTGCGCCGTCCTCGAAGGTGAGCTCGCCCGTGAGTCGGGGGCGAGCGGCGCGGCGATCGAGTCGTTCCGAAAGGCCATCGCCTTGGTGGACTCACCGGACCATGGCGGCGTGACGCTCGGCCCGCTGCTCTGCAGTCTCTGCGAGTTGCTCCTGAGTGCCGAGGAGCCGACCGAGTTCGACGCGCTCCTGACGCGCCTTGAGGCCTTGCAGTCCTCGACCCCGGAGGCGCCGTTTGGCGTGCGGGTTCACCTGCTCCGCGCCCAGCTCGCGCTTCGGGCCGGCGACGCCCCATCGGCGGTCACCCTCGCGCGCGCCGCGAGCACCATGGCCGAGCGGATCGGCGACCGCGAGGCCCAATGGCGGGCGGTCTTCGCCGTCGGGATCGCCCAGTGGAGTCGAGGGGATCACCCGGCCGCGATCGAGGCGATCATGCTGGCGACCGAGCTCATCGCCCGCGTCGGTCGGGCCCTGCCTGAGACCCTCCGTCAGATCTACTTGGACGCCCCGCTCCGGGTCGCCGTTCACCTCGCGCTTCGACGCACCCGCGCCGGCTTGCCGCCCCTGGGCGAGCGCGATCCCACGCTCCAAACGCTTGGCCTCGCCCCAGAGACCCGGCTCAGCATCGGCCCGACATGGCGCGACGATTGGCCAAGCCGCTACCCCCAACTCATCGGCCGCGCGCCCACCCTCTACCCCGTCTTTCATGCCCTCGATCGGGTCTCTGGCAGCGACGCCCTCGTGCTCATCCGGGGAGAGAGCGGCACGGGCAAGGAGCTGGTCGCGGCGGCCTTGCACGCCCACAGCCCCCGAGCCCTCGGCCCGTTCGTCAAGGTCAACTGCTCGGCGTTCGTCGAGACCCTCCTGCTCAGCGAGCTGTTCGGCCACGAGAAGGGCTCGTTCACCGGGGCCGTGACCCGCAAGAAGGGGCGCTTCGAGCTGGCCGACGGCGGCACGCTCTTCCTCGACGAGATCGGCGACATCTCGCAGAACACGCAGGTCGCCCTGCTTCGCGTGCTCCAGGAGGGCGCGTTCGAGCGGGTCGGCGGCACCGAGACCGTGTCCGTCGACGTTCGCGTGATCTGCGCCACCCATCGCAACCTTGAAGAGATGGTCCGCCGCGGAGAGTTTCGCGCGGACCTCTATTACCGGCTTCGTGGGGTGGTAATCGAGCTGCCGCCCCTGCGCGGACGCCGGGCCGACATCCCCGCGCTCGTCGATCACTTCCTCCTCCTCCGAAGGTCAAGGGAGCTCGGCCGGCTTCGGATGCACCCCGAGGCGATGGCCAGCCTCCTGACCCATGACTGGCCGGGCAACGTGCGCGAGCTGGAAAACGTCGTCCGCAGCGCGACGCTCTTCGCGGCCGGCGAGGTGATCGGGCTCGATGATCTGAGGCAGCTCGGGGACTTCTTCCGCGTGCCCGACGAGCCGGCGATGCTGCTGCTGGCGGAGCTGACGCAGAGCCCCGAGCCCCCCTCGTCAGACACAAGATCCACCTCGCCGACCCCGGCCCCGGCCTCACGCTCTGAACCACCGCCTCCGGTGCCCGACGATGGAGCCCTCCCATTGGCCGCGCCGACGGGACTGGACGCCTTCGGAGAGGACTGGCTCGAACGGGCGATCGCCCAGGAAGGTGGGCTGCACGAGCTGAAGAAGCGCATCGAATACGAGGCGATCGTGCGCGCGCTCAAAGCCTCGGGGGGGAACATCACCCGCGCGGCTGAGCGGCTCGGAATGAAAAGACCTCGACTTTCGCAGATCATTCATGCGATCCCTGCTTTGAATCACTTGAAGGGTGAGGTCGGTGAGTCATGAATGAACCGAAAAACGCGATGCGCGCCCTGGCAGCGGCGATTGCTTTGACCGCGTGCGGCACCGACGACCCGACCAGGGCCCCGACGAACGGGACCGTGAACGCCGAGGTGGAGCCGACCGCCACCGTCGTTTCACCCGTCCTGCTCGCGCCCCGCCTCGAGCTCGTGGGCCTCGCCGATGTCTTTGACGACCTGGTCGTGACAGGCGTTCGGTTCGATGCCGAGATCTACCTGTTGCCCGAAGGCAAAGACCCGGCTCTGAGCGGCGACATGGTCCCGGTTCACTTTGAGTTCGAGGGCGGACGGGCCAAGACCACCTCACCGGACGGGCAGCTCAAGCTGACGGCGGCGGGTAATTATCGGGTGCTCGTTCGGGTGCGGGGCGAAGACGGCGGACCGTCCGTGGAGATCGAGGGCGGGCTCTTGCGCGCGGTCGACGCCACGCGGGCCAAGGCGGAGACCCCCGAGGCCGAGGAGCCGACGCCGAGCCCCGCCCAGCCTTTGCCCTCGACCGATGAGCCCACGCCCAGCCCGGCCGAGCCCACGCCCAGCCCGGCCGAGCCCACGCCCAGCCCGGCCGAGCCCACGCCCTCGACCGATGAGCCCACGCCGAGCCCAGCGCGGGGCAAGCCGGGCGACGAAGACACCCGCGAGCTTGTGTCCGTTCGTTCGTCTCGGGTCTTCGAGTTCCATGCGGGTCAAGTTGCGGTCAGCGCGGCGAGCGAGAACCTCGTGGTCACCTGGGACGTGAGGACGTGGCTTCGCGCCCTCCTCGCCACGCCTTTGGGCCGTCCAGCGAGTGATCCGGCCGCCCTCCCGTCCCCTGATCAGCCGGGCTTCAGCGCCGAGACGGACGACTTCCGGGTCATTGCACGCTGACTTCGAAGTCGAGCACCTCGCCGTGGGCTTCGGCCCGAAGGCTGGCCCCTCTCGGCACGTCACCTGATAGCAACTTCGCGGCCAGCGGGTTCTCGAGCAGCCGCTGAATCGCGCGCTTCAGGGGCCGAGCTCCGTAGGTGGGGTCGTAGCCCGCCGCGATCACGAGCGAACGCGCCGCCGCTGACAGCTCGATCTTCACCTCACGCTCGGCGAGACGCGCCCGGAAACGGTCGAGCTGAAGGTCGATGATCTGCTCGAGCTCGGCCCGTTCGAGACGCTCAAAGACGACGATATCGTCAATCCGGTTGACGAACTCGGGCCGAAAGTGGCTGCGCACGACCTCGAGCACCCGTCGCTCGTTCTCGGCTCGACTCGACGCGCCCGGATGGATCAGCTCGGTGCCCAGGTTGCTCGTCATCACCACGACTGCGTTGCGGAAGTCGACGGTGTGCCCTTGCCCATCCGTCAAGCGTCCGTCGTCGAGGAGCTGCAGCAGGACATGGAGCACGTCCGGATGCGCCTTCTCAATCTCATCGAGGAGGACCACGGCATAAGGTCTGCGCCTTATAGCCTCGGTGAGCTGGCCGCCCTGATCGAAGCCCACATAACCGGGGGGCGCGCCGATCAGACGTGAGGTCGAGTGCTTCTCCATGTACTCGGACATGTCGATTCGGACCATCGCCCGCTCTTCGTCGAAGAGGAACTCCGCCAAGGCCCGGGCGAGCTCGGTCTTGCCCACGCCGGTTGGACCCAGGAAGAGGAAGCTGCCCAGGGGCCGCTGAGGATCCCCGAGACCCGCGCGCGCTCGCCGCACGGCGTTCGAGACCGCGGCGACCGCCACGTCCTGACCGATGACCCGGGCGTGCAGCCGAGCCTCCATATGGGTCAGGCGCTCCAGGTCCCCTTCGAGCATCCGGGACAGCGGGATGCCGGTCCACTTGGCGACGACGGTCGCGATGTCCTCCTCGCCCACCTCCGGTCGCAGGAAGGCCCCCTGTGTGAGCGCGGCCTCGATCGCCAGCTCCGCGTCGGCGAGCTCGCGCTGAGTGACCGCCCGCTCGGCGTGGAGCTCACCGGCCTTCTGGTACATCCGCTCGCGCGCCGCATATTCGACGACGCTGGGCAACATTTGGCGGACACGCTCCTCGTCTTGGGCGAGCTTCTCGAGCCGCTCGCGCAAGGTCCCGGCCCGCAGCGTCAGCCCCTTCTCGGCCTGCCATCGGACGTTGGCCGCCCGCGTGGCTTCGCGCAGAGCGGCGACCTCGACCTCGACCGCCTGCAGACGCGCCTTGGAGGCCTCGTCTTTCTCTTTGCGCATGGACACGGCCTCGATCTCCAGAGAGGTCACGCGGCGCTCCATGTCGTCGATGGCGGCGGGCCGACTGTCGAGCTGAATCCGGATCCCGCTCGCGGCCTCGTCCATGAGGTCAATCGCCTTGTCGGGCAGCTTGCGCTCCGGCAGGTATCGGGACGACAGCTTCACGGCGGCGATGAGCGCTGTGTCCTTGATCCGAATGCCGTGGTGGACCTCGTACTTCTCCTTCAGGCCCCGAAGGATGGAGAGCGTGTCGTCGAAGGAAGGCTCACCGACAAAGACCGGCTGGAAACGCCGCTCGAGCGCGCCGTCCTTCTCGATGTGTCTCCGGTACTCCTCAAACGTCGTCGCGCCGATGCATCGCAGCTCCCCGCGGGCCAGCGCGGGCTTCAGCATGTTCGAGGCGTCCATCGCGCCGCCGGCCGCGCCCGCCCCCACCAGGGTGTGGAGCTCGTCAATGAACAGGACGACCGCGCCGGCCGCCGCCTCCGTCTCCTTCAAGACCGCCTTGAGCCGCTCCTCGAACTCGCCCCGATGTTTGGCCCCTGCGATGAGCGCGCCGAGATCGAGGCTGAGCAACCGCCGGTCCCGCAGGCCCTCCGGCACATCGTTCGCAGCGATCCGGAGCGCGATCCCCTCGGCGATCGCCGTCTTGCCGACGCCGGGGTCGCCGATGAGCACCGGGTTGTTCTTCGTCCGACGCTGAAGGACCTGCATCACCCGACGAATCTCCTCGTCGCGGCCAATGACAGGGTCGAGCTTGCCACGCCGCGCCAGGTCCGTGAGGTCACGGGTGTACTTCTTCAAGACGTCGTATTTGCCTTCGGGCTCGGGGTCCGTAACGCGCGTCTGGCCCCTCACCTTCTGCAGGGCGTTGAGCAGCGCCGCCCTCTCGATGCCCACTCGGGACAAGAGCCCGCCAATGCCCTCCCTCAGCCCCGTCATGGCGAGCAGGAAGTGCTCTGCGGAGACGAACTCGTCGCCCATCGTCTTCGCTTCATCGGTGGCCGCGTCGAAGAGGCGCCGGAGCTCCGGGGAGTCGCCGAGCTGCACGTCGCCGCGCACGCGAGGTCGCTTCGCCAAGGACTCGTCCATCACCCGAAGGACGGCCGCCGGCTGCACGCCGAGCTCACGGAGGAGCGAACGCACGATGCCGTCTTCCGGGGCGAGCAGCGCCTTGAGGACGTGCTCGGGCTGAAGCTCGGCGGCGCCGTCCCTCTGCGCCTCCTCAATCGCGAAGTTCACCGCCTCGCGCACCGCGTTCGTCAGCTTATTGAAGTTCATTGTTCCGCTCCGCCCCGGGTGGTCAATCTGCGTCGCTAACCGTAATCACGCGCGGAGTGCCTGCACGCTGGACTCATGAATTGATATAGACCCCGGCGTCGTCAAATCCTAAGAGTCGATCGAACCTTGGAGGCACGGATGCGTCTTTCCCCTGTTCTCAACCTCAGCGCCACCGCGGCGTTTGCGCTTATCACCCCGTCGTTTGCCCAGGCCGAGGAGGGCGCGGCCCCGGTCGCCGCGACCCTGGAGTTCATGATCGGGTTGTCGAATAAGTTCCATGACGGCAAGAAGGAGCGAGACGGTCGGCTGGCCCTCGGCATCATCCCAGGGGCCGACAAGATGCTCGCCCGGGTCTTCGGCATCGGCGGCGAGATGGCCTTCGTCTGGGCCGGCGACGAGGACGACAAGGAGGCCCGCCTGGTCGTGAGCCCGCATCTCCGGGCGCGGATGAGCTTCCCCATCGTCGACAAGATCACCTTCGATGGGCTCCTGGGCATCGGCCCTTCGGTCTGGACGCCCGTCGACGGCGTGTCGGACGCCAAGGGTGGCGCGACGAGGTTCGGGTGGAGCCTGCGCTTCGCCTTCGGGGGCGGCTACCAGTTCAACGAGACCGTCGCGGCCTTCGCCAACGTCGGGTACTACACGAGCACCACTTACGGGAGCGACCATGAGAGGAACGTCAATTCCATCCCGCTCAACGTGGGCCTGCGCGCGGCGTTCTGAGCTCAGCACCGGGCGCTACTTGGTTTCGTCGTAGCAGCTCTGCACCTGGAGTCCAGCAACCCGGCCGAACTCCCGCGTGTTCCGTGTGACGAGCACCGCGCCGGTGGCCAGCACCGCGCCGGCGATGAGCACGTCGATGGGCCCGATGGGAACACCGCGTCGTTCGAGGTCCGACCCTGCAGCGGCGGAAACTTGGATCTGGCCGGGCGGGATCGCAGTCAGCCGGGCGCCCACCCCACCCATGCCCTTGAAGAAGTAGGCGACGGTGTTCGTGTCGAGGGCGTACATCAGAGTGTTCGCCGCGGAACGTCCACGCCCGTGCCGGTCGGACCGATTGATTCACCAGCCGAATTCCGCCACGCGCCCTCAAGCGCCACGACGTCGGCGGGCCACTCCGCTCGTGCCTTTGCGCGAAGCACGTCGGCGGTCCACCGGCTGAGCGAGACGCCCGCCGCTTCGGCCGCAGCGCGAGTGCGCGCCTCGGTTTCGTCATCGATGCAGATGGTGACCTGGGACATGGGACCTCCGAGTAGATGTGCAAGGACATGTCCTCGGCAGCGGGGCGGAAAGCCCGGCCGCGATCACCGATTCGAGGACTCGACCTGACACCGCTCGGCGTCGTCCGCGCGGCCGAGCGCCGACCAGACCTCGGCGGCCCGCTCGAACAGCCTTCGGGAGCGAGCGGCGTCCCCTGCCGCCGCGAGCTGACGCGCCACCTCCTCGAGGATGACCGGCCACTCCTGGACCACGAGCGGCCGGGTCGCATCAATCCTCAAGGCGAGCTGGAGTCTCGCGTCTCGAGCGACGGTGTCCCCCCGCCGGACGGCGACGCGCGCGAGATAGGCGTGAAGGACGCCTACCCGCACGGGATCATCGAAGCCTTCGAGCGCGCCGAGTGCCTGTTCGAAGCAGGCCTCCGCGGCCGTGAGCTCCCCGCGTTCGGTCGCGAGCCGGCCCATTTGCGTATGGCAGACGGCGAGTTGGAAGCGGTCATTTGTCGACTCGAAGAGCTCCACGGCCCGCCGATAGGTGTGCTCGGCGCTCGGCCGACGCAGCAGCCGCTCGGCGTCGCCTAGACCCCGCAGCGCCCGCCCGAGCCCGAGTTGGTCACCAATGGCCTCGCAGGCGTCGACGGCCTGCTGGTAGCGCCCGACAGCCGCCTCGAGCTGCCCGGCCTGCCTGAGGAGATCACCCAGCCGCCAGGCTGCCTGGCCGAGCAGCCGATGGTCATCGAGGCCCTGAGCGAGGGCCACAGCTTCGCTCAAGATTCGGGTCGCGGCTGGGCGATCACCGGCCCGCAGTGCGAGCTCTCCAATGGCCCGTTTGGCACTGGCCGCACCCGCGCGATCATCAGCGAGGAGGGAGCCACGGGCCGCCTCTTGAAACCGCGTTCGAGCCAATTCCATCTGGCTGCTCTGCAAGGCCGCGCGCCCAAGGGCCAGATCCAACCGGGCCACGCCGCGCCCATCGCCGAGCCGGACGCAGATCTCGCGGGCCTCCGTCGCCAAACGCTCAGCCTCGAGCCATCGCCCCGCCCCGAGCTGAGCCTCGGCCCGCTGCCCAAGCGCGGACGCGATCCGCCGCTCATCGCCGGCGATCCGTGCGGACTGCTCGACACGGTCCGCGAGCCGTGCCGCCCGGTCGAGCTCGGAGGCATCCAGCGAGAGCTCGGCCAGCGCAGTCCAGAGGTCGCAGAGGAGGGCGCGCCCGTCGGCGGCGAGGTCCGTCTCCGACAGCCATCGCTCGGCCGCCTGAAGGTGACCGACGGCCGCTAAAGCTTGCCCACAGTTCCTAGCGTCCCGGGCCGCAACCAGAGCGTGCCTCACCGCGTCGAGCGTGCGCCCCGCCGCGCGAAAGTGGCGCGAGACCTCAATCGAGACCGCCGCCGTATTCGCCCCCGCGTGGCTCAGGAGGGTCTCCGCGATGCGCTCGTGAAGGGCCGCAGCATCGTCCCGACCGTCCACCTCGGCCAGGAGTGCCTCACGCAGGAGCTCATGCCGGAAGGCGTATCGCTCTTGCTCCTCATCGACGAGCACGCCGGCCGCCACGAGCGACTCAAGCAGCGTCTCCAGTCGAACGACGTCAAGCCCAAACGCCCGCCCCGTGACCTCCGCGAGGCTGAAAGAGAACGTCGCGCCCAAGAGCGCCAAGCGTTCGGCCCAGGATGCGAGCTCGGGGCCGTAGCCCTCCAGAAACGTCGCGAGCCGGGCACGGGTCAGCTCCAGCAGGGTCCGGGGGAGCGGCGTCGCCACGGGGCCCAGCTCCTCGACCAGGCCCGAGCGCACGAGCGCCTGACTTGAGCGCAAGAACCGAATGGACTCCAGGGCGTGCAGGGGATTGCCGCGAGCAACCGCCAGAACCGAGGCTGTCGCGCGGGGTCCCAGAGCCGCGGCTTGCGAGAGGAGCAGGCGGGTCGATGGCTCGTCGAGGCGCCCGAGCCCTCGAAGCTCGATCCGCTCATGGTGAGTGAGAAGAAACGCCGCCATCGACTCCATGGCCGGGGTGCTCGCGAGCGGCGCGTCCCCTCGCCGCGTCGCCACGAGCAAGACCGGCGCCGGTCTCGCGGTGAGGTTCGTGACCAGATGTTCGAAGAGCAGAAACGCCTCAGGCTCGGCGTGATGCACGTCGTCGAGCCAGATGTACAAGGGCCCTCGGCGACACAGGACCCGAGTCACCTGCTCAAGGGCCCGCAACGCCCGACCCGGCGGACACGCGGCGCCCATCTCGGGATGCAGCCAGGCCGAGAGCGAGGTGATGTCGACCGCGCCGGAGTCACCGAGCTCGGCGAGGCAGGCCTCCAGAACCTCGCGACTCACCCGCGTATCCGGCAGCCGCAGCCCCCGACGCACGGCTTGCCGCAGGCCGCCTTGGCTGTCCCCGACCTGAAATCGACCGTGGAGCACGGTCATCCAGCCGCCTTCGTTCATGGTCTGCTCGAGCCAACGACAGACGGTGCTCTTGCCGATCCCGGCCGTCCCCTCGAGGAGCACGAAGTGGGGTTGGCCGTTCTGGCAGGTGTGCAGTGCTCGGGCCCACAGCCATCGTTGGATGTCCTCGCGGCCAACGACCGGACCGTCGGCGTCGGCCCGAAAGTGATCCTTCGGGGCAGCGAGCGGGCCCGTGTGCGGGCCCGTGTTGTCGCCGAAGTCGGGCTCGACTCTCCGATGCCCCCCCCTCGGCCCCCCCGCCGGCAAGGGCGTCGATACCTCGGGGAGGACCCCATCGAATCGCGGCGGCAGCGCCGGCACGACGAGGTGGTTCAGCGTCGGCTCATCGTCGAGGAACTGTTTCTCCGGCCGCACGAGACCCGTGGCGAGGCTCTCGATAGCCCAGCGAAAGTGGGCGGCGGAGGCGAAACGCTTGGGCGGCTCCTTCTCCAGGGCTCGGGAGACCACCGCCTCGAGCGCGGGAGGGACGACGAGCCCCGGGACCGGATGGAAGGCCGGGAGTGGCGCGGTCACATGTTGCACAACGACGGCCGTCCCGGTCGCCCCTTGGAACGGCGGGGCACCACAGACCATCTCCCAGAGCATCACGCCCACGGAGTAAAGGTCAGACGCGGGACCGACCTCATGGTCACCCGTCGCCTGCTCGGGCGACATATACGTGGGCGTGCCGAACACGTCCTTGGAGGTCGCCGTGAGCTGGTCGTCCGAGTCGTCCTCGACCCTCGCAAAACCGAAGTCAAGGACCTTGACGATATCCTCGCCCGACGCGCCGACGCTCACGATGATGTTCTGCGGCTTCAGGTCTCGATGCACGACGCCCCGAGCGTGGGCGAAGGCGAGCGCGCCGAGCACCTGCTGAAACAGCGAGGCGACCCGCCCCCATGTCTCGATCGAGGGCGCGAGGGTGTGCATCGAGGGCCCCCGCACGCGCTCCATGACCAGGAATGGAGAGCCGTCTTCATGCTCGCCGAGCTCGAAGAGTCGCACGATGTTCGGGTGCTCAATGCGCGCGACGGCGCGAGCCTCCCGGCGCAATCGGCGGCGCAGTCGGGCGTCTCGGGCGACCTCCGGACGGAGGATCTTCAGCGCGACTTCACGACTCCACAGCGTATCGGTGGCCGCATAGACCGTTCCCGTGCCTCCCCGCCCGATGAGCTCCGCTATGAGATAGCGACCGGCGAAGAGGGCACCGATGTTCAACCCACGCCTCGCGCCGACATCAGGTCTGCCCGGCCGGAGAGCTGCTCACTGTGCTCGACTTGGCCGAGGGCGGCTCGGATCTCAGACGCGCGTGTGAGAAGCTGAGCGGCACGGGTGCGGCGTCCGACGTGGGCTTCGACCTCGGCCAACCCCTCGATGGCCCACGCGAAGTCGGCGACAGTCTTCGGGGCCTGGGCGTCGGAGTCGAGGGCTTCACGCAGCTCGAGCTCCATGGTCCTCTCGTCGCCGAGCTCAGCGGCGACCCACGCGAGGGCCGCGGAGAGGGCGGTCTCTTGACCGAAATCACCTGAGCGGCGGACGTGCTCGCGCGCAGACGAGAGGTGACGCTCGGCGATGCCTGAGTGCTCCTGCGCGAGGGCGCCGAGGCCGCGCTCCCGATGCAGTCGGGCCAGGCTCAAGTAGGTCCGCCCGAGGCCACCGTCGTCCCCGTCGTGCTCATATTGGCGACGAGCCGCTTCGAAGTGCGCCGCGGCGATCTCAAGCTCGCCCAACATCCGATAGCTCTCACCCATCTTCCAAATGCGATGCTGGCCCCCGGACCCGTCGTCGGTGGAAGCCTGGGCTGCCATCGCCCGTTCGACCTTGTCTCGGACCGCGACGAGCTCGTTTTTTCGCTCCGCGATCTCCCCTTGCGCGCGGCTCGCTCGGGCCAGACCGACCGTGTCCGAGCACCGCTCCATCGAGCGCTCGGCCAGCTCATAGAGGGTCAGCGCGGCATCAAGTCGGCCAAGGCTCCGCTCCGCGAACGCCGCCCCCATGAGGCTTCGCCCGATGCCGGTGTCGTCCCCGACGTGCTCAAAGACCACCCGCGCCTCGGCGTAGGCCCGCGCGGCCTCGTTCAGCTGCCCCCCGCGCTGGAAGAGCTCGGCGACGAGCAGCACGGCGCGACCCTCGAGGCTCTGCCCAAGGCTCTGCCCGAGGCTCTGACTGCTCTCTTGTCGGGCCCAATTGTAGACCCGAAGGGCGAGCGTCCGCGCCGGAGCGTGCTTGTCCCGAAGCAGCTCGAGCTCACCGAGGTCGAGCCAGATCGTCGCGCGCAACCTATCGACGCCTGGGTCAACGACGCGTGTCATCAGACCGTCGGCGCGTTCAAGGAGCTCCACTGCGACGTCCAGCCGACCTCGGGCACGCTCCGCCGCGGCCGCCCGCGACAGCGCCGTCGCCGCCTCCGGGAGTCGCCCAGCGAGCTCAAGGTGTCCGCCGATCAGCCGGTCATCGTCGGGGCTTCGGCGCTTGGTCAGGCGCGCGCGGGCCGCTGCTTCGTGCAGCTGTGGGAGTGTGGGCGACCGGTTCAGCTGCGCGAGCAGAGCCTCGTGCAAGACCCCGTGCGCCAACCCCAGACGATCACCTTCATCGTCAATCCGACCCTCCACGAAGATGTCGCAGCTGAGATTCAGCTCGATGGCCGCCTCGAGCTCCCGACGGTCGTGGCCCAGACGACTCATGAAGTTGATTAGGACCTCGTAGTCGAACGTCTCGCCCAAGAGCGAGGAGTGCTCGAGAACCGTGCACGCAAGTTCGCCACCCGCATGGCGTCGCAGGGTCGCCGCACTGCGCTTCAGGAGCGTCTCGGCGAGCGTTTGGGGCCAGCTCTGCGGTGAGGCGCTCCGGGAGAGCACCCAGGCCGACCCATCGTCGACGAGCTCTCCCGCCTGCGTGAGGAACTGCCCGAGCTCACGCGCGAAGAACGGATTGCCGCGGGCGCGTCGAGCGATGGCGTCCGCGACCGGACCTTCAATCACGGACGGCCCGACGAGGCCCCGGATGAGCTGCCTGATGGACTCGCTCGACAGCGGCCCGAGGTCGTGCAGCCTGACGTCGGGCGCGTCTGCCGAGGACAGCGTCTCGACGAGCGCGTGCGTCGAAGCGTACCGCGCCTGGCCGCTGTCGTCGGTCGTGAAGCCCCCGACGACCAGGATGGAGAAAGTCGTTCGTCCGAGGGACCACAACAGAGAGGCGATAAACTCCGCGAGCTCCGTCGGCATCTTGTCGAGCGACTCGACGACGAGCAGCAGCGGCCGCTCCCGCGCCGCGAGTCGAAGCGCGAGGGTGAGGTTCTCAAAGCCGATCTCGACCGGGACTGCCAAGGGCCTTTCGTTGGAGCGGTCCTCGGGTAACCAGAGGCGGGTGAGCGCGGCCGCCAGGCTCGTCAACGCCGATGCTTCGGGGGCGGGCCCACCTTCGATCGCCGCCCAACCCGAGAGCGCCCGCAGAAACCAGGCCTCGGAGACTAGACGGTCGATCGGCGGGCCATCGAAGAGGCTATGGAGGAGCCCACGGATCTCACCTCCGCTCTCGACTTGCGGGCCGCCCAGGATGCGCATCCACCCCCCCTCGGCGACCCGATCGCGAAGCCAGCCGACGACCCTGCGTCTGCCCATGCCTGGTGCCCCGGCGAGGAGCGCGAGCTGCCCCCGGCCCTGGTCACAGACCTCGCGGGCGCGGTCCCACAGCCAGGTGAGGTCCGCGTTCCGACCGACGAGCTCCGCCTCCACGACGATGGCCCGGGTGACCACCTCGGTCGCGTGGGACCGGTGGTCCGTTTCGAGCGGCCCGAGGCCCGAGAGCGAGAGTGCAGCGAGCTGTGGCCGTCCCTGGGCCTCGACCTCGCGCGGCAATTCGGCGGTTAGAAGCGTAAAAGCAGGGTGACTCGCTAACGTTGAATCGAGGGCCAATTCGCCCTGATCGACGCCCGTCGAGGTTTGGGGGGTGCCGAACCGAGTCAGTGCCCGCCGGAGATCCGCGGCCGTGCGCCAGCGATCGCGGGGGTCTTTCTCAAGCGATTTATTGACCACACCTTCGATGCCCAGCGGCATGCGCAAGCCTGGGCGGGCGACCATGGGGGGCACCGGCTCCAAGACGTGTTTGAGCGCGACGGCCATACCGTGAGCACCGGTGAAAGGCGGACCGCCCGTGATGAACTCGTAGAGGATGATGCCGACCGCGTACACGTCGGTCTCCGGGCCGATTTGGTGCTTCTTCCCGGAGGCTTGCTCGGGCGACATGTAAAGGGGCGTACCGAACGTATCGCCATGAGCCTGGGTGAGCTTGATGTCCTCATCGTCCTCGACACGCGCGAACCCAAAGTCAAGCAACTTGACTAATAGCCGACCGCCGACGCCCAAGGTCACGAGGATATTCTCGGGCTTCACGTCACGGTGGATCACCCCGCGGGCGTGGGAGTAGGCGAGCGCCCCGAGGGTCTGATCGACGACGCTCAGGAGGGAGTCGAGATGCAAGCCGGCGTCGCGGTGATCACTCAGCGGGACGCCATCGATGAGCTCCATCGTGAGGTACGGCAGGCCATCGGCGTTCTCGCCCGAGGTGAACATTCGAATGATGTTGGGGTGATGCAGCCGAGCGACAGCGCGCGCCTCACGCAGGAACCGGCGCTTGACGCGATGGTCCTGGGCGAACTCGGGCCGCAGGCACTTGATCGCGACGATCTGCCGGGTCTCCAAGTCTTCTGCGCGATAGACCCGCCCGACGCCGCCTTCGCCGATGATGCGCTCGATTCGGAACCGGTCGGCGACGACCTGGCCTCTCTCCATGAAGTCGCTCACTCGGTGGCGTTTGGACTCAAGGTCTTTTTATAGGCCCAAGCCCGCAACTGCAATCCGAGGTCTGGATTCAGGCGGTTCGCCGGGCGCGCGGGCGGATGAACTCCACCAATGAGGCCAACGACCGAATCTCTCGGACCTCGTCGACGCGGGCCTCCATCCCAAACTCGCGCTCGATGAAGAAGACCAAGTCGACGAGGTCGAGACTGTCCATCATCAGGGTGCCCCTCAGGGTGGACGTCGGCGTGAGCGCGTGCCCGTCCTTGCCGAAATCGGCGGTGAGGATGCGCGTGAGGCGGTCGAAGATGGGGTCGAGCGGCATGGTCGTCTCCGTACGAGCTGTGGGGATTTGCAAGGCGTGGGCCGCGGCCACGAGATGCCCTTGGACCCGAGCCTCGGCCGTGTTTGACGCGGCTGTCGTGGCTCACGGCAGGCGGATCGGCCGTGGCCGAAGATGCGACCGCCGGTGGCGACCGAAGATGCCGGCTTGACGCGGTTCGGGTCTCCGGGGGATACGCGGTGGCCGATGCACCGGCCAACGCTGGCCCTCGTGGCCCTCATCGTCGCGTTTATGTCTCACGTCGAGGTCGCAGTCGCCGACGACGGCGACGATCCGTTGTGCTCGACGCCGCGTGCCGCCGTCGCCCAGCTCCTCGAGCACCTGAGCGACGACGTCTGGTCACCCACCGACGCCGCTCGCTGCTTCGAGCGACCCCAGGGCGTCCTCGAGTCGAACCTCGGAGAGCGCGCCGTCCAGCTCAAGGCGAGCCTCGAGGCCCGCGGGCTCTACATCGTCCTTGAAGACGTGCCCGGCGAGATCGACTTTCGTGACGATTTGGGGCGCGGCCGAGCTCTGGTCGTAGACGGGGCGACTGAGGTCTTCGTGGTCCACTCCAAGACCGGCTGGCGCTTCCCGACGAGCGTCGTCCAGCGCATCCCGCGGATGTACGCCTCCACGCACTCCGGCCTGGTCCAGCGGCTCGTGAAGGCCCTGCCGCCGGTCTTCATGCGGGAGCTCTTCGGCGTCACCCTCTGGCAAATCAGTGCCTTGTGCGCCCTCCTCGGCTTGGGTTGGGCCATCGGCCTGATCGTGCGTGGCGTCCTGTCGCAGCGACTCTCGGCGTTGCTCTCCGGCTGGGGCGTGGACATCCAGACGACGTTCCTGGCGACGACGACGCGACCCATGAGCCGGCTGGTGGCGGCGTTGATCGTCTTGGCTGGCCTGCCGCAACTCCAGCTCCAGACGCCGACGGCGCGTGTGCTCCTGCTCGTCGTCAGCGCCTTGGCCGCAGTGTCGGGCGTCATCGTCGCCTACCGGAGCGTCGAGGTCTTCTCGCTCTTCCTCACTCGAAGGAGCGCAGCCACCGCCAGCAAGATGGATGATCAGCTCGTCGTCGTCGTTCGCAAGACCCTTCAGGTCGCGGTGGTCACCATCGGCGTCGTCTTCGTGCTGCAGAACATGAACGTCGACGTGGCCGGCCTGCTCGCGGGCCTCGGGCTGTCCGGGCTCGCGTTTGCCTTGGCCGCCAAGGACACCCTCGCCAACCTCTTCGGCTCAGCGACCCTCTTCCTCGATCAGCCCTTCCACGTCGGCGACCACGTCGTGGCGGGCGGCACCGAGGGCACGGTGCTCGAGATCGGGCTTCGCTCGACGCGGATCCGAACGCCGTCCGGCAGCCTCGTCACGGTGCCGAACTCCAATCTGGCCATGAGCAACATCGAGAACCTGACCCTCCGCACCGGCCATAGGTTTCGCGTCACGCTCGGCCTCCCGCACTCGGCCCCCCCGAGCGTCGTCGTCGAGTTCATCGAGGCGGTCCGCGACCTCATCTCGCGCCACCCGCTGACCCGCGACGCCGCCATCGAGGTCTGCCTCAACGACTTCACCGACACCTCACAGGTGATCTTCGTGCAGACGTTTCTGGAGACCGACAGCCCTTCCGTCGAGCTCAAGATCCGCAACGACCTCCTCCTCGATATGCGGCGCCTGGCCGATGAGCGCGGCTTGACGCTCGCCCACCCCATCAAGGGCCTCGCCCCGCCCTCGACCTGAGCGGCCGTCCGCCCCCTTGCCGGAGACTGTCATGCTCGAGAAGCGCACCTTCTACGTCGACAATGGAGCGGGCTGGGCGCTCGCCCTCCACCGATATCGCGATGCCGCCGTCTGTGACGTGTCGCGCAGGCCCGTGGTCCTCGTGCCCGGCTACGCGATGAACAGCTTCATCCTCGGCTACCACCCGACCGGACGACCACTCGCCGCCTACCTCGCCGCCGCGGGCTTTGAGGTCTTCTGCGTCGATCTTCGAGGCCAAGGCAAGGCGCGTCGGCGGGGCGGTTCGATCGACTTCGGGCTGGTCGATGTCGGTCTGCACGATCTGTCGGCCGCAGTCGAAGGGCTCGAGCGTTACTCGAGCTCGACGGCCCAGGATCCCGACGGCAGACTCCGGGTCGACGCCATCGGCTGCAGCCTCGGCGGCACCTATGTCTTCATGCAGGCGGCCTGGAACCGCGACCACCGCCTCGCCCGGATCGTCAACCTCGGCGGCCCCCTGCGGTGGGAAGAGACACATCCCGCGCTGCGCCTGGCCGCCCGCCTGCCCGTGGGCGCCCTCCGGCTGCGCGGCACACGCTTCCTGGCCCGCGCCCTGCTCCCTTACGCGGCCCGCGTGCCCGGCCTGCTGGATGTCTACCTCAACCCCGCCCTCTGCGACCTGAGCCGACCCCAAGCGTTGAGTTATACCGTCGACGATCCGTCGCCCCGCGTGAACGCCGAGATCGCCGCTTGGGTCAAGTCGCTTGACCTTATCGTCGACGGCCGGAATCTCAGCCTCGACGTGGCCACGGTCAAGCTCCCGCTCCTGACGATCATCGCCAACGCCGATGGCGTCGTGCCCCCCGCAACCGTCCGCTCCGGCGACCGGCTCGTCGGCACCCACGCTGATCGGCGGCGCGTCCTCGTGGCCGGCGACGAGCAGGTTCGAATGGCCCACGCTGACTTGTTCATCAGCAGAGACGCCGAACAGAGCGTCTTTCTGCCGCTCGCTTCCTGGTTGTCGAATACGAGCCATGAGTAAGAGCCCAACTCGGCCCGTTGGCCAGCCCGTCACCCTTCTTGAGTCCCTCGGCCTGCGTCCCTTGCGCGAGCAGCTCCCCCAGATCCGCCTGGCCCTCCTCGGCGATGCGTACACGCCGTCGTCGAGGTTTGACCATACGAGCCTCGGGATCCTGCGTCCTCGGGTCAGCGTCGCGCTCTGGGCCGGACGATTCGCTGCGCCGCGACGGGCGCTCATCTACAGCCTCTTCAATCACCGCCAGACGCCCCCCACGGAGGGATGGAGCGTGCGGCGAACGCAGGTGCTCGACTACCGGGGCCTTGACCTCACCTACGACAGCCACAATGGAACCGATTTTGCCGTCCCACCGGGAACGCCCGTCACCGCGACCGCCCCGGGGCTCGTCTTTCGCGTGAGCAACGACTTCAATCGCGGCGGCTGGAAGGTCTGCCTCGACCACGGCCGCGGGGTCTTTACGACCTCGAATCACCTCGCGAGGCCCCTCGTCCGCGTGGGGCAGACGGTCGATCGGGGAGAGGTCATCGCGCTCTCCGGGTACAGCGGGCTCGATGGGCTCGCGCTCTTTCCGTTCAGCGCGCCGCACGTGCACTTCAATACGTGGGTGGCCGGGCGCGCCGCGGACCCCTTCGCCCGCATCGGGACCGAGCCCTCGGAGACGTCCATGTGGCGGGACCACAACGACCCGAGACCGACGCGAGCGGGTACGATGAGCGAGCCCCCGGCCCAGACGGCGTTCGACGCGGCCGCGGTGAATCTTGCGATCGCCTCATGCCGGGACCCGGTCCTGCGTGACCGCCTCGCCTCCCTGAGCGACGATCAGGAACGCGCCTACGCCACGCTGTTCGAGCAGAACTACTACCCGACCCGATTCACCTGCTGGCCCACGCTCGTCGTCGACGCCATGGAGCGAGCGCCGCTCCTCGACCTGCCGTTCCCCGATGACGTCGTCGACGGCGTCGTTTATCCGGAGGTCAGCGGGGCATTCATGATCTCCTGGACGTGGACCTCCGCGAACATCCACTTCCCTTCGACGAGACGGTAGACGTCGGAGTAGCGGCAGACGGAGAGGCTTGAGCCGACGCCGTCCCCGGCCCGCTGGTGCGGGTGGATGAGGAGCCACTCGCCCACAGCTGAGCGGCCATCCGGGGCGAGCTCGATGTACGCGTTGGCGACCAGATGGGCGGAGCGCCGCACGAAGGATGAGGCCCGTGAGAAGACATACCGGATGGCGTCACGCCCCTCGCATCGACCGAACGGGGGTCCGGGATCGAAGACCGCGTCTTCCGTGAACATCGAGACGAGCGACTCCGGGTCGTAACCCGCGTCACAGGCCGCGCAGTAGGCGTATTTCAGGGCGCGGATCGCCTCATGGGCGAGGAGGCCAGCGAGGCGGGCGTCGTGGTGAGCGAGGCGGGCGTCGTGGTGAGCGAGGCGGGCTTCCAGGCTGACCTCGTGCGGCGTCGGGGCGTCGTCCATGGTGCAGGCATACGCGGTGGCCGATGGTCACGGCAAGGGCTCGGCCGCGCTTGAGACGAACGCGATGGGCGACGGGGGCGAGGCGCGGCAAGGAGTTCCGGAGCCAGCCGTTGATCTTTCAGCGCGATCGGCGTAAAAGGCGCCCCCCGAGAAAGCGTGTCCATGTCCGACGGTTCCACTGCCCAAACTCTCTCCCTCTTTGCCGAACTCGGCCTGCCTGAAAACCTGACCGCGCCCCTGGTCGCGCTCGGTTATGAAGCACCCACGCCGATTCAGGCGGCGACGATTCCACCGCTGCTCGCCAAGAGGGATCTCATCGGTCAGGCCCAGACCGGCACCGGTAAGACGGCCGCGTTCGCACTGCCCCTGCTCGCCGCCATCGACCCCAAGGGTCCTGCCGCGCAGGCGCTCGTGCTCGCACCGACCCGTGAGCTCGCCCTCCAGGTCTGCGAAGCGATCACGCAATACGCTGCGGGTCTGCCCAACGTGCGCGTCTTGCCGGTCTACGGCGGCACGGGCTACGGCGACCAGCTCCGTGGGCTGTCCCGCGGTGCCCAGGTCGTCGTGGGTACGCCGGGGCGCGTGATCGACCACCTCGAGCGCGGCTCCCTCGACCTGTCGAACCTGAAGTTCCTGGTCCTCGACGAGGCCGACGAGATGCTCCGCATGGGCTTCATCGACGACGTCGAAACCGTCTTGAAGGCCGCTCCTCCCAAGCGGCAGATCGCGTTGTTCTCGGCCACGATGCCCCCCCAGATTCGGCGCTTGGCGCAGACGTGGCTCAACTCACCGGAGCAGATCACCCTCGCCGGCAAGACCTCGACCGCGCCCACCATCCGGGCTCGCGCCTGGATCGCCGGCGGCGGCATGGACAAGTTCGACGGGCTCTGTCGGCTGCTCGAAGGCGAGCCCTACGAGGCCATGCTCATCTTCGTCCGCACCCGTTTGGGCGCGGCCGATCTCGTCGCCTCGCTCAATGACCGGGGCTTCGACTCGGCGGCCCTTCACGGGGATATGCAGCAGAAGGATCGCGAGCGGGTCGTCGAGGCTCTGCGCGAAGGGAAGGTCAAGATCGTCGTCGCGACGGACGTGGCCGCCCGAGGTCTCGACGTCGAAAGGCTCAGCCACGTCGTCAACTTCGATCTGCCGGGTGATGTCGAAGGCTACGTGCATCGAATCGGGCGAACCGGTCGCGCGGGTCGCTCCGGTGAGGCGATCCTGTTTGCGACCTACCGCGAGCGTCCCCTGCTGAACCTCCTTGAGAAGGGCACGCGCTCACTCATCGAGAAGCTCGTGCTCCCGGGTGCCGAGCTGATCAACACCGCCCGCACGGCCAAGCTCGAGGGTCAGCTCATCGAGACCTTGGGTGAGCGTCCGAAGAATCATGCGGTCTTCCGTGAGCTGCTCGAGTCCTTCACGACGACGCGCGGCCTCGATCCGCTCGATGTGGCGGCCGCGCTTGCCTGTCGCCTTCAGGGCGGGTCCCCCTTCCACCTGCGGGCCGATCCGCCGCCTTCCCCGGTCGAAGCGGCGCCCAAGCCGCGGGCCCGAACGCGGGATCAGGACGAGAACCAGATCGAGTTCGGCGGGGGTGGCAAGCAACTCTGGCGCATCGAGGTCGGTTTTCGACATGGCGTCGAGGCCCGCAACATCGTCGGGGCGCTCGCCAATGAGGTCGGCATCTCCAGCCGCAATCTCGGCCGCATCGAGATCCGCGACTTGTACAGCCTCGTCGAGCTGCCGGCGAACCTGCCGCCGACCGTCATCGAGACCCTAGGCAATACCTGGATCGCCAAGCGACAGCTTCGGGCGATGCCCTGGCCTCCAGCAAAGTAGCTCGGCCTCGTCCTGTTAGAGATACGGGATTCCCGCCCGAGGGGCCTTTGACGCGGGCGTCTTCTTCGGCACCGGTGGCACGGTCGGCGTCGGAGGGGGCAACGTGGGCGGTGGTGGCTGGGCCGATGGGGGGCTCGCCGTAGCCGGGGCGAGGGCGGAGAGGGACGCCGGCGCGCTCGAAAGGGGTGCTTGATCCGGCGGACTTCGTCGCAGAGCGAGCACGGCCACGCCGAGCACGGCCACGCCGATCGCCGCCCAGACCAGCGTCCGGCGTCGTGACGGCGGGGCGAGCTCATCGGACCCCGAGTCGACGCTCAAGAGCCGACGGCCCTCCGAGCTTTGGTCGCGGGCGTCGATCAGCGGCGGGGGCGCGCTAGAGAGCGGAATGAAGCCACCCGTCCCCACCCCAAGCGCGGCGATCCGTGTGAACTCCGGCGTCGTGCGCAGGGCCTCGGCGAAGGGGCTCGCCGCGGAATAACGGTCCCCGACGACCCGCTCGAGCGAGCGGGCGATCACGGCGCGCAGCTCGATGGACGCGACCACATCCTCCGGGAGCGCGGGAGCAGCGGCGAAGATTCGCGCTTCGGACGTGGCCTGCCAATCGGCACCCGTATACGGCGGGGCGCCGGCGAGCAGCTCGTAGAGGATGACCCCGACGCTGAAGACATCCGACGGCGGACCCACATCGAGGCCCGCCGCCTGCTCCGGCGAGATGTATTTTGGGGTGCCGATCACGAAGCCCGACTGAGTGTTGACCCGCTCCGCCGCGTCGCGGGGGTCGAGGAATTTGGCCACCCCAAAGTCAAGGACCTTGACCGTCTCATGACCCTGATCATCCAGCGTGAGCATGAGGTTGCTGGGCTTCACGTCCCGGTGCACCAGCCCGTGCCCATGAGCCTCGGACAGGGCCCGGAGGATCGGCAAAGCCAGCGACACGACACGGTCGGCGTTGACGCGGGCGGAGTTGGGGTTGGCGTGGCGCAGCGTGCGTCCGTCGACGAGCTCGAGCACCATGTACAGTCGCCCGTCAGGCGTCTCGCCGAAGTCGTGAAGCGTGACGATGTTCGGGCCATGCAGCCGCGCCACCGCTCGGGCCTCGAGCAGGAACCGCTCACGAACCTCTCCACCACGCGCCTTCGAGCGCCGGATGATCTTGACGGCGACGAAACGGTCAAGCGTCTCCTGCCACGCTCGGTAGACCGTGCCGAAGCCGCCCCGGCCGAGCACCCCGACGAGGGCGTACTTGCCCGCGACGACCTCACCCAGGAGCGGATCCGCCGACGCCTCCTGCCCGGCGGCCGGCGGCTCGACGAGGATGAAGCCGTGCTCACGACATCGCCCGGGTCGCTCAGAGAGAGATCCGCAGGTGCGGCAAACGAAATTCACGGGTCGAAGCGAAGGTGCAGCAGGTGCACGGCGCCGGACCGAGCCGCGCCAACAAGGGTCAAGGGCGCGCCCACGACGAGCAGCCATGACCCGTCCACGTCGCGGGTGGCGGACGCCGAGATGGAGCGGCCGAAGTCGTCGTCGAGGGCGTCGCTGCGCACCACAAAGCGGTCCTCGAGGTCGGGCCCGACGCACTCGACGCGACCGGCATGAAGCGGGTCGCCCGTGTCGCCGACACAGATGGCGGCGACACCGTTCGGGCGGCCCCAGAAGTTCGGCGCCACCGCCAGAGACGTGCCGAAAGCGATCGAAGGCTCGACGGAGGAGAACGAGAAGGTACGATTCTGTGGCCCGACTCGGTCGAGCGCGAAGCCTAAGACCTGCCCGCCGCCCGCGGCCTCCGGGTGCCCGACATAAAGAGTGGGTTCGGCAAGGCGGTTCGGAGCCGGAGCCACGAGCAGGCTCTGGCCAAAGCCGATCGGCGGATCCGGCGCGGGCTGGTAGTTCGCGACCACCCGGTCCGCGCCGTCGGAGGTCCAGCGGACGACCACCTCAGGCAAGGGCCCGCCCCCCCACGAGACAATGCAGTCGTCGTCCCCGCCCCCGTCCAGCGCGCGTGCGGTGGCCAGATTCCACACCAACCCGGGAATGTTCAGATGTCCGAGCTCAATTTCAGGGCGTCCGGCGGCGAGGTCGACAAACCCCCCTGCAAGGTCTTCGAGGAGCAGCGGCACAATCGTCGGATCTCCCCGATCGACGTATTTCAGGGCGAAGACGACGGGCAGCCCATGCTGGCTGCCGGCGGCGAGGGCGGTGCCCAAATGGCCGTCGATGGCAGTCCCGGTCGCCCTGCCGAGGTCGCCGAGCGCGGGCAATGTAAAACCTTCGACCCGTCCGCGGCCATTGGATACAGCAGGCGTGCTGACGTAGAGCTCGGGGCGGAGGTCGGAGTTGAGATCCGCGAGGACCATCGCGCGACCGAAGTCTCCGCCGACCCCCACATCGCGGCCGAGCGTCGCGAGGATGGTGCCATCGAAGCCGCTGACGATGTGCACCCGGCCACCGACACGACCGAGCTGCCCGGGGGCGGCGATGGCGGCGTCGGCGAAGCCATCCCCGTTCTGGTCCGGGAGGGCAAGCACGGTCGAGCCTAAGGCCGAGACGCCCTCGCCGCCTTCTACGAGAATGCGCTCCGGCGCGGACGGGGGGAAAGGGGGTGGTCCGTCAGGGAGTGGTCCGTCAGGGAGTGGGCCGTCAGGGGGCGGGCCGTCGGGGAGTGGGCCGTCGGGGAGTGGGCCGTCGGGGAGTGGGCCGTCGGGGGCCGGGCCGTCAGGGGGTGGGCCGTCGGTCGCAAGCGCGTCGCGGGCCACGGCGTCGGCGGCGTTCAAGTCAGAGACCACGCGACCATCCGCGACGACCGGCGCGTCCCCCAGCCGGACGTCCACGACGGCGTCCATGACAACCACGGGCGGGCCATCGGTCGGCAAGCTCGGCCGGTCCTCCGCCCTTTGGTCCGCCCCCTGGTCTGCGGTGCCACTCGGGCCATCCGCGCGGGCGTCGTTCTGGGTCAACCGACCCAGATCATCGAAGGCCAGCTGGGGCACGTCAATGCAAGCCTGAAGAACAACCTGACCTCCGATCAGGAGGCCCCTCAGAACGACGCGGTCCATATCAGCCCTCCCGGTCCGAGGTCGAGACGGGAGGTCGGATAGCCTTCGCTCTCGTCGCCGACGACGATGAAGTAGGCCGCCACGCCGGCGAGCAGAGCGCCGGCCCCGGCGAGGCCATACGCCAACATCTGGCTGGACTCAGCCTCCCCCTGTTTGAGCACGGCGTCCTTGGATAAGGCGTTTCGCGCCGTGACATCATCGGAGGCGTTGTGCCGCGATATGGCGGCGCGTGCATCGTCCGCGCTCCCGAACGCGTCCACCCAAAAGTAGGCACCCGCGCCCAAGGTCAAAGCCGCCGCCCCGAAGCTCAGCACTGCCCAGGGCACGTCCACGTCTCCGCCCGAAATGCCACTCGCCGAGACCTGCGACGGGGAGACCACGTGCGTCCCCCCGGCCTCGAGGTTGACGTCCCGTCGCCAGGAACGGCCGCCCGCTCGGGCGACATCGACGCGATGAGGCCCGGCGGCGACGTCGGCCTGATACGGAGGCCCAGACACGGGCTTGCCGTCGATTTGGACCACCAGAACCACACCGTCCGACGAGTCGACCCGAATGCGTCCGGGGAACGTCAACGTGGGTCGCGACTCGACGCCCGGCCGCAGCGTGAGCTTGGCGCTCACCGTCCGCCCATCGGTCTGCTGCGCGTGAACCTCTGTGGCCCCGGGCTTGAGCCGCGCGAGGTCGGCATTGCAGCGCCCCACCAAGCGGCCCTCGATATAAACATCCCCGTCTGCCGGCGCGCAGTCGACGAAGAGGCGGGCGAAGTTTCGCAGCTCAAGGTTCACGATCCGCTCGCTCGCCCGTTTCCGACTCGCCTCGGTGTCGGGCAAAGCCAGATACCGCTCGAACGCGACGATGGCCTCGGCTGGACGGCTGAGCTCCTCAAGACACCGCGCGAGGTTAAACTTCAAGACGGGCAATATCTTGATGTCGCCCTGACCCCGCTCGACGATGGAGACGGCCTCTTCGAACGCCGTCAATGCCCGCGCATAATCAGCGACGCGAAAGGCTTGGGTCGCTCGGTTCGCCGCTGTCGTCGCCTCGTCCGCGTGAGCGTTGGAGGCGAAGAGAGCAGGGCAGAGACCCAACAAGAGTCCGAGGCGGGCGGAAGGCATAGGCGGCTTTGTGCCACATCCGGCCGAATTCGACGAGAGGGTCTCGCGCACCGGCTCGACCCATTCCTCAATTTTTGCGAAGCGAGGCGGGTTCAGCCGAGCCCTCCTGTTCCGGCGTTGCCCTTTGCCCCCTTCGTCCATAGGATGCGCCGCCATGCCGCGCCGGACCGACCTCCATCGTATCTTGCTCATCGGCAGCGGGCCGATCGTCATCGGCCAGGCGTGCGAGTTCGACTACTCGGGCACCCAGGCGTGCAAGGCTCTCCGGCGCGAGGGCTACGAGGTCGTGCTCGTCAATTCGAACCCGGCCACGATCATGACTGATCCGGACACGGCCGATCGGGTCTACGTGGAGCCTTTGACGCTCGACTACGTCACGCAGATCATCGAGCGAGAGCGGCCGTGCGCCATCTTGCCGACGCTCGGCGGCCAGACGGCCCTCAACATGGCCATCGCACTCGACCGTGCAGGGGTGCTCGAGCGCTACGGCTGCGAGCTCATCGGCGCGAAGATCGCGGCGATCGAGAAGGCCGAAGATCGGGCGCTCTTTCGCGACGCCATGATCAAGATCGGCCTCGATATGCCGCGAAGCGGGGTCGTCCGAAACATGGAGGACATGCGGGCCCTCGTCGCGCAGACGGGCTACCCGGTCATCCTTCGACCGAGCTTCACCCTCGGCGGGACCGGAGGCAGCATCGCCAGGACCCCTGCGGAGCTCGAGGAGTTTGGTCCTTACGCCCTCGACATGTCCCCCACGCATCAGGTGCTCGTCGACGAGTCCATCCTAGGCTGGAAAGAGTACGAGCTCGAGGTCATGCGCGACACGGCGGACAACGTCGTCATCATCTGCAGCATCGAGAACCTCGACCCGATGGGCGTGCACACCGGCGACTCGATCACCGTCGCCCCGGCCCAGACCCTGACCGACAAAGAATACCAGTACCTCCGAGACGCGGCCGTCGCCTGCATCCGGGAGATCGGCGTCGACACGGGCGGCAGCAACGTGCAGTTCGGAGTGGACCCCAAGACGGGGCGGGTCGTCATCATCGAGATGAACCCGCGCGTCTCCCGGAGTTCGGCTTTGGCGTCGAAGGCCACGGGGTTTCCCATCGCCAAGATCGCCGCGCTGCTCGCCGTGGGTTATCGACTGGATGAGCTGAAAAACGACATCACCCGGGTCACGCCCGCCTGCTTCGAGCCGACGATCGACTACGTCGTCACGAAGATCCCGCGCTTCACGTTCGAGAAGTTCCCGGGCACGGAGCCGGTCTTGGGCACGCAAATGAAGTCCGTCGGCGAGGCGATGGCCATCGGCCGGACCTTCTGCGAGAGCCTACAGAAGGCACTCCGGAGCATGGAGACCGACGACTGGGGCCTAACGCCTCGGTACCTGACGGAGGCCCAGGCGCACGGGGAGGGCCGAGATGAAGCGGCGATGGACGAGGTGCGGTCCCATCTCCGCGAGGTGCTGAAGATCGCCCACCCGGAGCGCCTCTTTCACGTCGCCGACGCGATGCGCGTGGGCATGAGTGACGCCGAAATCTACGCGCTGTGCGCCATTGATCCGTGGTTCCTCTCGCAGCTTCGCCGGATCGTCGACTTCGAAGACGAGCTGTGGTTGGACACGACGCGCCCGCCCGAGCGCGAGCGGCTCCTCGAGGCCAAGCGGCTGGGCTTCTCGGATCGCCGGCTCGCCACGCTCCTGAGGACCGATGAGGAGGCGGTTCGTCTTTGGCGGAGAGCGGCCGCGGTTCGCCCGGTCTACAAGTGCGTCGACACCTGCGCCGCCGAGTTCGAGGCGTTTACCCCTTACCTCTACTCGACGTACGAGACCGAAGATGAGGCCCCGCCCTCTGATCGCCGCAAGATCATCATCCTTGGCGGCGGTCCCAACCGCATCGGGCAAGGCATCGAATTCGACTACTGCTGCGTGCACGCCGCCCTCGCCCTGAAGGAGGACGGCTTCGAGACGCTGATGGTCAACTGCAATCCCGAGACGGTCAGCACCGACTACGACACGAGCGACCGCCTCTACTTCGAGCCGGTGACCCTCGAGGATGTCCTGGAGATCGTCGATCGGGAGAAGCCGTTTGGCATCATCGTCCAGTTTGGTGGCCAGACGCCGCTGAAGCTCGCCCTCGCGCTTGAGAGGAACGGCGTGCCCATCCTCGGGACCACGCCCGACGCCATCGACCGAGCCGAGGACCGCGAGCGGTTCAAGACCTTGCTCGACGAGCTCGGTCTTCGTCAGCCGCCGAACGGGACCGCGCGCAGCCAGGAAGAGGCGCTGGCCGTGGCGAGACGCGTCGGCTATCCGGTGGTTGTCCGACCCAGCTATGTGCTCGGCGGGCGAGCGATGGAGATCGTGCACGAGGAAGATGGCTTGCTCCGATATATGCGCGAGGCCGTGCAGGTCAGCCCCGAGCATCCGGTGCTCGTCGATCGATACGTCGGCGGTGCCGTGGAGCTCGACGTCGACTGCGTCTGCGACGGCCAACGAGTCGTGATCGGCGGCCTCATGGAGCACATCGAGGAGGCGGGCATCCATAGCGGCGACTCCGCGTGCAGCTTGCCGCCGTACAGCGTCCCGCCGCGCATCCAGGACGAGCTTCGCCGGCAGACCAAAGCCATGGCGCTTGGCCTCGGGGTCGTAGGGCTGATGAACGTGCAGTTCGCCGTTCGTTTCGGACCCGGCCGCGACGACGAAATCTACGTGCTGGAGGTCAACCCCCGGGCGAGTCGAACGGTACCCTTCGTCAGCAAGGCCATCGGACAGCCGCTCGCCAAGATCGCCGCGCGAGTCATGGCCGGCAAGTCGCTCGTCGAGCTCGGCTTCCTCGACGAGATCGTGCCGACGTTCTACTCGGTCAAGGAGGCGGTCTTCCCCTTCGTGAAGTTCCTCGGCGTCGATACGCTGCTCGGACCCGAGATGAAGTCCACCGGAGAGGTCATGGGGACGGGGCCCGATTTCGAGGTGGCGTTCGCGAAGAGCCAGTCGGCCGCTTATAACGAGCTGCCCCTGAGCGGCGCGGTCCTGGTCACGGTGGCCGATGAAGACAAGGCCGAGTTTCTGCCGATCGCACAGCGCCTCACCGACCTCGGCTTCGAACTCTACGCGACCGCCGGGACCGCCACGATGTTGGAAGCCGCCGGCCTGAGCCCCAGACGCATCGCCAAGGAGTTCGAGCCCGCCCCGAACACGCTGACGGCGATGGCCGCGCGTCAGTTCCAGCTCGTCTTGACGACGGTGCGAACCTCGCAGCGGATCAAGGCCTCCGTGGGCCTCAGGCGCGCGGCGCTGCGTAACGGTGTGCCCTACTGCACCACGGCGACCGGGGCGCGCGTCGCCGTCGCCGCCATCGAGCGGCTCATCCGTGGGCCCAAACCAACGGTCGCGTCGCTTCAAGAACTTCACGCGCCTCGGGGATGAACATGACTGATCGTTTGCCCACGACCCGTGGCGGCTACGATGCCCTCCGCGAACGTCTCGCCCGCCTCAAGACCATCGACCGCCGCGAGATCGCCCGCGAGATTGAGATCGCGCGGGGCCACGGTGATCTGCGCGAGAACGCCGACTACGATGTCGCGAAGAACAAGCAGGGCATGCTTGAGGCCACGATTCGGGACCTCGACGACAAGCTCGCCCGGGCCGAGGTCATCGACGTCTCGCAGCTCACCGGGGAACGCGTGCTCTTCGGTGCCACGGTCATGATCGCGGACGCCGTGACGGGCATCGAGCAGACGATTCAGATCGTCGGCGAGGTCGAAGCCGACTCGAAAGTGGGCAAGATCAACGTGACCTCGCCGCTCGCCCGCAGCCTCATCGCCAAGCATGTCGGTGACGTGGTCAAAGTCCAGTCGCCAGGCGGCACGCGCGAGTACGAGATCCTCGACGTCAAGTACGTGTGAAGCGCGTCGTACCGCCGGGGGCCGTCGCGGATCTGGACGCGCTCATCTCGCTGATCAAGCAAGGGCCGGCCGCGGGACAGCCGTATGGGGCACGCTTGGCCGGGCCAATCGGGCGCCTGGCTGCCGCGCTCGATGGGACGGATGAGGCCACAGCGCTTCGAAGGCTGAGGGTCAGGGTTGCGACGCTCGACGCCGCGTTGTCCCGGGCCGATCACGCGCTCGTCTCCGAGATTGAGAGCGTCTGTCGTGAAGCCGTCGCGTCCCTCGCGCACCCGGAGACATCGTCAACATCCTTGACGACTTCCCCGGAGACTCCGGCCGCGGCGAAGTCGAAGGCCCCGGCGGTTAGGAAGGCCGCCCGTCGCCAGGCCACCGTCCCCATTGACGCCCGCGAGGCACACCAGCTCCCCGAGGCGCCTGCCGCTGCGGCCCACGGCAGGCTCTGCGCGACCCCGCTGACTGAGCTCCCGAGGGTGGGTCCGGCGATGGCCCAGAAGCTCGAGGCCGCGGGTATCCGGGACATCGGCGACCTGCTGCTCCTGAGGCCACGTCGATATCAGGACCGCCGCCGCGTAACTGCCATCAAGGATCTTCGCGCGGGCGAGTTCGCGGTCGTGGTCGGCCGCATCGCGCGGGCCGCCCCTCGATTTTATGGCGGCGGTCGGTTCGTGATGGACGTGACCGACGACACCGGCACGGTGAGCTGCGCGTTCTTCCGCATCAACCTCAAGTTCGCCTCCACGACGTGGAAGCCCGGCCTGCCCGTCGTCCTCGCCGGGCCCGTCACGGCCTACCGCGATCAGTTGCAGATGACGCACCCCACCGTGGACATCGGGGAGGCGCCCGCGGAGGGAGAGTTGCGACCGGAGTACCCGGCGATTGACGGCATCGGTGAGCGGGTCCTCCGGCGGCTCATCGAGGTCGCGCTCGAGCGTCACGCCGATGAGCTGCCTGAACCTCTGCCCGCGAGCCTACGAGAGCGACTCGCCCTGCCGGATCTGGCGACCGCGCTCCGACGGGTGCACCGACCTCCCCCGGACGCGGAGGCGTCGGCCTTCGTGAACTTCCAGGACCCGGCGCTGCGGCGCTTCATCTTTGATGAACTCCTGGTGCTTCAGCTCGCCCTGGGGCTGCGGCGTCGGCGAACCGCCAAACGCCCGGCCCTGCCTGTGGCCATGCCTCCATCCCTCGACGAGTTCGTCGACACCTCACTCCCCTTCGCGGCGACCGGCGCACAGCGACGCGTGATCGGCCACATCGCGGCGGACCTGGCCTCGGGGCATCCGATGCATCGACTTCTGCAGGGCGACGTCGGGAGCGGCAAGACCGCCGTGGCCTATGTAGCCGCCCGCCTCGCTCAGCGGGGTGGCTTGCAGACGGCGCTCATGGTCCCCACCGAGCTCCTCGCCCAGCAGCACCTCCGCACGCTCTCACCCTGGTTCGAAGGCGCCGGCCTCCGGTGCGGCCTGCTCACCAACGGCCTGTCTCGGCGCGACCAGCGTATGGTCCGCGAGCTCACCCTCGCCGGCGTCATCCACTGCCTCATCGGCACGCACAGCTTGATCGGCCAGGACGTAGGCTTCGCGAAGCTGGGGCTCGTGATCGTCGACGAGCAGCACCGGTTCGGGGTGAAGCAGCGCCTGGCCCTCCGTCAAAAGGCCATCTTGCCGCACCTCCTGGTCATGACCGCGACCCCGATCCCGCGGACGCTCGCGCTGACCGCCTATGGCGACCTCGAGGTCTCCGTGCTTGATGAGTTGCCCCCCGGGCGCCTCCCCATCCTGACGACCCTGCATGGCCGCAGTAAACGCGCGGAGGTCTACGCCCGCGTGCGCTCGCTCGTGGATCAAGGCCACCAAGTCTACGTGGTCTTCCCGCTCGTCGAAGAGTCGGAGTTCCAAGACCTCGCCGACGCGACCTCGGCCCATGAGGAGCTGTCCAACGGCGCGTTCGCGGGTGTGCCGGTCGGGCTGGTGCATGGACGCATGGCCAGCGAGCTCAAAGAGGTGACGCTGCGGGCCTTCGCCGAGGGCGAGCTTCGCGTGCTGGTCAGCACGACGGTCATCGAGGTCGGCATCGATGTCCCGGCGGCGACGGTCATGCTCATCGAACACGCGGACCGCTTCGGGCTCAGCCAGCTCCACCAGCTTCGGGGGCGTATCGGGCGGGGGGGTCAGCGCGGGTTTTGCCTCCTGCTCGCGGACGAACGCGCCACCGAGGAGGGCGCGGCTCGACTGAAGGTGATGACCCGGACGCAAGACGGGTTCGTCATTGCTCAGGCCGATCTGGAGCAGCGAGGCCCCGGGCAAGTGCTCGGCACCAAGCAGGCGGGGGTGGCTGATCTGGAGGTCGCTGATCTGGTGCGGGACGCCTCGCTGCTCGAGGCTGCGCGCGAGACGGCCACCGCCCTGCTGGATGGTGATCCCGAGCTGTCGCAAGCGGAGCATCTGGTGCTTCGACGGCTGGTATGGTCTCGGTGGGGGGAGAAGCTGGAGCTGGCGGAGGCGGGCTGAGGTGGGGCGTGAGGGGCGTTGGGAGACGGCGATGGCTCCCGGCCGAACTCAGTCGAAGTAACGCTCAATCTGGGCGCGGAAGTAACGCATGTCCTGGATGATGTCGTTGAACTCAGCGACGCGCGTCTCAGCCCGGATGAACGCGGCCTCCTGCTCTGCGCTCGCATCGCCCGCGGATGCGGCCTCGCGGGCAGGCTCGTAGACCCCCGTGAGGTACTCGTTGAACGCCGCGAGGATGGTGCCGGTGATGGAGAGGTCGCCCCCTGCGAAGGTCGGGTCGTCATGCACCTGAGGCGCGACGTAGACCACGCCGGTGATGGGATCCCGGTACTCGATGGACGTCGTCTCCGCAGAGAGCGTGCGGGCCTCGGCCGAGTCCTTCTCGTAGACCAACATGTACTCGAGGAAGTCCGTCTGACCGTCGTAGGCAGAGGTGTTGTACGCAGCAGACAAGAGCAGCGTTCGCCACATGAGCGCCAGCGAGACCGGCGGCTCGACGCGATACTTCTCCTTCTCGATGGCCTCGGGCGTCTCGCCAATGCCGAAGGTCGCCGGATCCACCAGGTAGGGGTGCTCAAGGCCGCCATCGCGCGTGACGATCGGGCCGTAGCTCTTGTTCGTCCCGAAGCCAAGGTAGCTGGTGACCATGTCCCGCACCATCGTGACGATCTCGGTCCGGAAGAGCCGGTAGTAGTTGATCGAGAAGCGGCGGCTATCGCCGAAGTCGGTCACGTTGAAGAACCGGGTCGTGTCGTCGAAGAGGAAGAAGGCGAAGGCCGACTTGTCGAAGAACGTCCCGATGTAGTCGAGTTGGTAGGTGAGCTCGTCGTTGAACTTCAGGAACTGGGGTCGCCCGAAGCCGTGGGGCACATCCTTGGAGGTCTCGCAGTTCACGATCCCGTCATCGGGCACGAAGACGTCGCGAGCCTCATCGAGGCAGTGGCGCCCGGGCGTCGTCGTGCCGATCACCTGGTTGACGAAGTTGAGCGCGAGCAACGTCGCCTCGAGGTAATCGCGGCCCAAGAGCGAGTCGCTGTTGCCATAGAGGTAGTAACGGATGGTGTAGGTGAGGTCGTCCATGAGGCCGGCCTGACGGTTGAAGTAACCCTGAAGGAACGGCCACTCGCTGCGACCGCGGCGGTAGCTGTTGAAGAAGTAGTACTCCCAGTAACGCTGCACGCTGTTCTTGACGACCTCGAGGTTCGTCGCGCCCTGGTCGAACATCTTGCAGCGAGAGCGGAAGAGGTACGCGTGCTCGCAGTAAGCGTAAGGCACCTCGCGTGAGGCCTGGAAGGTGACGCCATCTTCGGAGACCGAAGCGATGGCCGCCTGTACGTTTGCCTCGACGGCGGCCTTGCGTGCGGCGATCACCTCGGTGATGGGCACGTTCTTCCGCTTGCGGATGTTCTCGATATTGTCACCGAGCAGCGCGGGGATGGCGTTGTTGCCGTAGACGTAGGCGAGATAGAGGCCGAGGTCAGGCGTCAGGGGGAGGTTGACGTCATCGGCGAAGACCTCGGTGATGCCCGTATAGGCAGCCTTCATCGCGCCGATGTCGTACTTGCCTAAGCCCTTGTTATCACTGTGGAAACGACCGTGGTAATCCATGATGGTCGAGTAGGTGTACTCGGGCATCTGAGCGACCGAGCGGTCATCGAGGCCGTCCCCGTCGTTGTCCCCCGGGGCGATGTCCCAACGCTTCTTCCAGTACTCGTCCTGGTAGTTCATCGCGTCGATGGAGCCCTCGAAGTTGTGCGTGAGGCCCATCGTGTGGCCAATCTCGTGGAGCATGACGCCGCGATAGATCTCCTCGCGCAGGATTCGGTAGACCTCCTCTGGGTCTTTGTCCTTGAGCTGGAGGGCCAAGCCGATGGTGGCCTCGTCGACCATCTCGGCCATGTCCATCTTGTTCTTGGCGAGCCACTCGTTGCGAGCGTCGATGCGACGGCCAAAGGCGACGGGATCAGCGGCGAGCTCTGCGGCCATGCGGCTCGCCTCCTCGCCGAGCTCCTCGCTCGGGCTTCGCTGCATCAGACCGGCGAAGGCCTTGCGGTACTCGCCAACGCCGAGGCGCTCCATCAACTCAGGGTCCTTCATCATGGCCTGGAGCCGCTCACGGCCGGGGCTCGTGAAGGCCTGCTCATTGGCGATGGGCCGGGAGCTCTTCATGGTGTTGCGGGCCTCACGCGAGAGCCGCGAGGCGTCGAACTTCGCGGCGACCGGCTGGACCCCCGCCCCCGAGAGGAACGCCTGCTTGCGGGCGTCCAACGCGGCTCGGGTCGCCTTGCTCAGCGGGCGGTTCTCGCTCGCCACGCTGGTGGGGCGATCGATCCAGTCGCGGATGTTCTGGCCTTCGAGCAGCTCGTCGAGCGCCATGTCCCCGTTCATCGCCCGCACGACGTCCACCGCGTTGCGGGTCGAGTTGTCGAGCGCGGCGCCGTAGACATGCGCGTTGGCACTGATGACCTGGCCGTTCTCGCCGTCGGAAGAAGACGGGCCGTAGCCGAGAGGCCCGTCGGGCTGCTGCTCGTGGACCCAGTAGATGAAGCTGTATCGGACGTCGCCGATGCGCTGGAACTCGAAGACATCGCGCTTGCCGGCCGCGTCGACCGTGTTGGCGTCGCCCGAGGCCCGCCTGAGCGCGGCACAGACCCGGTCACGCGCGCCCCGCTGGCTCGTCTGAAGTCGTTCCTTCACGCTCGCGGCCGCCGCGCTGTCGAAATTCGTCGGCTCTTCACCGGTGGTGAAGGCGGAGTAGGGCTGATGGGGGTTCGCGCCGAAGGCCGCCTCGACGACCGGGTAGAACTCCGCGTGCGCGGTGAGATAGTCGACGATCCCCGCCGGGTTGCAGTCGGTCTCGCGGATCTGGAAGAGGCGCTTCTCCTTCTTGTCGTCACCGGGCAGCCAGTAGGTGTCGTCCGGATTCGCGGCGTGCCACTCGGAGAGCTCGCGCTCGAGATCGGCCTTGGTGGCTCCGGGGCGAGCGGCGAGGACGGCATCCGTCATCGCGTTACTCCAGTCGTCGGCCATCGTCAGCGTGACGGCCTTCAGGTCATCGGGATAGGCAGTGTTGATGTAGTAGACGATCGGCCGGACCTTACGCTCGGCGACGGGGATGAGCGTCTTGGAGAGGACGTTGCCCTGCTCGTCCGACTCCACGTTGTAAGCGGTCTGCCAGATCTGGTGAATGTTCGCGAAGAACTGGCGGCCCTCGTCGCGGTTGCTTCCGGTCTGCCGGTCGTAGCCGGGGCGCTCGGTCCGGAACAGGCCGAAGCGCTCGAACTGCTTGTAGCTCGCCGAGTCGCAGTCACTGATGTCGTAGTAGCCAGGGGCAAAGAGGTTGTCCATGGACTCGAAGAGGACGTCGGTGCAGGCCACCTCGGCGAAGGGTACGGAGCAGACCGCCGTATTGTCCTCGGGCGCGATTTCGAGGTGTCGGTCGTCGATGTCCCGCAAGCAGGCTTCGCCCGCAGCGCACTGTGACGATGCGGTGCAGCTTCCACACTGACCGTCGATGCAGGCGAGCTCAAACTGGCACTCCGTGGAGGTCGTGCAGGCTTCACCGCGGTTGCTGCCCTGAAAGAGCCGCTTGAGGGGTACCGGCAGGTACATCGTCTTGACGTCTTTGCCGTCGGCGTCTTCGATGGGCACGAGGTCGAGGTAGGGGCGGGGCTCGAAGCGCGCGGCCTCTACGTTGTCGACCTGCCAAAACGAGTGACGGAGGCGAACCTGCCCACCCGTGCAAGCGTCCCACTGACCGTGGATCGCTCCGCAGGCGTAGTCGTCGCCAAGCTCGTAGATGGTGGTGAAGTCGATGTACCCGGGCTCGACGACGAGCTGATCGGGCGAGAAGCGGTAGGTCTGGTCATGGCTGACCTGCTTGGCCGAGTCGAGCCCGAGGTAGCCGAAGTAGAGGCCGAAGTCAGCCGGGCTGCCGACCGCTGTGTCGAACGCCACTCGGATGTACTTCCGGTCGCGCCACGCTCGGTCGCTGCTGTTCTCGCTGATGGTATTGTTCTGCTCACCCGTCGCGGTGTTGTAGCCGCGCTGGATGTCGAAGTGGCTGGAGATGCCAAAAGACGCGATCGGCTCGCCGCGATAATCTGCCCCGGGCCTCGTCTCGTCTTCATCGATGCCGGGCACGCCTTCATGGGAGCGGAAAGCCAGGAGTTGGTCCTCGCGGATCTCCCAGCGGATCTTCTCCATGTCGGCCTCGAGGCCCACGAAGAACCCCGTCGACTGGGTCGGATCGGCCTCCGTTATGGTCTGTCGGTAGTACCAGACCTTATCGTCGAAGAGCGACTTGTCGAGGTAACCCGGCTGAACCAGGTTGATGTCCTTGACCGGCTCGGCGCAGGCGACGCAGGCGGCGAGGGCGGCCAAGAATACAAGGCTGAAACGACGCATGGGCGAAGTCTCCTTGAGCGATTGAGTGGTGTTCATCTGGTCATCCTGCCTCATGGGCCGCCTCACTTGCCGAGGTCCAGGACGGAGCGCAGGTAGCGCATGTCGTCGACGAGGCCGAGGTAGAACTCCAAGTTGGACTCGGCGGTCTGGTAAGTCTCGCGGAGCCCGGCGTCCGACGGGTCACGCTCGAAAGCCGCTTTGGCATCCTCCCAGTCAGCGAGCACCGTGTTCGTGCGGCGCATGAGGGCGTAGGCCAGCGACAAGCCGTCAGTCGTATCGTAGGCGCGCAGCGTCTGGCCGGTCTTCGGGTGAACGAAGTCTTCGAAGTTCTGGCCGTCGGTGTGCGTGCTGTCGTCGCCTGAGCCCAACTCGTGGACCGAGATGTACTCGTAGAAGTCGAGCTTCCGGTCGTGCAAGCGTGAGTTGAGGATCGTCGATGCGTAGAGGTAGTAGTTCATGAGGTCGAACGGGATGTTCGCCCAGATCTGAACTCGGGCATCTGCGGGTGGGACGCCGCCGCCGACCTCTGCCAGGCGGTCATCGACCTTGCTGAAGTCGAGGAACGAGTTGAACTTGAAGGACTTCTCGTTGTTTTCGTTCTCGGTCACGTCGATCTGGTAGGGCCGATGGGTGATGTTGCCCAAGCCGCCCTGCATGAGCTGATCGACGAGACGCAGGAGGTTGTCCTTGAAGACGTCGTAGTAGCCGAAGCGCGTGGCCAGAATGTGATTGCGGTTCAGGCCGTACTCATTGTCGATGTAGAGCGCGATGAGCCCGTTATTAAACAGCGGGACCGCGAAGCTCTGCTTCTCAAAGTAGGTGCCCATGTAGTCCCACTTCGTGTCGTAGTCGTCCGAGAGGTCGATAAAGAAGTCACGACCCAGGCCCACGTTCACGTCGAAAGCGTCGCACTGCTCGCCGCGCTGGTATTCCAAGTCGAAGAAGTAGTTGGGCACATAGATCAAGGCCTGCGCGAACTGAGTGCCCGCGTTGGCCTTGCAGTACCGACCGGGCTCGGGTGTGCCGATGACCTGCATCGTGAAGTCGCTGCCGAGCTTGGCCGCGCGAAGCAGATCCTCGGTGACCGGCAGGACCGTCCCGTCGGCGTTCTTGAACTGCTGGAAATAGGCGAAATACTTGTAGGGGTAGTCGAGGTAGTTCCGCATCCGGCCCATACGATTGAAGAGCCCGAAGTAGAACTGGTAGTCGTCCCGGCCGCGGCGCCAGTTGCTGAAGAAGTAGTAGTTCCAGTAACGCTGGATGGAGGATCGGACGGCCTCCTCGTGGGTCGGGCCTTCGTCCCAGGTGCGGCACTTCGGGTCGCGACCATTGAACCAGTCGATGCAGTAGAAGTAAGGGACCGTGCGGTCCTTCCAGTAGGCATCCGCCGCGGACTCGGGGTTGGCGACAAAGGTCGCCGCGTTGCTCTTGATCCCCTGGCGGCGATCGGCGGTGGCGACCGCGGCGTCGATGTTGACGCGCTTGCTGATGTTCTCGGAGGTGCCGCCGAGCAGGGCCGGCAGGTTCTTCCAGTCGCCGTACTCCATCTGGAGATCCAAACGACCGGGGACCGTCACGCTCTCGTCGAACTGCTCGACCAGGCCGGTGTAGCCGTACTTCACGGCGGCGTAGTCGTACTTGCCCAGACCCTGGATGTCGGAGTTGAAACGCGCCCCGTAGTCCATGATCGAGGAGTACCGGTACTCGGGCTGACGGGCCTCGTCCTTCTCGGCGTCGGTCTCGAGGCTGTCCTCCATGCTCCAGAAGTCGTCGAAGTAGTTCAGGGCGTCGAAGGAGGCCTTGAAGTTGTGCGTCAGGCCGAGGGTGTGCCCGATCTCGTGCAGCATGACGCCGCGGAAGATCTCCTCACGCACGGTCTTGTAGACCTCCTCGGGGCTCTTGCCCTTTAACGAGGTCGCGAGGCCGTAGACCGAGTCGTCGACGAAGTCGGCGAGGGTGACATTGCGCTCCAGGTAGAACTGGTTGCGCTTCTGCATGTGCTCGCCCATCGCGCCCGGATCGAGCGCGAGCTCGACAGCCGCGTCGAGCATTTCCTCGGGCAGGTCTTCGCCGGGGTGGTCGGTGGGATCCCACTTAAACAGGCGACCGAGCATGGCCATCATTGGGCGGGGCAGGAGGCGGGACCGAATCCGGGCATCGCTGCGGATCAGCTCGCGAAGGCCCTCGGTCCGATCGGTCGTGACATCACCGCCGAAGAACGGGTCATCCGGGCTGCGGCGCTCGTTGCGGGCACGGGCATCGCGAGAGATCGCGCTCAGGTCAATCTTGCCGCTCTTGAGCTGAACCTTCTCGAGGTTCGGGTGCTGGAAGGCCGCGAAACGCTGGTCAATATCGGCGCGCAGGGCCTGGCTCATCTCCACGGGCTGCTCGGCGACGCTCCGATTTCGCGTGGCGATCCAGTCGGTGTAGGTCTTGCCGCTGAAGATGTCCTCGTCGTCGAGCTCCTCGTTCAGGGCTCGAACAACGTCCACGGAGTCGCGGGCGTAGCTGTCGATCGCGGCGCCATAGACATAGGCATTGCCGCTCAGGATTCGACCCGTCTCGGGATCGGCGCCCGAGGGGCCGAAGCCGAGCGGGCCGCCGGGCTGATCTTCGTTGACCCAGTAGATGAAGCTGAAGCGCACATCGCCGACCTGCTGGTAGGTGAACTTCTCAAGCCCACGGTCGCGGCTCTCGGAGGTCAAGGCCGAGCAGACGCGCTCGAGGTTGCCGGGCAGGAGCGCCTCGCCGTGGGTCGCCTCGTCAGCGACGTCCTGGAGCGCGGTGACCCGCTTGAGGTAGTCGGTGATCCCCTGGACGTTGCAGTCGTTCCGATCGATGCGGAAGGCCTCGGGGTGTCCGGTTCGGGCGAGCAGATCGGCGGCGAGCTGCGCAGTCGTGATCCCCTTGGCCGACGCGATGGCGGCGGAGAAGACCTTGTTCCAGTCCGCCTCGATGACCTCTGCGGTGGCCGCAAGATCGTCGGGATAGCCGACGTTGAGGTGATAGACGATGGGGCGAACGACGCGGTCCTTGACCGGGATGACCACCGGCGATCCGTTCGCGTCGCGCTTCAAGACGGGCTTGCCGTCAACGGTCTTGATGACCTGCTCGCCGTTCGCGCCGTCTTCGTACTCCCACTCGAAGACCTGCTCCCAGATCTTGTGGTGGTTCGCGTAGAAGTTGCGGTTCTCGTCGTGGCCGTTATTCGTGCGGCGGTTGGCGGCGTATCGCTCGGTCCGGAAGAAGCCGAAGCGGGACTCGTTGGCGTGCGTCAGCGTATGGCAGTCGTCGGCGCTGTACTCGGTCCCGAGCGCGGCGAGCACGTCGGGGGTGCACTCGACGTCGACGTATTCATTCTCGCCGCCGGCCTCGCCCGTGGGCACGGTGATGTAGGTGACGAGCTTGCCATCTTCGTCGCGGATGAGGTCGCGATCGAGGTAGCGCCGCGGCTCGAACTGCGCGGCGTCTTCCTGGTCGATGCGCCGGAAGGAGTGGCGGATCTTGACCTCGCCGGTCCCGCAGGAGTTCCGGCTGTTCGTCGACGAACGGTAGAACCCGTACTCCATGAAGCAGGTGTACCCGCCGTCGCTCACGGTGAACGACTGCGTGAAGTTGATCGTGCCGTCCTCCAGATCGATCTGGAGATGGTCGGGGTTGAAGATCTCGTCCTGCTTCGGCGCGTAGGACGCCGTGGCGAACGACGCGAAGATGCCCGCGAAGTCGAAGCCGAAGGCGCTCGAGGTCGACCAGTCGGCCCGGAAGTACGAGCGCTCCCACCAGGGCTTCAACGCGCCGTCTTCTATAAGGACGTTCGTCGTCTCGCCGGACTGGTAGTTGAAGTCGCGGATGATGTCGAAGTGCTCGACGCCGTCGACGGTGAAGACGGTGTCCCCCTCGAAGACGCCACCCGGTGCCGTGTCGAGGTCGTTGAGACCCTCAATGGCCTCATGGACCCGACGTCCGAAGATGGAGCCCTTTTGGAAGTCGAACCGGATCTTCTCGACCTTGCTCTCGAGGCCGGTGAAGCCGATGCCGACGTCGGGGGGCACGTCGACCACCGTCTGCCGGTAGTACCACTCCCCTTCGAGGAGGTTCTTCTTGAGGGCATAGGGCTGCACCCGATTGACGTCCTTCACCTCTTCGGCGCAGGAGGTCAGGCACAGGGTCGCGGGGATGACGGAGGCTAAAAGCCAGGTTCGACGCATCGGCATTTCCTCGAACGGTGTTCGGCGTGGCTCAGGCCACGAAGCGCGCGTTCGTCTCATGACGGGACGCGGGCTGCAACCCTTGGCGCAAGGTACGTGCCGAAGATCGGTCGATGCGATTATTCGCGCCGGTGCCCGCAAAATCGACTAAAGGGCGCGTACATGGCTGCGCCGCGCATCGCGTATTTCACTGACGAAGAGTTGCCGAACTGCGACGCGAGCGCGATTCAGATCGTGCATACGCTGTCGGCGCTCGCGCGTCTGGGCGCGACCGTCAAAATGTACTTTCCCGTTCGACCTTCGGCTTCGCGCGATCCTGAGTGGTGGCGAAATACGCTGCGAGCGCACTTCGGGGCCGAGGTCGGCTTCGATCTTTGCCCCCTGCCTACGCGTTTCGGACCCCGGCTCTGGATCAAGACGGCCGAGTCGATGGCCGCCACCGCGCTCCTGCTCCGCGACGACTGCGATGTAGTCTATACCCGCAACCTCTTGCCCATCGTGCCGTCGCTCGCCGCCGGTCGCGACGTGGTCTTTGAGACCTACCGGCCCCTCACCCGCCAGTTCCCCGCCAGCGCGCCTCTGTTCAATGGGGTCGCCCGCTCATCCCACTTTCTCGGGATCGTCACGCACTCGAAGTTCACCCGAGACGCGTTCATCGCCAGCGGCCTGCCGGCGCAGAAGGTCGAGGCCATCTATAACGGCTTCGACGCCCAGGCCTTCTCGCAGCCGCTGACGCCCCAAGCCGCGCGTCTCTCGCTCGGGCTGCCGGAGCGAAAGACTGTTGTTTATACGGGCCGCATCGCCGCAGTGAAAAACAGCGACCTCCTCCTCGACGCCGCCGCCGCAGTGCCCGAGGCCCAGTGGCTCATCGCCGGAGCCCACGACACCGAGGAGGCCCGCCCCTACGCCGAGCGCGCCCGTGATATGCCGCACGTCCGGCTCCTCGGCTACGTCTCCGGTGAACAGCTCACGCAGACGCTCGCCGCCGCCGACGTGCTCGTGATCCCGCCGAGCCTGGACCCCCTCGAGCGGTTCGGGACCACCGTCCTGCCGATCAAATTGTTCACCTACCTCGCCGCGGGACGCGCGATCGTCGCTGGGAATCTACCGGACGCGCGCGAGTTGCTCACCCATGAAGAGAACGCGCTGCTCGTGCCGCCCGATGAGCTCCTGCCCTTCGTCGCGGCGATCCGGCGGGCTCTGACGGACGCCACGCTCGCCGCCACGCTCGGCGCCGCGTGTCGTCTAACGGCCGAGGATCTGACCTGGGACGCGAGGGCTCGGCGGCTGATGGCCTTCATTGAAGGTCGTCGGGCCGCCCGGCCCCTTTAGGCAACGTCCGCTCGCTCAGGCGAGGAGCATCTGCCAGACATCAGCGACGGGCTGCTCGGCATCGGCCCAGGACAGCGACTCGGCGACCTCGGACGCGAAGGCCTCGAGCTCAAACCGCGCCTCATCGGTACGAAGCACAAAGTCGAGTGCCAAGGCGAGCGCGCCGGCATCGCCCGGCATGAAGTACCGAGCCGCTTTACCGGCATAAGCCCGCACCGCCGGCAGATCGGCTGCGACGAGCGCGCGCCCGGCGCTCAGCGCGAGCAAGACGCCCCAAGGAACGAGCCCGCCCCCTTGCATGGCCCGCGTGGGCAAGAGCGGACAGACGACGATCTTCGCCGCGTTCAGCCGGGACACCACGTTGGTCCAGTCCCCGTCGCGCGAGATCGAGACACGCTCAGTGAGCTTGAGGGCGCGGGCGAGGGTCTCGATGGCCCCCGTCTGCGCCCCGGGAGGCAGGAGATAAGTGAGACGCCACGGGCCCTTGACGCGGGCGAGCGCCTCGATGGGCAGGGTCGAACCACCCGAGTTCTCGCCGTCCCCCACGACGAGCACATGAGGCAGCTCGGGCGACGGTCCCACATCGACGCCAAGGGGCAGGCCGTCGCGCGCGATGAAGACGCGCTCACCGTCGATGCCCCGCTTGACGAGCGCGGCCATCTCCACCATCGAGTGGGCGATCAGGGCGTCCGCCCGACGCAGCGTCTTGTCCTCGAGCTCGACGAGATCCACGAGGCGATCAGCCGGGAGGTCCGGTCGGCTGTCCCGGAGATCCTGTGAAGGCAGGATGCCCGGCTCCAGGACGACCTTCGCCCGACCCCGAGCATAGAGGAGCGCGGGCAGGGCGCCCGACAGGCCCATCACGTGGATGAGGCGCGGTCGAAGGGTCTCGAGGTGGGGCCCAATCTCATCGGCGACGGCCAGACCCCGGCGTTCCAGCGAGCTTCCCGGCACCACGGGGACGACGAAGTGCCGGATCCCCGGGAAGAGGACTCGCGTGCCCTCGGGGCTCGGTGCGATGAGCGACCCTCCGCCCTGGCGAGAGAGCATCGCGGCGCGCCGCCGAAGTCGGTGGCCGAGGGCACCCGTGTCTTCGGCCTGGATGTCC
>SHZC01000116.1 GCA_009692505.1 Myxococcales bacterium
GCTCGCCGACACAGCAACTCTGGCCGCCGCCGATGCCTTGATGCCGACCTCTGCGCCTCCGATCCCCGGCCTCGCCGCGGCGCCCCCCTCGGGCACGATCGCGCTCCCGGCGGGGGCACAGGTGGCGTTGCGGCTCGACATGGCCCTGATCCGCCTCTCGCCCTTGGCCGACGAGGTGCGGGCGCTGTTCCGCCTGATCCCCGACTGGCAGCTCCTCCTCGACGGCTCCGGGGTTGATCCCGTCAACATCACCGACCGCGTGCTCATCGCCTCGTCGGGGCTTCGTCGGGACCGCATGGTGCTCGCGGGCAGCCTCACCGATCCCGATCCGGCCATCGTGCGTCACGCGGTCGCAACCCTGGCGAAGGCGCGGGGCCAGACCGCCCCCTGGACTCAGCTCGACGGCTACGAGATCGCCCCATGGACGAACGTCGACGCCACGCCCCGGCACGTCGCCTTGCTCGACGCCAAGCACTTCGTCGTGTCCAGGCTCGAGGATCTACCGGCGATCTTAGCCTTGGCCCAAGCCCGCGTGGCGGCCGCGGCGGCGGCTGTGGCGCCGGTGGCTGCCCCCCCCGACGCGACCGCAACCGACGCGACCGCAACGGCACCCGTATCAGCGGTCAGTGGCCCCGAGGCGCTGCTCTGGATGCCCCCGCTGACCGCGCTGTCCATCGACATCGACGGCGCGCGACGCATCATCCGGGCGCCCTCCCGCTTCGTGCCGGAGCGACTGCGGCTGGCCTTGTCCACGTTGCCCGAGGAGCGCGTCCTGCTCGAGTTCGAGGGCGAGTTTATCATCCGCGAGGAGGCGGAGGCCGCGGCGATGGCCTTAGTCGAGGTTCGTGCGCGCGCGCTGAACGACCCCATGACCTACATGACCCTGCGACTGCTCGCCCTCGACGCGAACCTGCGCGGGCTGACGTTCGAGGTCCGGACCGGCGACGACGACGTGTCGCGCCTCTACACCTCGACGACCCTTCATGTTCAACAGATCCGCTCTGTCCTCATGTATATCCGGGCCAAGCTCGAGGCGTCCCAGAGGGCGAACCACCCACCGGGGCCGCCGCCTCCCCCGCCTCCGTCGAGCCCGGCGTCGGGTCCATTCAAAGGCAAGCTCACGCTCACGCCGCTCTTCCCTCGGATGACATCGTCGAGCCAAAGGTGAGCGTGGGGTCGAACGGTCGCCCCCGCCCGATGGACCAGAAGAATGGATGGCGGGCCAGCAGGGAGACCGCCTCGCGAATCCGCGCGACGACCTCGAGCGCGTCGGACGGCGACTCGGTCGGGAAGGTCGCCAGTCGTTCGAGCCTCGAGAGCGCTCACGCCGTGTAAACTCCCCGCGCCATTTCTGCGCGGCCGGGCGCGGCACAGGCTGGTCTTGTGCCCCGACTCGGGCCTCGAGCCAGTCATGCACCTGATCCGCGTCGAAGACCTCGTCGTCTCTCAGCATCTCGTCCCGGGCCAAGAGCGCCTCTGCGACGAACGCGGCACGCTGCTCGGCCTGCGCCGTCACACGCTCGATGGCCTAGACCATAAAAGCGTGGGGCGAGACGCCCCGGTGCCGAGCCACTTCGGCGGCCCGTGATTTGAGGGTGCCCGTGAGCTTGAGCGAGGTCGAGCGCATCCTGACTCCGCGGCTGAAGGAGGTATAGCCAAGGCAATACACGGCGGGCCAAGCGTTGGGGCGTCTCGAAGTCGGAGGTGCTGCGGCGCGTAATCGAGGGCGCCGACCGCGCGCCGCGAGAAGACACCGCCGAGCCCGACTTCGGCGCGCTCGCGGTGGGCCTCGGCGGAGTGCGTCTCGCGGCAACGGCAGATCCGCGCGGGGCGCGTGGGCGCAAGTGGAAGTCGACGACGCTGTTGCGAACGATGATGGTCGGCCTGCTGTCCGGCATGCGCAGCCTGAAAGAGGCTGAGCGTCTGACGAACGATCTCGGCTGCGCGATGCGGCGCAAGCTCTGCATCGCACGGCGGGTGCCGGACACCACGATGCGGGAGTTCGCGATGGCGCTGCCGTTCGACTCGGCGCTGTCACTGCTGCATGGGCAGGTCCGAACCTCGCGGCGAAAGAAGCAGCTCGAGCCGAGGGGGCTTCCGTGCGGCGTCCTTGCTGTCGATGGCAAGTGCTCGACGACGGACCTCGACGAGGGCGTGTATGCCCAGCACCAGGCCGACGGTCGTTATTCGGTCCGGACGATGACCTGTTCGCTCGTCTCGGCGGCGGCGGCCACGGTCGTGCACCTCACGCCGGACCAGTGGCTGACGTTCATCCGCCCGCACTGGCGGGTCGAAAACGACGTGCACAAGACGCTGGACGTCGTCCTGGCCGAGGACGAGCACCCGTGGATTCGCCCCCCCGCGGAATGCTCGTCGTTCAGGTTCTCCGCCGCATCGCCTGCAACGCGCTCAACCTGCTCCGCCTCTTCTCGCTGAAGACGAAGAACGACCGGGGCGTGGTGAAGCTCGTCGAGTGGAGCCACCTGCTCGGTGACCTCCGCCGGGCACTGCTCGCGGCCCTCGAGCACCACCTCGACGACCTGCGCTGGGGACCGGAGTTCGCCGTCACACCCACCTGAGCCGGACAACGGTCTACCGCCACCGAAAGACCCGTCTCAAACAAGTCTGACTCCCGAAAATCCAATCGCCGATGGGCACTATGGCCGCCCCCCCTCACGCCAGTGGGGGTGGGGCAGCTTTGCGGTGAGAAGTACACGACAGGGCAACCCCCGGGCACGGGGAAGGGGGAAGCTCGCGAGGGTGGCTAGACTGATCGCCACTGGGCCATGACCCCCTCGAGTTGCGCCGAGTACCACAGGGTCATAGAGTCCCAACGTGGAAGTCGTTACTATAGTGCTAGGCCGTTTCATTCCCGCTCACCAAGCCCAGACGGTGCTTGAGGATGCGGTCCTGGACCTGCTTTTCCGGTACCGAATCAACCCACAAAACCAAGGCAACGCGCCGATGAAGCTATCGGAAATCGCAAGGCCGGTGGCATCGGATGCGAGCCTCGTTTTGGCGGCCCTTGACGCGCTCAAGGAGGTCTCTCCGCCCCTCATCGAAGAGGGCCTGGAGGTTCAGCAAGAGCGGACGTTTCGCATCACAGGAATGGGGGTTCGCTTCGTCCGCAACATGCCTCAGGACCTGGACAGCCTTCTGTGAGCCACGACGTTTGGCTCGAACAGGCTGCAGATGATCTCAAGGCTGCTTGCGTCCTGAGTGGGGCAAACCATCACTCGCAGGCAGTTTGGCTTGCCGCTCAGTCAGTCGAGAAAGCGCACAAGGCGATCCTCGCCGCTCTTGGGCTTCAGTATGAGGAGAAACACGACAAGCACCTCGGCCACGGCACGGGTGATATTTCCAAGCTCCTTCCCGATTCGCTTCAGGCACCCCGGAACCCCAACGTTGCGAGGATGATCGAAAGCCTTGAGACGCCGGCGCAGGTGGCTGGACTGAAAGGGCTCATGGCCCCGGCCACACGGATCACGAGTTCACAACAAGAGATCGGTGACGCCACCGAACTCTTGACCTGGTGCCGGGAGCGAGTGACTCGCGCGGACCCCGGAGTCCAGGCCATGAGACCCCAATGATCCGGAGAGGAGAGCCCATCTTCGAGACGACCCAGACTTTGCCGCGTCCCTGAATGCGACTGGCGATCATCCCAGCGCGCGGGGGCAGCAAGCGAGTGCCTCGGAAGAACGTCCGGCCTTTCGAGGGTCGATCGATGCTCGCGTATCCGATCGCCGCGGCCCAGTCCTGCGGCCTCATTGACGAGGTCTGGGTCTCGACGGACGACGACGAGGTGATTGACCTCTCCCGCTCGCTCGGCGCCGTCGTGCCCTTCGTTCGACCCGCCTCGCTCAGCGACGACTTCACGGGGACCGACGCGGTCATCGCCCACGCCGTGCAGTTCGCGCTCGACAGCGGTCAGCGCCCGACCGAGGTCTTGTGCCTCTACGCCACGACGCCGCTCGTGAGGGCCGATGATCTCCGCCGCGCCTTTGCCGAGCTGTCGAGCCCCGAGGTGGACTTCGTCGCCGCCGTGGGGCGCGTGGAGACACCCCCTGAGCGACTCCTTCGACGCGATCCGGACGGGCGGGTCCACCTGCGAATGCCCGAGCACTACCTCACCCGCTCCCAGGACCTCGAGCCGGCTTTCTTCGACGCGGGGCAGTTCTATTGGGGTCGGGCGCGAAGCTGGCTCGCGCTCGGCGACCGCCCCTTCTTCGACCACCGCGTCAAGGGCTTCGAGCTGCCCCGGCACCGCCTGGTGGACATCGACACGCCGGAGGACTGGGCACGCGCCGAGTCCATCTATCGCGCCCTCTCGACTCAAACATGAGGCCAGAAATCATGAGATCAGCCGCCATGAGCCGCGTCCGCATCGGTCGCTTCGAGGTCGGCCACGACCAACGCCCCTTCATCGTGGCGGAGATGAGCGGCAATCATAACCAGTCGCTCGAGCGCGCTTTGGCCCTGGTCGAAGCGGCGGCTGCGGCGGGGGCCCACGCCCTGAAGCTCCAGACCTATACCGCGGACACCATCACGCTCGACGTGCCGGACGGCGACTTCTTCATTCGTGATGAGGGCAGCTTGTGGAAGGGGCAGTCGCTTCACGAGCTCTACAAGCTGGCCTACACGCCGTGGGAGTGGCACGCGCCCCTCTTCAAGCGCGCCTCGGAGCTGGGCATGGAGGGCTTCAGCACGCCCTTCGACGAGACGGCCGTCGAGTTCCTCGAGGACCTCGGCGTGCCTTGCTACAAGATCGCCTCGTTCGAGTGCACCGATCTGCCGCTCGTCAAGCGGGTTGCCCAAACCGGCAAGCCCATGATCATCTCGACGGGCATGGCCAGCATCGCGGAGATAGACGAGACGGTCCGGACCGCCCGCAATCACGGCTGCCGCGACCTGGTCCTGCTCAAATGTACGAGCACCTACCCGGCGACCCCGGGTAACAGCAACGTCAAGACCATCCCCCACCTCCGCAAGCTCTTCGGCTGCCAGGTCGGCCTCTCCGATCACAGCATGGGGGTCGGCACAGCAGTCGCAGCGGTGGCCCTAGGGGCGACGGTCGTCGAGAAGCACTTCACGCTGCGGCGCGCCGATGGAGGCGTCGACTCGGCGTTCTCGCTGGAGCCCGAGGAGTTGGCCGCTCTGGTCATCGAGACGGAGCGCGCCTGGCAGTCCCTCGGCCACATCCACTACGGCCCGACCGAGGCGGAGAAGCCGTCGCTGAAGTGGCGTCGCTCTTTGTATATCGCCGAGGACGTGAAGGCCGGCGAGGTGCTCGACAAGAAGAACCTGCGCTGCGTCCGCCCGGGCCTAGGCCTCGAGCCGAAGTACTACGAGACCGTGCTCGGTCGCCGCGTCGCTCGGGACGCCAAGAAGGGCACGCCCATGACCTGGGACCTGATCGGCTGACCAACTTGCCGCTTTCCGCCGCCTTGCCCACACTCGGCCCCTTCGCCCGCTGATCTCCGAGGTCGCTCCCATGTCTTCCGCTCTGAAGGTCCGCATCGCCGAGGTGCTCGCGGGCAAGATCGAAACGGGCGCTGTCGTCCGGATCGAAGGTTGGGTCCGCACACGTCGCGACTCCAAGGGGGGCTTCTCCTTCGTCGCGGTCCACGACGGCACCTGCTTCCAGCCGCTCCAGGCCGTCGTGCCCGCCACGCTGTCGAACTATGCCGCCGACGTGAGCCGCCTGACCGCGGGCTGCGCGGTGTCCATCATCGGCACGCTCATCGCATCCCAGGGCAAGGGGCAGAGCGTGGAGTTGAACGCCACGGAGCTGACCGTCGTCGGCTGGGTGGACGACCCCGAGACCTACCCCATCCAGCCGAAGGCCCACACCCCCGAGTACCTCCGCGAGGTCTCGCACTTACGGCCACGGACCAACCTCATCGGGGCCGTCACGCGCATCCGCCATACGCTCTCTCAGGCGGTCCATCGTTTCTATCACGAGCGCGGCTTCTTCTGGGTCCACACGCCGATCATCACGGCGAGCGACTGCGAAGGGGCCGGCGAGATGTTCCGCGTCTCGACCCTCGACTTCGCCAACCTGCCGCGCCGTCCAGATGGTCAAGTAGACTTTACTAAAGACTTCTTCGGCAAGGAGGCCCACCTCACGGTCTCGGGCCAGCTCAACGTCGAGTGCTACTGCCTCGCCATGAGCAACGTCTACACCTTCGGGCCCACGTTCCGGGCCGAGAACTCCAATACCCGACGGCACCTCGCCGAGTTCTGGATGATCGAGCCGGAGATCGCCTTCGCCGATCTCGACGACGACGCGACGCTCGCCGAGGCCTTCCTGAAGTACATCTTCAAGGCGCTGCTCGAGGAGCGACAGGACGACCTGGCCTTCTTCGCCGAACGCATCGACAAGACGTGCATCACGCGCCTTCAAGCCTTCGTCGAGGCGCGCTTCGAGCGCATGACCTATACCGACGCCATCACGGCCCTGGAGCAGTCGAACCAGGCCTTTGAGTACCCGGTCAAGTGGGGCATCGATCTGCAGTCGGAGCATGAGCGTTGGCTCACCGAGAAGCACATCGGGCGGCCCGTCGCGGTCATGCATTACCCGAAGGATATCAAGGCTTTCTACATGAGGCAGAACGAGGACGGACGCACCGTCGCGGCCATGGACGTGCTCGCGCCGGGCATCGGGGAGATCATCGGCGGCAGCCAGCGCGAGGAGCGGCTCGAACTCCTCGATCGACGCATCGTGGAGATGGGCCTCAAGGTCGAGGACTACTGGTGGTACCGCGACCTGCGGCGCTACGGGACCGTGCCCCACGCCGGGTTCGGCCTCGGGTTCGAGCGGGCCATCATGTACGCGACCGGGCTCGACAATATCCGCGACGCCATCCCGTTCTCCCGCGCACCCAGGCAGGCAGACTTCTAGTGAGACGAGCGTCTCTCGCCCTCGTGCTCGCGCTCCTCGCCTGTGAAGCCGCGCCGCCTCGAAGGATTGAGACGGGCCTCGCGCTCGATGGGAGTCTGATTCGGCCTCGACCCGACGACGGCCGAGACGCGATGTCCCGCCCCATCGAGACGGGGGACGACCTGGCCATCTGGGCCGCCGACGCGCGCCCGGATGCCTCCACGACACCGGAAGGCGACGGCTCCCCGCGAAGCCCAAGCGACGCCGATCGCCCGCCGCCCAACCGCGACGCGGCCGAGCCGGATCCGCCCCCCGACCTCGACTGCCCGGGCGGGGGGGCTGCCCGAAACTACTGGCCGGACTTCGACGGGGATGGCTTCGGGGACGCTGTCGCTCGCCCCCTGGCCGCCTGTGAGCCACTCGCGGGCAACGTGACGAATCGGGACGACTGCGACGACTCCGAGGCGCGGGTGAACCCGGACGCGAGCGAACACTGCGACGGCCGCGACGAGGACTGCGACGACGAGGTCGATGACAACGCCGTGGACGGCTCGCGCCTCTTCGCCGATGAAGACGGGGACGGCTACGGCAACGAGCGCGTGCCCGTCATCGCCTGCGAGGGAAGCCCCACGGCCACCGCGCGGGGCGGCGACTGCGATGACCTCGACCGCTTCGTCGCGCCCAACGCCCCCGAGCGGTGCAACGCCGCGGACGACGACTGCGATGGACGCAGCGACGAGAACGTGAGGGCCGAGCAGTGGCACATCGACGGCGACGGCGACGGGTTCGGGGGCCGTGAGGTCATTGAGACCTGCGATCCGCCGCCCAACGTCACGTTCGACGAGTCCGACTGTGACGACGACAACGAGGAGGTCAACCCCTTCGCGGATGAGATTTGCAACGGCGTGGACGACGACTGCAACGACGTCGTCGACGACCGCCGCGGCTTCGCTTATCGGGACGAAGACGGCGATGGGATCGGGGGTCGCGGCGCGTTTGTCGAGGGCTGCGCGGAGCCGGGCTTCGTCGCCGACGACGGGGACTGCGATGACGCCGACGACATGGTCTTCCCGGGCGCGGCCGAGGTCTGCGACGGCCTTGACCAGGACTGCGACTTTTGGACCGACGAGGACCTGCCCGAGCGAATGGTCTTTCGGGACCAGGACGGCGACGGCTGGGGGTGGCGTTCTGGTGCGGAGCTGGCCTGCGGCATCGGCGCGGGTTACGCCGAGCGGGGTGAGGACTGCGACGACTTAGACGAGACGGTCAACCCCGGGGCGATGGAGGTCTGCGACCAGCAGGACAATAACTGCGACGGTGAAGCGGACGATGGGCTCGTCTTTCGGCGCCTCTTTCGGGACCGCGACATGGATGGCTACGGCGAGTCCTTCACCGGCCAGGACCGCTGCGACGAGGGCCCCGGCTACGCGCCGCTCGACGGTGACTGCGACGAGTTCAACCCCGCCCGCAACCCCGGTCAAGTCGAGGTCTGCGACGGGGAGGACAACGACTGCGACTTCGACAGGGACGAGGGGCTGCCCATCGTGCGCCAATATCGAGACCAGGACGGAGATGGCTTCGGCCAGACGTTCACGGCCCGTGATCAATGCGCCGGCAAGGTCGGCTACGTCGCGCTCGGGGACGACTGCGACGACTTCGACGATGCCATTTTCCCGGGCGCACCCGAGGTCTGCGACTTCAGCGACCAGGACTGCGACCGACGCTCGGACGAGGGCCTGATGGTCACCTGGTATCGCGACTTCGACGGGGACGGCTGCGGCCAGGCCGGCTTGACGATGATGAGCTGCGACGCCGTGGAGCCCGGTTACAGCCGCCAGCCCGGCGACTGCGATGACTTCGTCGACAACCTCTCCTGCGGCTGCTGATCTCTAGCCATGGTCAGCGGCTGTTGAATTCGGCCCAGACCGGGGCGTGGTCACTCGGTCCCTCGCCCTTGCGCTCCTCGCGGTCGATGCCCGCGGCCGTGCAGGTCGAGGCGAGGCCGGAGGTCGCGAAGACGTAGTCGATCCGCAAGCCGTTGTTTCGAGGGAAGCCCCCGGCGCGATAGTCCCACCAGGAGAAGTGCTCCCCCTCCACAGTGTGCTGGCGAAAGGTGTCGACGAGCCCGAAGCCCACGACCCCCAAGAGCAGCGCGCGGGCCTCATCGCTGAAGAGGACCGAGTTCCGCCATTCGTCAAGATGCTTGACGTTTACATCGCGCTCATCGGTGGCGACGTTGAAGTCTCCGCACAGGACCAACGGCTCGCTTGGTTTCGAGTACTCGCCGAGGAACGCCCGGAGCCGCGCATAGAAGGCCTGCTTATAGGCCCACTTCTCCGAGCCGAGTTCGCCGCCATTCGGCACGTAGACGTTGACGATCTTCACGCCAAGGACGGTCGCGGCGATGAGGCGCGCCTGAGGATCTTCGACTTCATCCCCGAGCCCACGCCGCACGTCCGAGCCCTCAATCCGCGTGAGCAGCGCGACCCCGTTATAGGTCTTCTGACCGTGCGTGACCGCGTGATAGCCGGCCGAGCGCACCGCGTCGAAGGGGAACCCCGGATCCTGGGTCTTCAGCTCCTGCAGGCATAAGACGTCGGGCTGGTGCCGCTCGAGCAGGGCGAGGAGGCGGTCCTTGCGGACCCGCACCGAGTTCACGTTCCAGGACATGACCTTCATGGGGCGAGACCATGCCCATTTCCGGTCGCCAAGTCACCGCAGGAGTATGATCTGCGCCAGACACGCGGCCGCGCAGGTCGAGAATACGGGGGGTCGACGTGATGTTGGACGTTTTCAGCAGGGGAAGGCAGGCGGGCCTTCTGATCGGCTCGGCGGTCATCGGCTCAGCACTCATGGTGGTCGGTTGCGGGGATTTGCTGACCTCGTCGAATCAGATCTCGGCCGGGAGGACGTCTATGGACGCCGAAGCCGGGCCGGAGGCGGGAGAGGCAGACGAGGGTCGGCCCGATGGCGCCTCCACTGATGGCGCACGAGCCGATGGCGCACGAGCCGATGGCGCCTCCACGGATGGCGCACGAGCCGATGGACCTCTCTCGGATGTTGAGCGCGCTGACGATTTCACCGTCCCCACTCCGCAGCGCGAGGCCGGGCCGGACCTCCCGGTCGTCGACGCCGAGCTCGAGGTCTCGGTCGACGGTGGTCCCGCGAATCGAGATGCCGTAGGGGACGTACACGCGATCACCGACGCCCAACGCCTATCTGATGTGGCAGACGTGGCCGCCGCTCACGACGCCCCGGCCCTCCCCGACGCCGCCCTCGCCCCACTGGACCTGGGTCCATGTCGGCCCGAGGTCGAGCGCTGCGACGGGCTCGACCAGGACTGCGACGGCGACACCGACGAGGACTTCGAAATCGGCGCCCGCTGCGACGGTGAGGGCCTCTGCGGCGTCGGCCGTCTGGAGTGTGACGAGGATGGCGGCACGCGCTGCAGCACGGAGCCCGGCGGCAGCGGGGACGAGTCGAACGTCGAGGCCTGCAACGGCGCGGACGACGACTGCGACGGCGACAGCGACGAGCGACCGGAGTCCATCCGGCCTGCCTGTTATGAGGGCCAACCCGGCACAGTCGGCTTGGGCCGCTGCGTCAACGGACACCGGAGCTGCGTGGACGGTGTGCCGAGCGGCCCCTGTCTCGATCAGGTGCTGCCGGGCGTGGAGTCCTGCAACGCGCTCGACGACGACTGCGATGGCCGCACCGACGAGCGACTGCCGGTGGAGGCCTTGTGCGGGCAAGGCGTCTGCCGCCCCACCTCGACCCCGAGCGCGTGTCTTGAGGGCGAGATCGTCGCCTGCCTACCCGGCCCCGCGCTCGGCGACGACTCGGTCTGCAATGCCCGCGACGAGGACTGCGATGGCCGCACCGACGAGGGCTACGTCATCATCCAACGCTGCGGTCTCGGTGACTGCGCGGCGATGGCCACGCCCTCTCGCTGCCAGGACGGTCTCGAGCTGCGCTGCGTGCCAGGGGCCGCCGCGCCGACCGACCGCTTCTGCGATGGTGTCGACGAAGACTGCGACGGCCGAGGCGACGAGGACTGGAGCGGGGAGAACGCCTGCGGGCTCGGTGAGTGTCGACGCGCGGCCCGCCCGGCGAGCTGTGTCAATGGCCTCGAGACGGCTTGCCAACCGGGTCCACCGGCCGAGAGCGACGCGAGCTGCAATGTCCGCGATGAGGACTGCGACGGCCGTGTGGACGAGGCGTACCTCCGCGTCGGGGGCTGTGGCCGAGGCGTCTGCGCGCTCACGGAGGTGCCCTCCCGCTGCGTCGCCGGGGTCGAGACGCTCTGTCAACCTGGGTCACCCGCCTCGCTCGGCGACGAGACCTGCGACGGCTTGGACACGGACTGCGACGGACACGAAGACGAGGACTTCGCGAGCGATGCCGCCTGCGGGATCGGGGCCTGCGCCGTGCGACCGATCGCCTCGACCTGCATAGACGGGGTCGAGACGGCGTGTCTGCCGGGCCCACCCCTCGCGCTGACCGACGTGACCTGTGACGGCGTCGACGACGACTGCAACGGCGCCGCCGACGAGGAGGCCCCGGTCATCGCGCCGGGCGGCGAGCGGCGAATCACGGCTGCGGCCGGCGACTCGATTCGGCCACAAGCCGATCGCAGCGGCGACGGACTCGCCGTCGTGTTCAGCGATACGCGGACCGGACGAAACCTGATCTACTTCGCCAAGCTCGACGCCACGGGCGCGCGCATCGGGGATGAAGTCCTCGTCACTCAGCTGCTCGGCTCCAACACCAACGCCGCCATTGCCACGGTGCCCAATGGCTATGTCGTCGTCTGGCAAGGCACGCCCACGGGTCGGCCACAGATCTACGCCTCCGTGCTCAACGCGCAGGGATCGCCGGTCTTTGGGTCGTCCGACTTTCGGCTCAACCAGCTCTTCGACGCGGCCACGCTGCCGAAGATCGCCTATACCGGGAACGACCTCTACGTCGTCTGGCAGCAGGGCCCTAGCCTCGTCGACGTGGACATCTTCTCCCGGCGGCTCGCGGCGAACGGCACCCTCAACGGCGACGAGGTCAACCTCACGAATACGCCTACGGCCTCAGTCACGCCGAGCATCATCTGGAACGCCGCACGCGCCGAGCTCGCCGTCACCTTCACGGAGGTCGAGCCCGCCGCGGGCGCCTACAACGTCTACTTCACGCGGGTGCAAAACGGTGCTCGACAAGGCGGACTCGTCAAGCTCACCCACGCCGACGAGAACGAGTCCTCGCCGTCCATCGCGGCGAGCAATGTCGGCTACGCGGTCGCCTGGCAAGATACGCGCGGCACGCAGGACATCTACCTTCAAAGGCTCGATGCCCTCGGGGCCGCGGTCGGCCCGGAGATCGCGGTCGGCGCGGCCCCGCTCGTCTCGGCCTCGCCTCATCTGGCCTGGGACGGGGTCGGCTACGGCGTGTCGTGGTTCGACAATCGAAACGGGAATGACAACGCGGAGATCTACTTCGCGCGCGTCTCTGCGGCGGGCCTGTCGGGGCGCGCCGAGCGACTGTCGAGCGCGGCCGGCAACTCGTTTTTGCCATGGATGACCTATCTCAACGGCGGCTACGTCGCGCTCTGGTACGACCACCGGGACGGCAACGCGGAGATCTACTTCACCCGCGGGCCCTTCGGTTGCCCTTGAGCGATCGGGAGATCGCGACCGCCATGAAACAGCTGCCGATCGCGGCCGCCTTGCCCGAGCTGCTCGCCGCCCTGAAACAATGCGGTGCCGCCGTGCTCGTCGCCCCACCCGGCGCGGGCAAGTCCACCGTCGTGCCGCTCGCGCTCCTCGACGCGGGGCTCCTCGGTGCCGGTCGACTCGTCATGCTCCAGCCGCGCCGTGTCGCCGCCCGCGCTGTCGCACGACGCATGGCTCAGGTCACGGGCACGCCGCTCGGCACCACGATTGGCTATCGCGTGCGGTTCGACGACGCCACCTCGGCGCAGACTCGCATCGAGGTGATCACCGAGGGCCTGCTGACGCGACGGCTGCAAAGTGATCCCTTCCTGGAGGGCATAAGCTGCGTCGTCCTTGATGAGTTTCACGAGCGCAGCCAACACGCGGATCTGGCCCTCGCGCTGCTCGCGGAGCTGCGGCGAGAGGTCAGGCCCGACCTCCTCGTCCTCGTGATGTCGGCGACGCTCGATCCCGAACCCATCGCGGCGTTCCTCTCCCCGTGCGCGGTCGTTCGGTCCCTGGGTCGGGCCTTTCCGGTGGAGGTTCGCCACGACGAGAGCTACTCGACCGCCGACCTCAGCGAGCGGGCCGCCGCCGCCGTCCGTGCCTCGTTGTCCATCGCCAGCGTCGGTCATGTCCTCGTCTTCCTGCCCGGCAAGTTCGAGATTGAGGCGACCCGACGGCTGCTCGAGCCTGCCTCAGAGGGCGTGGTGATCCGTCCACTTCACGGCGGTCTCTCGGCTGAGCTCCAGGACCAGGCGCTCCTGCCTGAGGCCGAGACGCGGCTTCGCAAGATCGTGCTGTCGACCAACGTCGCGGAGACCTCCGTCACCATCGACGGCGTCACCGTGGTCATCGACTCCGGCCAGGCCAAGATCCCCATCTTTGACGGCCAGCTCGGCTTGACCCGCCTTGAGCGCGTCCGGATCTCCAAGGCCTCGGCGGAGCAGCGCGCAGGCCGCGCCGGACGCACGGGCCCCGGCCTCTGCCTTCGACTCTACTCGGCCGCGACCTATGCCTCGATGGCCCAGGCCGAAGAGCCGGAGCTTCTTCGCAGCGATCTCGCAAGGCTCGCCCTGGAGCTGCGCGGTTGGGGCACGAGCCCGGAGACGTTCGCGTTTTTCCAGCGGCCCCCATCGGCACTCATCGACAGAGCCCTTGCCGTGCTCCGGCAGCTCGGTGCCCTCGTCGACGGCGGTTTGACCCCGCTGGGCCGCACGCTGCTCGCCTTGCCCCTGGAGCCCCGCCTGGGTGCCGTGGTGGCGAGCGGCCATCGACGGGGCATTCTTCGCGCGGCGGCGACGGCGGCCGCCCTCCTGAGCGAGCGGGAGATCTTGCGCGATGTGCCGGACGTGTCAGCCGACAGTGATCTCACGCTCCGTCTGGAGGCGCTCAACGCCCTCGAAGCCGGTCGATTCCGCGAGGACCTCGCGCGGCGTCTCGGCGTTGACTTGCGGGCCGCGCGTGACGTCTGCGCCGTGCGGGATCAGCTCACCTCCATCGCCCGCCGAGTCCTTGGGCCTTCGCCTGAATCCTCGATGGCCGGGAGCGTCGCCGACCTCGAGGTGGCTTGCCTCCGCGCGCTGCTTGACGGCTTCGGAGATCGCGTCGCGCAGCGCCGGCAGCCGCGGGGAACAAAGTTCAAGCTCGCCGGAGGGGGAGGCGCGACCCTCGACCGCAAGAGCGTCGTTCACGAGGCCCCGCTCATCCTCGCCGTGGCCCTCGACGCCGCCGGTCACGGTAGGGGCGGCGAGCACGTCATCCGGCTGGCGAGCGCCGTGCAGGAAGCCTGGCTGCCCGTAGTCACTCACGTCGTCACCCGCTTCGATCCGGCGCGCGAGGCCGTCGTCCAAAGCCGCGAGCGGCGTTTCATGGAGCTGGTCCTCGGTGAGGCCCCGGTGGGTGATGCCGCCGACGCGACCGCGGTGTCGACGGCCCTTGCCCCTGCTGCCAGCGCGGCCCCGGAGCGCGCCTTCGACTTGACCTCGGCGCAGGGCTTCCTCGACCGCATTCGTTGCCTCGCGATGTGGATGCCCGAGCTCTTGCTCCCGACGTTTGACGAGCTCACGACGCCGCTCGAGCCCCCGACCGACCTCATCACGGACTTATGCCAAGGCCGACGAAGCTTCGCGGACCTCCGGAAGTTGAACCTCGAAACCCAACTCGAAGCCCGCCTCACTCATGCCCACCGCGAGGCCCTCAACCGCCACGCGCCCACCACCCTGAGCCTGCCCGCCGGACGCTCGGGCCGCCTGACGTATCGACCGGGTGAGGCGCCGATCCTGGCGGCGAGGATCCAGCACTTCTTCGGCCTCGATCAGACGCCGACGGTGGCGAACGGGCGCGTCCGCGTCGTGCTGCACCTGCTCGCGCCCAACGGCCGCCCCGCCCAGGTCACCCAGGACCTGCACGGCTTCTGGCGCTCATCGTGGTCGCTCGTCCGCCGCGACCTCCGCGGTCGCTACCCGAAACACGCCTGGCCCGAGGACCCCAGCGCGGCTTGGCGTGAGGACTGAGCGCCCGCTGGACGTTCAGATCAAGTCACCAGGCTTCAGGCCAGTGTGACGGGCGATGCACGCGAGCATCGCGGGTCCGATCTCGTCGCCGTCGTGGAACGCAAACACCTAGTCCGATGAGCCGGTGCGCTGAAGTGTTCTGTGGGAACCGGTCTGACGCTTGACGGACCAGCCGATCCTCAAGAGCGCAGCCAGCACCCGGCGGGCCTTCGTTGACGGCCAGAGCCTCACGCTGCGATGAACGAGACGTGGTCCAAGTCGAGAACGGGTTCACCGTGTTCGATGCGATCGGCCAGGACCCGAAAGGCGAGGGCCTTCACCCGGGCGACCGCATCGGCCGACGTGGAGCCCTAGGCCATCACGCCCGGGAGCACCGCGACCTCGGCGATCCACCGGCCATCTTCCTCGCGTTCGAGTTCGATATGCAGCTCCATTGGTTCACTTTGCCACCAACGAACCACGGCCCGCCACCAGGCCAATTGTCCCACCCAACGCCGCAACGCGCCCGCGCGCCGCGCATCTGCTCCGGCGATGACTCCAGCGCCGATGAGCACGCCCGCTCAAATCACCGAGGCGAGCTGGTCTCCGGCCATCTGTTCGCTCGTCAGGCCGAAGCGGCGCTGGCGATGCGCGTACTCCTCGAGCGCGGCGTCGAGCGTGGACTCATCGAACTCGGGCCAGAGCACGGGCGTGAAGTATAGCTCGGCATAACACGCCTCGAAGGGCAGAAAGCCCGATAAACGGACCTCGCCGGAGGTGCGGACGAGGAGGTCGACGTCGGGCAGATCGCCGGTCGAGAGCGCCTTAGAGAGCTGATGTTCGTCGAGGTCCGCAGGCAGGAGCGTGCCGCGACGCACCTGCTCGGCGAGCAGACGGGCGGCGCGGACGAGATCCCTTCGACCATCGTAGCTGACGGCCAGGACGAGGGTCATGCCGTCCAGATGCGCCGTCTCGCGCTCGGCGTGTTCAAGCGACTCTCGAACAGACGTCGGCAAGAGCTCGCGCTCGCCGATGCCCACGAGCTTGATGTGGTTCCCGCGAAGCTCGTCGAGCTCCTCGACGAGGAACCGCTCGAGCAGGTCCATGAGCTCGCGGACCTCGACGGTCGGTCGCTGCCAGTTGAGCGTGGAGAACGCGAAGAGCGTGAGGCAGCGAATACCGGACTTTCGGGCGTGGCGAACGGTGCGGCGGACCGCGTCGGCGCCTCGCTCATGGCCGGCCGATCGTGGGTGATTACGCTGCACGGCCCATCGACCGTTTCCATCCATGATGATGGCGACGTGGCGCGGAAACTCGGGGGAGTCGGACATGATTCGAGCTGCTCTTTCTGACTGAATTCGCGGCCGACCATCGCACATCGGGTCAGGGCCGAGTGTGAAGGGCGCGTGAAAAACTCACGAAAGAAGGCGCAGCTCGAAGCAGGCTCCAGGCGTCACATCGACGAAGCAAATCGTGCCCCCGTGGTGCTCGGCGACGGACCGAACGATGGCCAGCCCGAGGCCGGTGCCGTCGGCGTCGAGGCGGTCGGTGACGAACCGCTCAAAGAGCCGCGCACGCAGCTTCAAGGCGACCCCCGGCCCGCGGTCACGCACGCGCACGACGGCCTCATCGCCGATGTAACGAAGAGTAACCTCGATCACCGAGGCCGCGGGTGCGTAGCGTACGGCGTTGGACAGGAGATTGTCGATCGCGCGCCTGAGCCACCGCTCATTGCCCCTCACCGACACATCCTCGAGCTCACCCTCGATGGACAGCTTCTTCTGGGAAAGGCGGTCGTCCGACGCCTCGATGGAGGATCGAATGATCGCTGAGAGGCTGACCGGCACGCGCTCCAGCTCCAGGCCATGCGCTTCGAGACGGGACAGCGCGAGCAGATCGTGCAGCAGGACCTCGAGCCGCCGCCC
>SHZC01000117.1 GCA_009692505.1 Myxococcales bacterium
AAGCCCGACCGTGCCGAGGCTGACGCCCAGACCGTAGACGCGACGCCGTTAGATGGGCCCGGACCCGACGCTCTGCCGGTGGACGCGCAGGGAGACGCTGCCCCAATCGCGTCTTGCGACAACGGCCTCGACGACGACGGCGACGGCCTGACGGACTATCCCGCTGATCTCGGCTGCATGACCTCGAGCGACGACAGCGAAGACGACCCCGCCACCCTCGCCTGCGGCAACGCCCTCGACGACGACGGCGACGGCTTGATTGATCTCGACGATCTCGGCTGCGCGTCCCCCGGTGATCCGGATGAGTCAAACACCTGTGGCCCGATGCAGAGCCTGAGGGACGTCACCGGGCAGCGGCTGATCATGGGCACGACGCGAGACGCAACCGCCCTCTTCGATGCCTCCTGCAACCACAACCTCGCGGCCCCGGAGGTCATCTACCTCTTCACGGTTCCGGCCGGGCTCGCGTCCCTCTCCTTTGATACTCGGGGCAGCGGCTTCGACACGGTCCTCTCGGTCAGACGTTCCTGCGACGACGTGCTCAGCGAGGTGGGCTGCAGCGATGACATCGGCGTGAACGACCGCATGAGCCGAGTCGTCCTCGAGACGCCCGAGGCGGGTGACTACTTCGTAATCGTCGACGGCTTCCTCGACGAGTCCGGGCCCTTCGTGCTGAGCGTCAGGGCCGACGTGGCCGATGGCGAGTCCTGCCCGCCAGACGGTGCGTTCGCCACGTGCCGAGAGGGCGCGAGCTGTGTCGGCGATGTCTGTGCGCCGGGCCCGTGTATCAACGGCCTCGACGATGACGGCGACGGCCGCGTGGACTATCCCGAGGAGCCGGGCTGCGCGACCCCGTCAGACCTCGATGAGGCCGATCCCGCCGTCGCGCCTCAGTGCTCCAATGCCAACGACGACGACTTCAACGGCGTCGTCGACTTCCCGGATGACCCAAGCTGTGAGAGCGCGGGAGACGACTCGGAGGAGCCCCCGGGTGCCTGCAAGAACGGCCTCGACGACGACGGCGACGGCCTCATCGATCTGGAGGACCCCGGCTGCATGGGCAACCCCGATTGGTTCTTCGAGTGGAATACGGCGGCCTGCCGCGACTTCCAGGACAACGACCTCGATGGCCTCGTCGACTACCCCAACGATCCTGGCTGCGACCGGCTCGAGGACCCCGATGAGTCCGATCCGGCCGTCCCGCCGACCTGCTTCAATGGCCTCGACGACGACGAGAACGGCCTGACGGACTTCCCCAGTGACTTCGCCGGCTGCATCTCCGCGGCCGATGCCACCGAGGCGGACCCCTGCATGGACCTCGTGCCGCTCGACATCACCGGCGTGCGTGAGACCCGCGGCAACCTCGAAGGTGACGCCAATGAGTTCGCCGCCCGCTGTGTTCAGGGGACCAGCGCGGAGCGCGCGTTCGTGTGGCGCGTCAGCGACGATCGCCCGCTCGAGCGACTCACGTTGAGCACCAACGGCTCGCGGTTCGACACGGTCTTGTACGCCCGTGAGCAGTGCGCGCCTCAAGTTGAGCCCGACCTCGCCTGCGACGACTTCTCCGGGCAGGCGGGCACCGCCCAGATCATCCTCGAGGCGCTCGTCCCCGGCACCGAGCTATGGGTCTTCGTCGACACCCACGGCAACTCCGTGCCCGGCCTGTTTCGCCTCCGGGCCGCCGCGGTCGTGGCCGAGAACGGGAGCTGCGAGGGGGGCGAGCCGTGGAGCTGCGGCGCGGGCCTCACCTGCCGCGAGGGCCTCTGCCTTCGCGCTGCCTGCACCAACGAGGTGGACGACGATCTGGACGGCCTCATCGACTATCCCGCCGAGCCGGGCTGCGCCAGCCCCGCCGATGACGACGAGGAGGACCCGGCGATCTCTGTGGCCTGCAGCAACGGCCTCGACGACGATGGCGATGGTCGTCTGGACTACCCGCAAGACGAGAACTGCGCCGCCGCGGGTGATGCCGTCGAGGGTCCCGACTGCGCCGACGACGAGGACAACGACGGCGACGGCACGACGGACTTCGATCGCGACGGAGACGGGCGACACGACGCGGCGGCAGACGATGACTGCGCCTGCGCCACCGACCCCTCGGAGGGCTTCGACATGGAGTGCGCCGACGCCTGCGACAACGACGGCGACGGCCTGACCGATCTGCTCGACCCCGGCTGCGTCGACGTCAACGACCCCGACGAGTTCAACCTCCCCGCCTGCCGGGATGGACGCGACAACGACGGCGACGGCTTCTTCGATTATCCCGATGAGCCGGGCTGCCTCGAGGCCGCTGACATTGACGAGCGCGACCCGCCCATCGCCCCGATTTGCGCCAACGGCCTCGACGATGATGGGGATGGCACGGCGGACCACGCGAGCCAGAGCGGAGGCGCGCTCTCACCCGATGACGGCTGCCAAGCGGCCTCCGACAGCGATGAGCGCGGGCCGTGTGACGTTGTCCAGCCCGCCCTGCCTGAGGGCGGCATCGCTCGGGGCGAGACGGTCTCCGGTCAGGATCAGCATATGAGCGACTGCCGCGGCGGTGCCTCTCCCGAGCGCGTCTTCCGCGCCACTGTCCCCTACGCCGCCCACATCGCCGCGCACACCGAGGGCAGCGACTACGACACCGTGCTCTTCATTCGACGGGCCTGTCCCGCCCGAGTCTGCGAGCTCCCGGCCCCCCTGCCGCCGCTGCCCGATGAGCCTGATCTCGCCTCCGTCGACGCCGCGCCGCCGTCGGATCTTGTGTCGGTGGACGCCGCGTTGCCGGACGCTTTGGCCGACACTTTGGCCGATGCCACGCCCGACGCCGAGGTTCAAGCCTGCGTCGTCGCCTCGACCGAGGTCGCCTGCGATGACGACAACGGCGCGGGCGCGACGAGCCGCGTCGAGTTCGACTTCCCCGGCGGCGACCTCTTCGTCTTCGTGGACGGCTTCGGCGGACAGTCAGGTAACTTTACCTTAACCTTCACGGCGAGCTATCGACAGGGTGACCAGTGCGGCCCGGAGATGCACGCCTACGCCCAGTGTCTCCCCGGCCTCCGCTGCGCCGACGACGGCCTCGGCACGCCCCGCTGCCAGCCCTGAGATGTCCGGGCCCCGAAAGTACATCGCGGTCGCGGGGAACATCGGGGCCGGCAAGTCCACCCTCGTCGACTTCCTGCGGTACCGCTTCGGCTTGACCCCGTTCTTTGAGCCGAACGCCCAGAACCCCTACCTCACGTTGTTCTACGACGACATGAAGCGGTGGGCGTTTCACAGCCAGATCTACTTCCTCACGCACAAGTTCCGACTGCATCAGCAGCTCACAGACCATCCCGGCACCGTCGTCCAGGACCGAACCATCTACGAAGACGCGGAGATCTTCGCCCAGAACCTCTACCGCACGAAGATGATGACGCCCGAGGAATACGCCACCTATCGCGCCTTGTACGACGCGATCATCGGCACGCTCCGCCCGCCCGACCTGATGATCTATCTGCGGGCGGATGTGCGGACCGTGAGGCGTCGGATCAAGCTTCGCGGTCGCCCCGAGGAGCAGAGCTTGCCCGTGCCGTACCTGCGGCGACTGCATGATCTCTACGAGGACTGGTTCGCGCGCTACGACCGCTCCCCGACCTTGGTCATCCCGATCGACAAGCTCGACTACATCGAGGACCTCGTCGATCGAATCGAGATCATTCGGACCATCGAGCGATACCTCTGACTTGACAGTCCCCCGAGCGGTGCCTAGGTTCCCGCCAACCCTGACGTTAACGTTAGGGTGAAGGTTGGAAATGAGCACGACACGCGCGACATTTACGGTTGGAGAGTTGGCGTCGACCTGCGGCAAGTCTGCGAGGGCGCTGCGTCTCTACGAGGAGATGGGCCTCCTGACGCCGATGGGTCGGACCGAAGGCGGCTACCGGGAGTATGGGCCCGAGGCGGTCGTCCGGCTGCGATGGATCAGCGACCTCTGCGAGATGGGCTTTCAGCTCGACGACGTGCGGTCCCTCATCGACGCGGTCTCGAACGCCGAGACCGCCGGTGGGGCCATGGACGACGTGCGGCATCGTTACGCCGAGGTGCTTCACCGCATTGACGAGCGCGTCGCGCGGTTGCGCTGCTTGAGGCAGGAGGTGGCCGTGAGCCTCTCTTACCTCGAAGCGTGTCGGGGCTGCGAACAAACCGCGGACCTGAAGTGTTGTTGCGAGTGCGACCGACACGGCGAAGAAAAACCCCCGCTCCTCATCGCCGGTATGCGGTGCGAGAGCGAGAGATTCCGACTGAATCGACAACCGAGGATCGCATGAAACTGCTGACTGAAATCGAGGAGACCGACCTCGTAGCCCGCGCGACCATCGGCGAGAAGGCCGCGATGGAGAAGCTGCTCTCTCACCACTACGCCCACATGTATCACCTCGCCCTGAAGGTCACGCGAGACCCGGTCCGCGCCCAGGACGTGACGCAGGAGAGTTGCGTCCAGGTCATGCGCCGCATCGGGCAGTTCCGGGGTGAGGCCCGGTTCTCGTCGTGGCTGGCGCGCGTCGTCGTCAACACCGCCTTGCTCCGTCACCGCCGTGAACGCCGCCTCGTGCCGACGGCGGAGGTCTTCGGATCCACCGACGCGGCCCCTGATCCCGCCCCGGAGCAGCTGGTGGGTGATCGCGAGATCCTGCGTCTGACCGACAACTTCTTGTCCGAGCTCCGCGAAGGCGACCGCGAGCTGTTCACGCGGCGGTTCATTGACGGGCTCTCACTCCAATCCATCTCCGAGGAGACGGGCCTCTCGCTGCCGGCGCTCAAGAGTCGATTTCATCGCGCCCGACTCCGGCTCAAGGAGGCCTGCGAGCGCGGCAACTGGGGCATCGAGGTCATGGCGTTTGGCTGAGCCGACAGACGGGGTACGTCAGGCCGCAGTCGGACGTGGGCTCGAAGGTCTCTCCGTCGGTGGAGAGGCAGCCGTCCGCCGTGCTCAAGGTCAAAGGCCCGACGCCGAGGGCTGAGAACGCCGCCCCCGCGAGGGTCTCAGTCGGCGTGGCCAACTCGCCGCCGAGCGTCTCGCATCGCCGCTCGGCCTCAGTCTCCGTCACCGGCTCGACGCAGACGACGTACGACACGGACGCCGGCTCCAAACCCATAGGCCCACCGATCGGCAAGCAGGGCTCGCAAACGGCGTAGAACGTGGTCCCCGGCACGGAGCGCGGGCGTCCCTGCCAGTCCTCTTGGCCGACCTCGCAGGTCAGTTCGTCGCGAGAGGCGGGCCGTCGGCAAAGACCACCCGCGCCTCTGGGCACACAGAGGAGCCCCGAGCGACACCGGGACGCGAAATCGCAGAAGTCCCCCACGTCCGCGTCTCCGGTAAGACCGGCACAGAGGGCCACGTCGAGGCCCGGCGGAAAGAAGCACCCGGGCAGCGGCTCACCGAAAGCCGCGCAGTCAATCTGAGGGTCGCGACAGGGTCGGACGCAGACCCCAATCTCGGGGCGAAGGGCGACGGTCCCCAAGCAGCGGGCGTCGCGATGCCAAGCCGCGCACCGACTGGCCCCGCCTGCGAGATCGGGCTCGCAGAACGGGAGGCACTGGGCGCGCCCGTCGATTGAGACGCAGCCGCTCCGCTCGGGGCAGGCGTTGTCGGTCGCGCAGGGGTCGCCGTCGTCCAGTTGGAACTCCGATGGTGAACGGCACGCGGGATCACCCTCCGCCGATACGACACACCGTTGTCCATCGCCGCAGCCCTCCCCCGTCACCGGCTCACACTCCGCGCGGCGACCAATGGCGTCGCAGCCCACGACGGCGACCGCGAGGAGGAAGGCTCGGAGGGATGGGTCGACGACAGGCATCGTCCGAACGTAAACGACCGGCGAGCCCTGCGCTATGCTCCGCGCCACGATGAACGACGTCTTGCCCTTCTCGCTGTCCGCGTTGCGCGCGGTCTCGGACGCCGCTGGCTTCGCTGCGGTCGGCGTCGCCCCGGTCATGCCCCTCGGCGGCGGTTGGTTTGCGCCCCATGCGGAGCGCTTCGAGGCGTGGTTGGCCAACGGTCAAAACGCCGACATGACCTGGATGGCCGAGCGTGCAGAGGCCCGCCTCGCCCCCGCGCACCTCTTGCCGGGGGCCGCGACCGCGCTGTGCTTTTGGCTGCCACACCGCACGCCCAAACCGGACACGACCCCCGACGGTCCAAACCGCCCCCCGACCGGCCGCATCGCCGCATACGCCTGGGGCAGGGACTACCACAACGTCGCGCGAAAGAGCCTCCGCAAGGTGCTCCGATGGATTCTGGCAGCCTGTCCGGAGGTGAGGACCTACCAGAGCATCGACACGGGCGCGGTGCTGGAACGGGCCTACGCCGAGCGCGCGGGGCTCGGCTGGATTGGCAAGTCGACGATGCTCATCAGCACGACCTCGGGCACGTTCGGCTCCCTCGCGGTCATCTTCCTCGATCGCCGCTTCGAGACCGAAGAGCCGGTCGAACCGGCCCACCCTTTCCGCTGCGGCACCTGCACGGCGTGCATCGACGAGTGCCCCACGGGGGCGATCGTGTCCGACGGCGTGGTCGATGCCCGCCGATGCATCAGCTACTGGACCATCGAACATCGGGGCCTCATCCCGGTGGAGAAACGCGCGTCCATCGGCGACTGGCTCTTCGGCTGCGACATCTGCCAGGACGTCTGCCCCTGGAACCGGGACGTGCCCCGAGCGTCGGCCGAGCGATGGAAGCCGACGCGGCCCGACCTCTCCCTCGAACACATCTTGACGACGGAGCCCGACGTGCTCGAGCAGTCACTTGAAGGCAGCCCACTGCTTCGGACTCGCGCCCCGGGGCTTCGACGCAACGCGCTCATCGTCGCGGCGAACACAAAGGCCGTGACCCTCCTCCCCTTGGTTGAGCGGCTCGCGGTGAACGACCCGGATCCGGTCGTTCAGGCCACGGCGGTCTGGGCGGCTTGTGTGCTCAAAGATGCCGATGAGCGGGTGCGAGCCGAAGCGCGGGCAGAACCGAAGGCCCGCTAATTTTCAGGGCGGGCAGACCGCGTCGTACTGGACTTCGACGACCACGCCGGGCTCCTGCGGGGAAACGGCGTCACCGAGCAAGACGACTTGGTCTTGCCCCCATTTTTCGGACACCACGAATAGGGCGTAAATGACGCCTTGGAGGTGCCCGTGTCGAATCGAGCGAGAAGGAAATTCACGGCGGAGTTCAAGGCCGCGACGGTGGCGCTGGTCCGCAAGGGCGAGAAGAGCATCTTATGAGCTCGCGAAGGACCTCGATCTGCCCGAGTCGTCCATCCGCAACTGGGTGGGGCAGGCGGATGTCGACGCCGGGGCGGGGCCCAAGGGGGCTCTGACAACCGACGAACGCCGGGAGTTGGAGCGGCTTCGGCGTGAGGTCAAGGTCTTGGCGATGGAGCGCGAAATCTTGAAAAAAGCGACGGCCTTCTTTCCGGTCGTCGTGCTGTGCCGCGTGCTGCAGGTGTCGCGCAGCGGCTTCTACGAGTGGGCCAAGCGCAAGCCGAGCGCCCGCGACCTGCGGAATGCCCCGTTGGCGGCGAAGGTGGCCCAGGCTCATGAGAAGAGCCGTGGGACCTACGGCAGCCCTCGAGTCAGGATGGAGCTGCGGGCGAGGTGGTGGGTCGGAAGCTCGTTGCTCGGCTGATGAAGGCTCAGGGCCCGACGGGAATGCCGTCCGCGGCGCTACAGGGCAACGACCGACTCGACGCATGGGCTACCGCTGCCGGAGAACCTCGTGGCGCGTGACTTCGCGCCGGCCGGCCCGGACCTGCTCTGGGTCGCGGACATCACGTACATCTGGACCTGGGAGGGCTGGCTCTACTTGGCCGTCGTCATCGACCTCCGGTCCAGGCGTGTCGTCGGCTGGTCGATGGCCGATCACATGCGGACCGAGCTCGTCATCAGCGCCTTGGACATGGCCTTGGGACACCGTGTTCCGGCGCCTGGACACGTCTTCCACTCCGACCGAGCTCGCCAGTACGCCAGCGGCGACCACCGGGGTGTCCTCAAGGCCAATGGCATTGACTGCAGCATGAGCCGGAAAGGCGACTGTTGGGACAACGCCTGCGCGGAGAGCTTCTTCGCCACCCCCAAGACCGAACTGATCCATCGTCAGCCCTGGCCAACCCGGCATTCCGCCCGGCTGGCCATCCACGAATACATCGGCCTCTTCTACAACCGCCGGAGAAGGCACTCCTTCCTCGGCCATCAGAGCCCTGTTGATGTCGAAAATGCGTTCTACGAGAACTCGGCGTCAGCCGCATAACCAAACTGTCCGGAGAACGGGAGTAAGACCACAGGGTGCATACCACCACTCACCGCACGACGCGATACACCAGATAGCCGGCAAGCACGGCCGCGAAGGCCCAAAGAATCAGCCCCGCCAGCCGAGATGCGTTCGAGGCGACGGGCGGCTCCGACACCGGTCGCGATACCGCTCTCGGCTCCACCCCTGGCTCCTCGGCCATCAACACAACCGGCGCCGGAGTCTCGGTCGGCCGCAGATCAACCAGCCCGCTCGCGGGGTTGGCCCAGACCTCAGACGCGGTCCCGGGCACCGAGGGATCCGGCGGCATCGCGCCTTTGCCCATCGCCATCACAAACGCGCGGCGCATCTCGCCCGCGCTCTCGAAGCGCCGCTCCGGGGCCGTCTGCAACGCGCGCATCAAGACGCCCTCAAGCATGGCCTCGTGTGCGAATAATGGGTCGTACTCCGAGAGTCGGAGCGGGGGCTGGCTCAGGTTGCTGGCCCGAAACTTCGCGGCGAGCATCATGGCCGTGCCCGTCGGGCTCGTCTCATAAGGCAGGCGCCCGGTGAGCATCTTGAAGACGATCACGGCCACGCTGAAGAGGTCGGCACGATGGTCGGTGGTCTGACCGCGCAACTGCTCCGGTGCCATATACGAGACGGTGCCGATGACGATCTGCGCGTCGCCCGTCACGTCGAGCCCGTCGCCCCCGCCGTGGAAGACCCTCGCAAAGCCGAAGTCCACGATCTTGACATGGTCCCGCACGCCGGGCTCCTCCACGATGAAGATGTTCTCCGGCTTGAGATCGCGGTGCACGACGCCAGCGATGTGCGCGGCCTCGAGCCCGGCGAGGAGGCCGTCGGCGATCTTTAAGGCGCGCTCGATCGGCAGCTTGCCCTCTTGGTGCAGGAGCACGTTGAGGTTGCGCCCTCGAAGGAGCTGCATAATGAGGTAGCTGCGCCCGTCAGGCAGCGTCGAGAAGTCGGTCACCTGCACGAGATGCGGGCTCGACAGGCCGCCGGTGAGCAGGGCCTCCCGGCGAAACCTCGCGACCTGGTCGTCACGCAGCCCGGGTTTGAGCACCTTGACGGCGACCTCGCGGAACTCGAGGCGATGGTCGCGCGCCCGATAAACGTGACCGACGGACCCGCTGCCGAGGTGCTCGATGAGCTCGTATCGCCCGTCGAGCTTCTCCCCGACCAAGTCTTCGGGACGGTCAGCCCGACGACGGGTCTGGGGGGTCTGGGCATTGTCCACGGCGGAGTATCGTGCGCCGTCACCTACGGCTTCGCAACCGCGATGCGGGCGCGTGCGGGTCGGGGGTGGGCATAGCACCCGGTTCTCGCCTATCGTCCGCGCCGCGCGCTCCCTAACTGAGGCCTCAACATGGACACCCTGCTCACCTATGAAGTCTTCTCGCACTCGGCCGAGACCCACCTTCAAGTGTTCGCGCTCCTCGTCATCGGGTTAGCGTTGGGCCGTTTCCTGCCCTTCTTATTGCGCCCGATCTTCCGACGCATCGGCGGCGCCTCGGGCCAGACTTACGCTGAGCTGATGACCGAAGCCCTTCGGGCGCCATCGAGCGCGGTCGGCCTCGTGCTCGCAGGCCGCATCGCCGGCGTCTTGTACAGCGAGGGCTCGAGCTGCCGGGTCATCATGGGCAAGGTGACGGCCGTCGCGACGATCGGCGTCATCGCTTGGGTCGTCAGCCGCTTGTGGCGGGCCTTGACCGATCGTGTGCTCGCGCCGCTCTCCCGCAGCGAGAACCCCACGATCGATCCGATGGTCCTGCCCGTCCTGCGGCGCCTCGTCCTGGGCATCGTGTGGCTCATCGCGTTCGTGTCCGCGGCGAGCGAGCTCGACTACAACGTGATGACCTTGTTGACCGGACTCGGCATCGGCGGTCTGGCCGTGGCGCTCGCCGCGAAGGACACGCTGTCGCCGATGGTCGGGGGCATGGCGATCTTTCTGACGCGGCCCTTCCGGGTGGGCGATCACATCGAGGCGGGCAGCGACTCAGGCGTAGTGCTCGAGATTGGCCTGCGCGCCACCGTGCTCCTCCGCGCCGGCGGCCGAGTGATCGTGCCCAACGACAAGCTGATCAACAGCACAATCCGCAATAATCACAGCGACCGTGCCTCGCAGCTGTCCTTCGACTTCGGCCTGCCTTATGGGCTAGCCGCCGCGGACCTGCAGCGGGTCTGCGATGCGGTCGTGGCGATCTTGCCCACGCTGCCGACCGCCGATGCCGCGCGGGGTCACTGTCGGGTCATCCGGTTCGGGGGCGCCGCCGTCGAGATGCGCGTCTGCTACTGGCTCTTCGATCCGGCGGTGCAAGGCGATGCGCAGCACCACCTGGCCTTGGGGATCAAAGAGCTCCTCGATGCCGCGAAGATCGAGATCCCCTATCCGACGACGGTTCAGCTCGTAGGGACGGCGACGGTCCACGCGCCGGCCCTCGAGGTCTTGACCGCTCGGACGACTGCCAAGGCACCTTGACGGTGTCGTCGGCACGCGACACTGGCGGGGCCAGAAGCTGAGTCTTTTTGGTACGAGCCCGGGCCCGCAACTTGCTAGGGTGACGCCCCTGTGATCGTCCGCCCACAGCTTTGCATCACCTCGCTCGTTTTGGCGCTCGCGTTGGGCAACAGTTCTTGTGGGGCCCCGACCGAGTCCCAAGCGCCGGCCTCTGACGTCTCGGACCGCGGGGCCTCGCCGGTCGATGTGACCGCGAGCGATGGCGTGACCGCGAGCGATGGCGTGACCGCGAGCGATGGCGTGACCGCCCCCGATTTGGGCGCGGACAGCGACCCCCCGGACGCCGCTGGGGACGGGTCCCCCCCCGCCGAAGTCTGCCTTTCGGCCCCCGACGAGCGGCCGGACTTCCTGCTGGGCCTCGGCTGCGAGGGCGACTTCGAGCGCCTCTCGTCCCTACCCCTCGCCTCCACCGTGCCCGGCGCACGCTCGCTGAAGACGGTGATCGACCGCGCCGACAGCCGGGTCGTCGAGGGGGTCGAGGTCGACGCCTTGTACTTCCAGAACGTCGAGCGGTACCCCCTGCATTGGGACTTCGCCTCGACTCACCTCTCCGGCCGGGGCCTGCCCCTCGTGCCCATGCTCGGCACGTTCAACGAGACGGAGTACACCTCGGCCGCGCGCCGCTTCGTCCTCGGCACCGTGACGTTCTACGAGGGCCCCGACGTCTTCGCCTACGAGATCGCGCCCTACGACACGGCCGATCCCGAGTTGATCACCCAGGCCTTCCGGGCGATCGTCCGAAACACGTACTTCGGCGCTCGGCTGCGCTTCCACCCCACCTCGGCGGCCGTCGAGGCGGTCGCCGCCCTGCTGCCCGAGGACGTGCCGCTCGTCCTGAGTGATGAGCTTTACCAGGGCATCGACTTCCAGCCGCTCAACCCCGGCGAGGGCGTCGGGTTGCTGCGCTTCGTTCGCGCCGCGGAGCTTGAGGGCCAGCCCGTCTCCGCCCGCGAGCTCGTCGTGCTCGACACCGTGCCCAACGAGATCTCGGTCGTCGCCGGCATCATCACCGAGCAGTTCCAGACCCCGCTGTCGCACGTCAACGTCCTGTCCCGAAATCGAGGCACGCCGAACATGGCGCTGCGCTCGGCCTTCCAAAACGAGGCGCTCCGCGCGCTCGAAGGCAAGTGGGTCCGGCTTTTCGTCAACACGGTTGACTATTCCATCGAAGAGGTCAGCCGCGAGGTCGCCGATGCCTATTGGGAGGCGCACCGCCCCGCCGTCGTCCAGGTGCCCGGGGCGCGCCGAGATGTGAGAGAGTTCGTCGAGCTCAGCACGCTCTACGACGCCGTGGACTTTGAGTCCGGGGCACTCCGCGAGGCCGTCAAGGTCGAGACCCGCGCCGTCGGTGGCAAGGCCGCCCACTATGGGGCACTGCTGGAGCTGCCGGAGCTTCGAGTCCAGGGCGCGTTCGCTGTCCCGCTCGTCTACTACTTCGAGCACATGGAGCGACACGGCCTCGACGCGAGGGTGCGCGCGCTCTTGGCCTCGGCGGACTTCACCGAGAATGGGGCAATACGTGAAGACGAGCTGATGATCCTTCGTGAGGAGATCGCCCTCGCCCCGATCGACGCCGACTTGCTCGCGCGCATCGAGACCGAGGTGCGCCTCCGATGGCCAGGGCAGCGAATCCGCTTTCGATCGAGCACCAACGCCGAGGACCTCGATGGGTTCACGGGCGCGGGCTTGTACGAGTCGAAGACGGGCGATCCCGACGATCCCTCGGACCCGCTCGACGAGGCGATCAAGGAGGTTTGGGCCAGCGTTTTTAACTACCGCGCCCAGGAGGAGCGGACCTACCGCGGCATATCGCACCTCGCCGTCGGCATGGCCCTGCTCGTCCATCCGGCGTTCCCGGACGAAGAGGCGAACGGCGTCGCCTTGACCAATAATCCCTTCGATCAGACCGGGGCCGAGCCGGCGTTTTTCATCAACGTCCAGGTGGGCGAGACCTCCGTCGTGCAGCCCCCGGCCGGCGTGACAACCGACTCCTTCCTCTACCACTTCGATCGCCCCGGGCGGCCCACGACGTTCCTGACGCACTCCAATCAGGTGGCCGCGGGGCACGATGTGCTGACGCCCGCCCAGACCCTCGAGCTTGGGACGGCCCTCGCGCAGATCCGGGCGTTCTTCAGGCCCGCTTATGACCCGGGCGATGGGAGCTTCTGGGCGATGGACGTGGAGCTGAAGTTCGATGTCCTCGCAGACGGGCAGGAGGCGAGGTTGTTCATCAAGCAAGCGCGGCCGTACCGATGAGGAAGGCTCAGGTCTTTACTGCCGCTCCGCTGTGGGCGGTCGTGCTGCTCTCGACGGCCGCTCTGCTCTCTGCCTGTGAAGGCGAACGTGACGCCGCCGCCGACCTCGGCCAAACTGACGCCGGGGCCGACGCCGGGGCTGACCTCGCGATGCCGGATGCGGTCGCCGACCTCGCCGGAACCGACGTCGCCATCACCGACCTCGCCGGAACCGACGTCGCCATCACCGACCTCGCCGCCCCAGATGCCAGGCCCCCGTTCAGCGGTGCCCCGGCCTGCGACCCCTCCGTCCATGTCGGCCGCTTCCTCATCGCCCTCGCCGATGGTTATACCGCCGTCCAAGGCCAGGTGATGAACGGCGTCGAGCCGCTCCGGGTGCCCCGCTTGGTCGCCTCCGCTGGCCCCTGCGAGCTCGTCTTGCCGCCGGTGCTCGACTGCGATCCGACCTGCGCTGTCGGCACGACCTGCGGCCCCGACGGCCTCTGCCTGCTTGTACCGCTGGCTGTCGACGTCGGCGAGGTCACCGTGGAGGGGCTCACCGCGCCGGTGACCATGAGCGGTCGGCCGCCTGTCTTTTTTTATACGTTCCGGGGCGCGCTCCCCCATCCGGGCTTCGACGAGGGGGATGCCCTCACGCTGCGGGCCCAGGGTCTATCAGAGCTTCCGGGCTTCGAGCTTCGGGGCGTCGGGGTCGCGCCGCTCTTACTCGAAGGCGAGTCCCTGGCGATCGGCGCGGCTCGGGTCCCGGTCTTGGAGTGGCAACCGCCCACCATCGAGACCCCGGCGCGCATCTTCATCGAGCTGTCCATCGCCAACCACGGGGGCACGCCGGCGAGGCTCGTGTGCGAGGTCCCGGACACCGGCCGCTTCGAGCTCCCGACGGCCCTCGTCGACGCGCTGCTGGCCTACGGCGCGACCGGCTTCCCTTCGGTGTCGGTCTCGCGGGCGACCGTGGATCAGGTGACGCTCGCGGGCGGCTGTATCGAGCTCCGTGTGCAGTCCTCGGCGGCTCTGCCGGTCGATATTCCCGGCCTGATCTCGTGTAGCGAAGACCTGGATTGTCCAGCGCCGCAACGTTGCCGCGCCGATCTGACATGTGGCCTAACGTGTGAGGAGATACCATGACTCGGTCGCTTAAGAGTTCCGCGTTCGCCTTGTCCGCGGTGCTCGTCTTGGGCTGTGGAAGAGACAGCCTCTCTGAGAACGACGGGGACTCAGGTCCGGCCTCGGGTGGCGCCGGAGGACAGGCCGCCGGCACCGACGCGAGCGCTCAAGGGGGCGGCGGGGCGACGGGTGGCCAAGGCAACCCAGATGGTCAACCCGCGCAGGCCGGCCAGGGCGGCGCGTCGAACCCCATCGACGCCGCGGGGGGTCAGGGCGGCGACTCGCCAAGGCCAGACGTGGCCCTCATGCCCGACGCGGCCCCACCTCCAGATGCCGCAATCCCCGACGCGGCCCCACCTCCAGATGCCGCAATCCCCGACGCGGCGGCACCCGAGCGCCTCTTCAGCTTCTTCGTGACGAGCCTCGAGGCCATGCGACGCCTCTCCGGCAGCCCGGACGGCTTCGGCGGAGACTTCGGTGGCCTCGACGGCGCGGACGCCCTCTGCCAGACCATCGCCGGTGAGGTCGGCGTCGGCCACAAGACCTGGCGCGCGTTCCTCTCCGCCGTGCGTGGACCGGACGGCCGCCAGGTCAACGCCATCGACCGAATCGGCGTGGGGCCTTGGCACGACGCCAATGAGCGACTCATCGCGGAGAACCTCCGGGGCCTGACCACCGGCGATCGACCCGTTGGCGACCCGGCCGCCGTCGCGGACCTGCCCGACGAGCACGGCGTCCCCATCTCGGCGCTCGGGGACGCCCACGACGTCGTCACGGCCTCCAGCGCGCAGGGGCTGCTCGCGAACAATAATATGGGCTCGACCTGCAACGACTGGACGAGCGACAGCGGCCAGGTCGGGGCCAACGCCGTCACGTGCGGCCACTCTTTCCCCCGCATGAGGAGGGGGGGGGGTGGAGGAGGTCGCCCCGACGGCGCGAGTTGGCTGTCCGACCACATGCTCCGGGGCTGCGCGCCGGGCGTGAACCTCATCCAGAACGGACCCGGCGTGGGGGTCTGCATCGGCTGCTCGGGCGGCTACGGCGCTTTGTACTGCTTCGCTGTGACCGCCTCCGACCTCTAGGAGCGACGGCGGGATCGGCGTCATCGCGACCCTCCCGCCAGGCATCGTCAACACGCTTTACGACTTCGAGGCCCGCGTCAAAAGACCGACCGCTCAAGGGCCCCGAGGGGATCGAAGAGCACCTCGACAAAGCGATTTGATCGGGCACGAGCCCGTCGGGTCAACCGATACCTCAGCTCCCCGAGCGCGGCGCCGCCGATGGGCGTGAACAGCAAGTCGACCCCGGAGGGGCGCTTATGCCAAGCCTCGACTCCGTACTCCCAGAGCGTCGACCATGCGGCGGTCATGCCCAGCGATTCGAGCGGCGAGTGGCCGTGCGTTCGGAAGGCCAGATAGAGCTCCGAGCCAAAGAGGCCATGGCCGACGACGTTCAGCACGGCCGGGTCGCCGTCGCCCTCAAAGAACGGCCGCCGCAGCGCGAGGGCCGGTTTGCGGGACCAGTTGAGCTTGAAACGGTCGGTGTTCTCCTCGACGGTGGTGGGGTCAAAGTCCTCAGGCCAAAGCACCGAGAGGGCCACGCGATTGGTGACGACAAGCGATGCGGCGCGGACGTTCGGCGCCAGGATCCCACGTTGAACCTCGGGTTCCGGCGCCGCCCAGCCGCCCGAGGGGACGACCGAGGGGACGATCGACAAGGCCACCACCCGAACGAACCGATCTGAACGCTTCTTCATTTTTCGCACCTTGTTCGTCGCGCCGGAATCGTGCACTGCTACTGCCCTTCCGAGGAGAAGAAGTCATGCTCAAGAAGTCCTTGTTCCTGTCTGCCATCGCGTTCACGACCGCCTGCGCCGCGCCGCCCGATGAGGCCTCCGTCGACGACATCCTCAGCTACGAGGCGTTCCGCGAGCGGGCGTACTTCGAGGAGGAGACGGGCTACGCCATCATCAACGGCGACGAGCTCGCCGAGACCGAGGTCGATCTCGAAGACGCCTATATGCGCTACGTCGACACGGAGTTGGGCCTCGCGACCGTAGAGCAGTCCCTCGTCGTCAACCGCGTAGGCAACGCCGACGACCTCTACTCCGCGGCGGCCGCCGCCAACATCACCTACTGCTTCGACACCCGGAGCTTCGGCAATAACCTCGCCGCGGTCACCGCCGCGATGAACGCCGCAGCCGCCGCCTGGGAAGGCAGCGCGCGCGTGAACTTCGTGCACAGCGCGGCTCAGGACGGCTCGTGCACCAACCGCAATAACAACGTCGTCTTCAATGTCCGCAAGGTCAATACGAACGGCTACCTCGCACGGGCCTTCTTCCCGAGCAGCGGTCGGGCGGCCCGCGAGCTGCTCGTCAGCGCGAGCGCTTTCAGGAGCATCGCGCCCTGGACGCTCGCCGGCATCCTCACGCACGAGCTCGGCCACGCCGTGGGCTTCCGCCACGAGCATACGCGCCCGGAGGCCGGGACCTGCTTCGAGGACAATAACTGGCGCGCCTTGACCCCTTACGACAGAAACTCGGTCATGCACTACCCCCAGTGCAACGGCGGCAACAGCGGCGACCTTGCGCTGACGGCCGACGACCGGGCCGGCGCGACCTCCGTCTATCCGTGATCGTCGCTTGGGGGGGCGAGAGTCAGTGCAGGCGATGCTGACCTCGGAAATGGGTTGCAGGTGGCAGCAACCGCCTGAGACGCTCTCCGCATGAAGACAGGATCAAACTGGACTCGGCACCGCGCGCTCCTTCTCTTGGCCGTCGGGCTGTCCCCGAGCGCCTGCGCGAAAGACCCGGACCTGGAGCTTGAC